>NZ_JBIBHU010000001.1:0-415242 GCF_042957205.1 Kitasatospora sp. NPDC008115 | reverse complement strand
ACACCATGGAAGTCACGGATCGTTCGCGACCGTGCTAACCCGGTCCGGCTCCTCCCCCCCGAGTCGGGCCGTGGATAGACGACCCCCGCTCTCCCCCCCCGGCGGGGGTCGTCGCACGTCCGGGGCCATTTTCAGGGCTTGAACGGCCGACCGTGAGGATCCGGCGGCCGGCCTCGACGGCGCCTACAGGGGGTGTCGACACCCGGGGGCAGACCCTTCATTTCGTCACTCTCCGTAGAGCATCCGTAGGACATTGCTCGGGGTCGGCTCCGGCCCCCGCCGCTTCGGGAATGGGGCCCGGACCTGCCCCGGGGAGGCTGTGGCCGATGCCGCGCTATCCGGCCGCGCCGGTATGGCGGTTCATCTCCGTGAGGCCGTTTCGTCAATTCTTTGTCCAATAGCCCCCCGTGCGGGTGAACGTTTTCGTCCACAGCCCCCGAGTTGTCCACAGGGATTCGGAAGCCGGCAGCCGGAATCCGGATCACCGTCCACCGTGATGTCCGGCAGCGCTTGCCGGCCCGTGCCGCGGGCCGGGCGAGCGCGGCTGCCGGACCGACCGGACACCAGGACGACAGGGGAGCCGCCATGACGAAGCCCATCACCGACCACGCCACCACCGGCGGGCCGGAGCCCGGCGGGCCGCTCGTCCTCACCGGGGACGACGGCCTGGCCGAGCAGCTGCTGCGGATCTGCGCGGCGGCCGGCACCGATCCGCGGCTGATCCGGGGAGCCCCGCCGCCGCGCGAGCTCTGGGAGGGCGCGTCGCTCGTCCTGGTCGGCGACGACCGGGCCGCCCAGTGCGCCGGGCTGCCCCGCAGAGCCGGGGTGTTGCTGCTCGGGCTGGACCTCGACGACGCGGGCGTCTGGGTCAGGGCCGTCCAACTCGGCGCGGAGCACGTGCTGTTCCTGCCCGACGCGGAGGCCTGGCTGCTCGACCGGGTCGCCGACGCCGCCGAGGGGGTCGGCGCCCCCGCGCGCACCGTCGCCGTGCTCGGCGGGCGGGGCGGCGCGGGCGCCTCCACCCTGGCCTGCGCGCTCGCCGTCACCGCCGCGCGCCGGGGCCTGCGCACGGTGCTCGTCGACGGCGACCCGCTCGGCGGCGGGCTCGACATCCTGCTCGGCGGCGAGACCACCGCCGGCCTGCGCTGGCCGGACCTCGCCGGCTCCCGGGGGCGGGTGAGCGGCGCCGAACTCGCCCGGGCGCTGCCCGCGCTCAAGCGGCTCGGCACCCTGTCCTGCCTGTCCTGGGACCGCAGCGACACCCTCGCGGTGCCGCCCGAGGCCATGCGCAGCGTCCTGGCCGCCGCCCGCCGCCGGGGCGGCCTCGTGGTGGTCGACGTGCCCCGGCGGCTCGATCCGGCGGCCGGACAGGCGCTGGAGCAGTCCGACACGGCGCTGTTGGTGGTGCCGGCCGAACTGCGCGCGGTCGCCGCCGCCGACCGGGTGGCCGCGTCGGTCCGGATGCGGCTCGACGACGTGCGGGCGGTGGTGCGGATGCCGGGACCCCTCGGGCTCCCCGCGCACCGGGTCGCCCGGGGGCTGCGGATGCAGCTCGCCGGGGTGCTGGAGCCGGAGCCCGCCCTGGCCGTCGACCTCGAACAGGGCGTGCCGCCGGGCATCCGGGACGGTGGGCCGCTCGCCCGCTTCTGCGGGGCGTTCCTGGACGAGGTGCTGCCGGTGCCGGCGGTCGAGGGAGGTGTCGCCTGATGGTGCGTCTGCGGAAGGCCGTCGGTGCTCCGGGGGCCGGTCACGGTGGTCCGGTGCCGCGCGAACGGAGGCTGCTGCGGAGCGTCCCGGCCCCCGGGAGCACCCCGGAGGCCGTCGCCCGGACCGAACCGAACCCCTACGGCCGGACGGCGCGGGAGGCGCGCACCGCCGCGCTGGTCGACGCCGTCCGGCTGCGGCTGGCCGAGTCCGGGGCGCCGCCGACCGCCGGCTCGGTGGCGACCGCCCTGCGCGCCGCCAGACCGCCGCTCGGCGGCGACGACGTCCTCGACACGGTGCGCTCGCTCTGCGCCGAACTGGTGGGTGCGGGCCCGCTGGACCGGCTGCTGGCGGCGCCCGACGTCACGGACGTCCTGGTCAACGGACCGGACGAGGTTTGGTGCGACCGGGGCGGCGGTCTGCACCGGGTCACCGGCGTCCGCTTCGCCGACCCGGAGGCGGTGCGCAGGCTGGCCCACCGCCTCGCCACGGCGGCCGGGCGGCGGTTGGACGACGCGAGGCCCTGGGTGGACGCCCGGCTGCCGGATGGCACCCGGCTGCACGCCGTCCTGCCGCCGATCGCCGCCGGCTGCACCCACATCTCGCTGCGGGTGTGCCGTCCGAGGCCGTTCAGCCTCGACGAGCTGGTGGCGGGCGGGGCGCTGCCGCCGCGCGGCGGCGAACTGCTCGCCGCCGTCGTGCGGGCCCGGCTCTCGCTGCTGGTCAGCGGGGGCACCGGTACGGGGAAGACCACGCTGCTCGCGGCGTTGCTCGGCCTGGTCGGTCCGGAGGAGCGGATCGTCGTCGCCGAGGACTCCGCCGAGCTGCGCCCCGACCACCCGCACGTGGTGCGGCTCCAGGGCCGCCCGCCCAACCAGGAGGGGCTGGGCGAGCTCACCTTGCGGGACCTGGTCCGCCAGGCGCTGCGGATGCGGCCCGACCGGCTGGTGATCGGGGAGGTGCGCGGGCCCGAGGTGGCCGACCTGCTCGCCGCCCTCAACACCGGCCACGAGGGCGGCACCGGGACGGTCCACGCCAACACGGCGGCGGACGTGCCGGTCCGGTTGGAGGCGCTCGGCTCGCTGGCCGGACTGGACCGCCCGGCCCTGCACAGCCAACTCCGCGCCGCCCTCGACCTGGTGGTGCACCTGGCGCGGGACCAGGGCACCGGACGTCGCCGGGTCGCCGAGATCCACACCCTGGACGGCGACCGGCACGGGCTCGCCGTCACCACCCCGGCGGTGGCGTTCACGGCGGACGGCGCCACGGTTCCCGGCCCCGGCTGGGCGCGCCTGACCGGCCTGCTCGCCGCCCGGGGAGCGGCCGTCGAGGAGGGTGCGCCGTGACGGTCGGGTGGGCGGAGGTGGTGTTCGCGCTGCTGATGGGCGGCTGTGTGGCGGGTGCCCTACTGCTGCTCGGGCCGGGTGGTGGGCCGAGGAGGCCGTCGGGTTCCCGGAACGGTCTGCGAAGTGGCGTCGGTGGGGATGGCGAGGGAGGTGGTGGCCGTGACGGGTGACGAGGCGGCGCTGTGGTGGGTGCTGGTGCTGTGCGGGGCCGCGGTGGCGGCGTGGTGCGGGCTGCAGCGGCAGGTGGCAGGAGCTCGCCGGATCGGTGCGGTGCTGGCGGGCGAGGGCGACGCCGGTGCCGACGGCGGTGGCGTCGGTGTTCGAGACGGCGGCGCGGCGGCCGCGGTCGCCCGGTGGTCGGGCGGGCTCTGGCGGCCCGTCCGGGGTGCTCCCGAGCTCCTGCTCCTGCCCGGCGGGTTGGCGGCCGGGTGGGCGACGGGATCGCCCGTTCCGGTGCTGGCGGCCGTTCTGGCCGTCCTGCCGGTGCGGCGGTGGCGGCTGCGGCGCGCGGCGGCCATCGAGGCACGGCACCGGGCGGCCGCCGTGGTGGAGCTCTGCGCCGGGCTGGCGGGCGAGTTGCGCGGCGGGGCGACGCCCGAGCAGGCGCTGCACCTGGTGACCACGCGGATCGCCGCCGACCCGGTGGCGCTGCGCAGGCTCGGCGGTGAGCCCGTCGCCCGGCTCGCCGCCGGCCGGTACGGCGCGGACGTGCCCGCCGCTTTCCGGCTGATCGCCGAACTGCCGGGCGGGAGCGGAGCGGCGGCGGTCGCCGCCTGCTGGGAGGTCTCCTCCGTCGGCGGGTCGGGTCTGGCGGCCGGGTTGGACGGGGTGGCCGAAGCCCTGCGGGTCGAGCGGGCCCTGGCGGAGGAGATCGGCGCCGAGCTGGCGGCGCCGCGCACCACCATCGCGGTACTGGCGGCCCTGCCGCTCGCCGGACTGCTGCTGGGTGCGGCCCTCGGGGCGAGGCCCTTGGAGGTGCTGCTCCACACGCCCGCAGGGCTGGCCGCCCTGGTGGCGGGCGCGGGCTTGGAGGGGCTGGGCCTGGTGTGGACCGGCCGCATCGTCCGGGCGGCCTCCGAGGGTGCCCTGGGCGCCGCCCCGGGGCGGCAGGCCGAGCCGTCCCCGGAGGAGTGGAGGTGCGGGATCAGCCGGATCCGCGCCCGGACCGGTCGGCCGAGTGACGCGTTCCGCCGGGAGGTGGGGTGCTGATGACCTGGCTGACGGCGTCGGCAGGCCTGGGGGTGCTGCTGGTCGGGGCGGTCGGCGGTCCGGCCCGGCGTGGGTGGCGGGCGCGGCGGCGGGCCGAGGCGCTTCTGGGCACGGGTGACCGGGCCCGGCCGCGGCGGGCCGATCGGCGGCCGGCGGCGCGGGGGAGTCCCGTCCTCCCCGGGTGGGTCCGGCGGGCGGCGACGGCGGTGGCGGCCGGGCTCGGGGCGGCGGCCTTCCTCGGCGGACCGGGAGGCCTGCTGGTGGGCGGACTGCTGGCGGTCGGGCTGCACCGGTGGATGCCTCGCGCGAGGTCCCCGGCGGAGCGGCGGGTCGCGCTGGAGGAGGAGCGGCTGGTGCGGCAGCTGCCGTTCACGGCCGAGCTGTTGGCGGCCTGTCTCGGATCGGCGGCCTCGCCGGCGGTGGCCGTGGCGGCGGTCGGTGCGAGCGTTGACGCCCCCATGGGTCCGCGGCTGCTGTCGACCGCGGCCGAACTCGCCCTGGGCTCACCGCCGGAGGTCTGCTGGCGCCGGCTCGGCGAGGAGCATCCCCCGTTGGCGCCGCTGGCCGGGTGCCTGGTCCGGACGAGCCTGAGCGGCGCCCCGGCGGCGGCAGCGCTCTCCGGACTCGCGAGCGGCCGGCGGGCGGAGGCCGTCCGGATGGCGCACACCCGGGTCCGCCGGGCCGGGGTGCTCGCCACGGCGCCGCTCGGGCTGTGCTTCCTCCCGGCATTCGTCCTGGTCGGTGTCGCCCCGGTGGTCATGGGGCTCGCCAGCCGTTTTTCGCACGCGATGTGACGCAACACCAAATCGAACCGATGCGAGGAGGGAAACCATGAACGTGGTGATCAAGTCCGTGGTCGTCGCCGCTTCCGGGGCGACGCGCCGGCTCCGGCCCGCGATCCGGCCGGTGCTCCGGTGGAGGAACCGGGCCCGGGGTGGCTCGGACGCGGGGATGACGACCGCCGAGTACGCGGTCGGCACGCTGGGCGCGTGCGCCCTGGGGGCCGCGCTGTACAAGGTGGCGACCAGCACGGCCGTGTTCGAGGCGCTGGCCGGCGCCCTGGACCGGGCGCTCCATGTGGCCTGACCAGCCGCTGCGGAGGCAGTGGCACCGGCGGCGACGACGGCGCGGCGACGGAGGGTTCGTCACCGCAGAGACGGCCGTCGCGCTGCCGGCGCTGGTGCTGCTGGGAGTGCTGCTGGTCTGGGCCGTGCTCGCGGCGGCCGCCCAGCTCCGCTGTGTCGACGCGGCGCGGGTGGGTGCCAGGGCGGCCGCGCGCGGGGAGGCCGATGCCGCCGGAATGGCGCGGGTGGCCGCGCCGCCCGGGGCGGAGGTCCTGGTCGATCTGGCGCCGGAGACCGTCCGGGTCACCGTGGACGCGCCCTACGGGGCACCGGGGCGGTTCGCGGGGGTGCTCACGGTGCGGCTGAGCGCCACGGCTGTTGCGGCCCGAGAGGACGTTTTGTGGGGTGCCGAGGGAGGTGCAGGACTGTGAACGGTCGGAGGGCGCCGGCGCGGCCGGTGCCGCGCCGGGCCGACACGGGGTCGGCGACGGTATGGCTGCTGGCCTGCGCGATGCTCGGTTGCCTGGTGTGCACCGCCGTGCTCTCGGTGGGCGCGGTGGTCGCCGCCAGGCACCGGGCGGAATCCGCCGCGGACCTGGCGGCGCTCGCTGCGGCCGATCGGCTGCTGCTGGACGCGGACGGTGGTTGCGGCCGGGCCCAGGCCGTGGCGGCCGTGCAGAAGGCCGTCGTGGTCGCGTGTGCGGTGGATCAGGCGGAGGACGCCGTCGAGGTGGTCGCCCAGGTGCCCGTCTCCGGGCTGCCGCTGCGCCTGCCGGTCGGTCCGGCCCGGGCGCGGGCCCGGGCCGGACCGATCAGGGCTCCGGTGGCACCGACGGACGAGGACGCGCGGGCCGCGCTGGGCGAAGCGGATCCGACCGGACAGCCGGCGCAGGGCGGGCAGCCGATGCAGGCCGGGGGTGGCTCATGAAGCTCCTGGCGAGCCCCCGCCGGTGGGCCCGTCCGCCCGTTGATCGGCCTCCCGCTTCGCCTCCTGCTCCTGCTTCGCCTCCTGCTCCGCCGTCCGGGCCGCCGCCTCGGCGCCGTCGGCCGCCTCGGCTGCGGCCTGGGCCGCCTCCACCGGGTCGGCCGTGTGCGTCGGCGCGGCCTGCCCGCCCGCCCCGGAGGGGCCGGACGGTCCGGCTGCTCCGTCCAGGCCGGTCCCGGCGGCGGCCGGGGGAGCGCCGGCGAGCAGCACGTCCAGCAGCCGGACGGCGGCCGCCTTGTCCAGCGGGTCGTTGCCGTTGCCGCACTTGGGCGACTGCACGCAGGACGGACAGCCGCGCTCGCACTCGCAGACGGCGATCGCCTCCCGGGTGGCGGTCAGCCACTGCACGGCCCGCTGGAAGCCGCGTTCGGCGAAGCCCGCCCCGCCGGGGTGGCCGTCGTAGACGAACACGGTGGGCAGCCCGGTGTCGGGGTGCAGCGGTACCGAGACTCCGCCGATGTCCCAGCGGTCGCAGGTGGCGAAGAGCGGCAGCAGGCCGATGGAGGCGTGCTCGGCGGCGTGGGCGGCGCCGGGCAGCTGGTCGGGCGGGATGTCCGCGTCGAGCAGCTGGTCCTCGGTGACCGACCACCACACGGCCCGGGTGCGCAGCGTTCGTGGCGGCAGGTCGAGCTTGCTCTCGCCCATGATCTCGCCGGTGGAGATCCGCTTGCGGAGGTAGCCGACCACCTGGTTGACCACCTCCACCGAACCGAAACTGAGCCGGCCCTCGCCCCAGTCGACGGTGGTGTCGGTGGTGAGCACGGAGATGGAGGTGATGTCCCTGGCGGCGGTCGTGTAGGGCGGGTCGGCGGGTTCGACCAGGGCGACCGAGCCCTCCACGTCGAAGTCCTGGACCAGGTAGGTGCGGCCCCGGTGGAGGTGGACGGCCCCGGTGTGCACGGTGGTGTGGGCGGCGGAGGCGTCCACGGTGCCGAGCAGCCGGCCGGTCGGCGCCTCGACGATCTGCACCGGGCTGCCGCCGCTGCCCCGAAGGTCGACGGCGTCGGCGGCCCGCTCGCGGCGGGTCCAGTACCAGGCGTCGCCGCGCCGGCGGAGCAGTCCGCGCCGCTCCAGCACCGGCAGCAGTGGTGCGGCCGAGGGGCCGAACAGCTCCAGGTCCTGGTCGGTGAGCGGCAGCTCGGCGGCCGCGGCGCACAGGTGCGGGGCGAGGACGTGCGGGTTGTCCGGGTCGAGCACCGTGGCCTCGACCGGGGTGGCGAACAGCGCCTCCGGGTGGTGCACCAGGTAGGTGTCCAGCGGGTCGTCCCGGGCGATCAGGACGGCGAGCGCACCCTGGGCCTCGCGTCCGGCCCGGCCGGCCTGCTGCCAGAGCGAGGCCCGGGTGCCCGGGTAGCCGGCCATGAGGACGGCGTCCAGGCCGGAGATGTCGACGCCGAGTTCGAGAGCGGAGGTGGAGGCGAGGCCGAGCAGCCGGCCCGATTGCAGTTCGCGTTCCAGGGCCCGGCGCTCGTCGGCGAGGTAGCCGCCGCGGTAGGCGGCGACCCGGTCGGCGAGCGGGCGGGGGAGCTGGTCCTGGGTCTGCAGGGCGACCAGTTCGGCGGCCCGCCGGGAGCGGACGAAGACGACGGTGCGGGTCTCCCGTTCGACCAGGTCGGTCAGCAGGTGGGCGGCCTCGGCGGTGGCGGTTCGGCGGACGGGCGCGCCGTGCTCGCCGACGTTCTCGGTGAGTGGGGGCTCCCAGAGTCCGAAGACCATCGGGCCGCGCGGGGAGGCGTCGTCGGTGACCGCCTCGGCGGGCAGGCCGGTGAGGCGGAGCGCGGTGGCGGCCGGGTCGGCGGTGGTGGCGGAGGCGAGCAGGAAGACGGGCGAGGAGCCGTAGCGGGCGCAGATCCGCCGCAGCCGGCGCAGCACCTGGGCCACGTGCGAGCCGAAGACGCCGCGGTAGCCGTGGCACTCGTCGACCACGACGTAGCGCAGGGTCTTGAGGAAGGAGGACCAGCGGGCGTGCGCGGGCAGGATGCCGCGGTGCAGCATGTCCGGATTGGTGAGCACGTAGGAGGCGTACTGGCGGACCCACTCGCGTTCCTCGGGCGGGGTGTCGCCGTCGTAGAGGGCGGCCCGGACGCGGGGCGGGGCGAGTTCCGCGGCCCGGCGGCGCTGGTCGGCGGCGAGTGCCTTGGTCGGGGCGAGGTAGAGCGCGGTGGCGCCCCGGCCGTTGCGCGCCTCGGTGCCGTCCAGCAGGTCGGAGAGCACCGGGCCGAGGTAGCCGAGGGACTTGCCCGAGGCGGTCCCTGTGGCGATCACCACAGATTGACCGGATTTGGCCAGGTTCATCGCCTCCGCCTGGTGGGCCCAGGGCTGCCGGACGCCCATGGCCTGGGCGGATGCCGCGATCTCGGGCCGGATCCACTCGGGCCAGGGCGCATAACGGGCGGGCCGGGCGGGAAGGTGCTCCGTATGGGTGAGCCGGTCCGACCGCCCTCGGGTGGTGGACAGGGTCGTGAGCAGTGCCTCGGGCAGGCTGTGACGCGGCGGCATGAGGACCCAGTGTGTCACCGGCGTGACGGAGAATCGTCCTAAGCCATCGTGCGGGCATGGTCGCAGGTGGTTGAATGTGGCCGTGACGGCCGTACGGCCGGGGGTCGCAGCGCTGAGGCTTGCCACGCACTGGCTGGGTGTGCCCGGAGCTCGCGACCATGCGGTGACGGCCGTCCGGCCGAGGATCGCAATGACGTAGCAAGGCAAGGTGCTGGAGGTTCCGTGGACCTGTCCCTGTCGACCCGTACAGTCGGCGATCGCACGGTCGTCGAGGTTGGCGGCGAGATCGATGTGTACACCGCCCCGAAGCTGCGCGAGCAGCTGGTCGAGCTCGTCAACGACGGTAGCTACCACCTCGTCGTCGACATGGAGGGCGTGGACTTCCTGGACTCCACCGGCCTCGGCGTGCTGGTGGGCGGTCTGAAGCGGGTGCGCGCCCACGAGGGCTCGCTGCGCCTGGTGTGCAACCAGGAGCGCATTCTGAAGATCTTCCGGATCACCGGTCTGACCAAGGTCTTCCCGATCCACAACTCGGTGGACGACGCCGTCCAGGCGACCGACTGATCCGCAGGACCGACTGACCCGGCCGGGCCGGCCCTTGGCGGCCGGTCCGCCCGATCCCTATGCGTCCGGAGGAGCCGGGGCCAGGTGCCCCGGCCCGTCCGGCCGTCCCAAGGCCGGTCGCCGCCGGCCCGCAGGGGCCGTGAGCCCGGCCCCGGTCGGAGCACCCCGAGGGGGAAGAGATGGCAACCGTCGAACTTCGATTCAGCGCGCTTCCCGAGCACGTGCGAACGGCCCGGCTGGTAGCCGCGGCAGTCGCCAGACGAGCCGGGGTCGACGAGTCGGTGCTCGACGAGGTGCGCCTCGCCGTCGGCGAGGCGTGCTCCCGCGCAGTCGGTCTGCACCGGCGCGGGGACGTCAAGGGCGCCGTGCGGGTCGCACTCATCGACCAGAAGAAGCGTTTCCTCATCGAGGTCGAGGACGAGGCCGGCCTCGACACCGTCCCGACCGCCGGCACGGCGGACGGCGCCGAGCCGGACGAGGACGCCCTCGGCCTCGCGGTGCTCACCGGGCTGGTCGAGGACCTGGAGGTCACCGCCGGCGCCGGCGGAGGACTGATCCGGATGAGCTGGCCCGCCTCGGTGGACGCGCTCGCGCTCTGAGCGGCGCGGCGCCGCCCGGAGCGGCGGGCGACGGGCGGGAGCGGGCCCGGACAGGCACCGGGCGTCGAACGGCGGACGTGTAGGTTCGCAGTTCGACGACCGAAACCGAAAGGGCTTCTCCCGGTGAACAAGCGACTGCTGGCCGTACCCGTGCTCGGGGCGCTGCTCGCGTTCGGCGCCGTCGGCTGCGGCGACGACAACAGCAAGCAGCTGGAGTCCTGGGCGGCGAACGTGTGCGGCGCGGCCAAGGACCCGATCGCCCAGGCGCAGACCGCGCTGGCGGACACCGCGCAGGTGAAGACCGGCGAAGTCCCGGCCGACCTCCAGAAGCGCCTCTCGGCGGACATCGGCCGGCTGGCCAAGACCAACCAGGACATCGCCGCGGCCATCGACGGGGCCGGCGCCCCCAAGGTGGACGACGGCGCGACCCTGCAGAAGGACACCGTCGCCGAGCTCAACAAGGCGGCCGACGGCTACCTCGACATCCAGAAGAAGCTGGACGCGCTCGCCGTCGACGACCAGTCGAAGTTCGCCGACGGGCTGCGCAGCGTGGGCGACCAGATCCGCCAGCTGTCCGCCCTCTCCACGCAGGCGCAGGGCAAGCTCCAGCGCGGCGAGCTGGGCGCGGCGATGGCCAAGCAGGAGGGCTGCAAGCCGGGTTCGGCCGCCCCCGCCCCGACGGCCGGCCCGACCGACGGCGCGGCGGCCACGCCGACGGACGCGCCCACCGGCGCGCCCACCGACACGGCCACGGCGTCCGCCACGGACGCCGCGAGCCCGGCGGCGGGCGACCCCGCCGCCCAGACGCCGACCACGCCGGCCCCCGCCCCCACGGCGAGCTGACCGGCCGCACTCCCGATCCGGCACGCCCCGCAGGACCCGAACACCGTACGACCCCGCGCCCCGCAGGACCCGAACACCGCGCGACCCCGCACGCCCCCGCACCCCCTCGGCCACGGCCGAGGGGGTCGTCGGCGTGGCGGAGAAGGCCAGGAGGGGACGGCGGAACGGGCGGGCGCGGAGGGCCGCGCGGGGGACAATGGCGGGGTGATCAGTAGCCCCGCTCTCGACCCGACCCGCCTCGCCAAGCTGCGCGAGGCGCTGCTCGCCGCCTCGTACACCGCCGACGGCTGCCTGAATCTGCTCGGGCCCACCGGGTACGCGGCGCTGGCCCGCAGCGAGGCGGTGCCCGCGCTGCGCGCGACCCGCGGCGGCAGCCCGCTGGAGACGCTGGTGCGGCTCTTCCTGCTGCAGCAGCCCGTGCCGTACAAGGCGGCCGCCGCCGCGCTGCCGGTGGAGGACTGCCTGGCCGACGGCTGGCTGCGCCCGGACGGCGAGCTGGTGCGCGCCACCGTGGACATCCGCCCGTACGCCAACGAGGTCGCCGGGCTGCCGGGTTCGGACGCCTGGGTGGTCTCCGACCTGGGCTGCGCGGTCGGCGGCGCGGGCGGGATCGGCTCCGGCGAGACCGCGCACGGCGTGGCCCGCAAGGACCTGGTGCTCGGGGTGGGCGGCGCGTCCACAACACTGGCCAACATCACGGTGCGCCGGCCGGTCGGCTCGGTGCTGGACCTCGGTTCCGGCTCCGGGGTGCAGGCGCTGCACGCCGCCCGGCACGCCCAGCGGGTGACCGCCACCGACCTCAACGCACGGGCGCTGCGCTTCACCGAGCTGACCCTGGCGCTGTCCGGCTTCGACAACACGGAGACCGCCGCCGGCAGCCTCTTCCAGCCGGTAGGGGAGCGGCGGTTCGACCTCATCGTCTCCAACCCGCCGTTCGTGATCTCGCCGGCCGGCCGGTTCACGTACCGGGACGGCGGGATGGCCGGGGACGACCTCTGCCGCAGCCTGGTCCGCTCGGCCGCCGCCCACCTGGAGCCGGGCGGCTACTGCCAGCTGCTGGCCAACTGGCAGCACGTCAGGGGCGAGGACTGGCACGACCGTCTCTCCGGCTGGGTGGCCGGCACCGGACTGGACGCCTGGATCGTCCAGCGCGAGGTGCAGGACGTCGCCCAGTACGCGGAGCTCTGGCTGCGCGACGGCGGCGACCACCGCGGCCCCGGCGGCGACTACCGGGCCCGGTACGGGGAGTGGCTGGACGCCTTCGAGGCCGGCCGGGTCGAGGGCATCGGCTTCGGCTGGATCACCCTGCGGGCGAGCGGCGCCGAGCGGCCGACCGTCCGGGTGGAGGAGTGGCCGCACCCGGTGGAGCAGCCGCTCGGCCCGCACATCGAGGAGTGGTTCGACCGGCAGGACTTCCTGCGCACGCACGACGACGCGGGCCTGCTGGCGGCGCGGTACGTGCTGGCCGACGAGGTCGTCCAGGAGCAGGTGGGCGCCCCGGGGGCGGAGGACCCGGAGCACGTGATCCTGCGGCACAACCGGGGGATGCGCCGGGCCACCAAGGTGGACACGGTGGGCGCCGGCTTCGTCGGGGTCTGCGACGGGACGCTGTCGGCGGGCGAGATCGTCGATGCGATCGCCCAGTTGCTGGGCGAGGACCGGGTGGTGCTGCGGGACCGCGTGCCGGAGTCGCTGCGGCTGCTGACCGAGCAGGGGTTCATCCGCCCGGTGGCCTGAAGCTGTCGGGCCTCCGGTTCACTTCACGGATTCCCCCGGTTCGTCGGCCGTTCGCCGAAGATCCGCCCCTCGTTGGTCCCGGCCTGTGAGGCTCTGTCCACAGGCTGTGGACAGGGCTGGGGGCGGCTGGGGTGGAAACGACGACGGCGACGGTGGGGGGCGCGATATTCGCCCTCCTCGGCGGCGCACTCCTGCTCTGGTGCGCCGCCGAAGTGCGCCTGCGCCACCGAGTGCGCCGTCGAGGACGGCCGGCCGTCGCGACGGTGGTCGCCGAAGCCGACGCACACGGTGAACTCGACAGCGCGCCGCTGCTCTCCTTCTCCACCGAGCCCGCGGCCGTCGGGACGAACAGGGGCGGGGCGCGCGGCGTCGGTGCACACGGCACCGTGGGCCTGGGCGTCGAGGCGTGTGAGCTGGTGCTGACCCGTCCACGCGGCCACACCCCGCTGCGCCGCCCGGCCCGGCTCGTGCCGGGCACCTCCGTCCGGATCGCTTACGACCCGCGCCGCCCCGGCATCGCGGTGCTCGCACCGGAGGAGAACGGCTCGCGGACCGTCGTCGCCGACCTGCTGTGGACGGCGCTCGGCCTCGGCTGCCTGGCCGCCGGCGCACTCCTGCTGCTCGTCGCCGGTTAGCCGGTCCCTGCCCGTCCTGCCCGCCCTGCCCGCCCCGTCCGACTCCTGCCCGCCCTGTCCGGCTCCTGCCCGCTCCCTCGCCGGTCCCCGCCCCGGGCCCGTGCGCTCCCGGAACAGGCGCGATCCGGGGGCGGATATTCCGTTGACAGATTTTGAAATCCGTCATTCCATCCTTCGAAACCCGCCGAAGCCCCCCTCCGCAGGGCGCGATCCGTCGCGCTCGGGTTACCGTTCGAGTGGCGTCGGTCGGCCTTGCCGGTGAAATTGCGGGATCCGTCCGTTTGACAAGGGTGGCCGGGGTACGGTCACACTCCGCTGGTGGGGTCGTCGTACAGCGGCAGCCCCGGGACGGTGGAGGGGTCGGGCGGAGCGCAGCCCGTGCTGCCAGCGCCGACCAGCTCACGTAACGACCGGGAGAGAAGAGCGAAGGTGTCCCCGAGCAGCGAGACCGCGCACGGACAGCGACTCGTCATTGTCGAGTCGCCGGCCAAGGCGAAGACGATCAAGGGCTACCTGGGCCCCGGCTACATCGTCGAGGCGAGCGTCGGGCACATTCGCGACCTCCCGAGCACGGCCGCCGAGGTCCCGGACAAGTACACCGGCGAGGTGCGCCGTCTCGGCGTGGACGTGGACCACGACTTCGCTCCGATCTACGTGGTCAACGCGGACAAGAAGTCCCAGGTCAGCAAGTTGAAGTCGCTGCTCGCGGAGTCCGACGAGCTCTTCCTCGCCACCGATGAGGACCGCGAGGGCGAGGCCATCGCGTGGCACCTCCAGCAGGTGCTCAAGCCCAAGGTGCCGGTGCACCGCATGGTGTTCCACGAGATCACCAAGACCGCCATCCAGGAGGCGGTGGCCAACCCGCGCCAGCTGAACCAGCGCCTGGTCGACGCCCAGGAGACCCGCCGCATCCTCGACCGCCTGTACGGCTTCGAGGTCTCGCCGGTGCTCTGGAAGAAGGTCATGCCGAAGCTGTCGGCGGGCCGCGTGCAGTCGGTCGCGACCCGGCTGGTCGTCGAGCGCGAGCGCGAGCGGATGGCGTTCCGCTCGGCCTCGTACTGGGACCTGGTCGGCACCTTCGGCACCGGCCGGACCCCGGCCGACGCGGCCAACCCGGAGACCTTCGGCGCCCGGCTGATCGCGGTCGACGGCAAGCGGATCGCCAGCGGCCGCGACTTCGGCCAGGACGGCCGGCTCAAGGCGGGCAGCGCCAACACCCTGCACCTGGACGAGCAGGCCGCCCGCGCGCTGGCCGCCGCCCTGGAGCAGACCGCGTTCTCGGTGCGCGGCGTCGAGTCCAAGCCGTACCGCCGCTCGCCGTACGCGCCGTTCCGCACCACCACGCTCCAGCAGGAGGCCAGCCGCAAGCTGGGCTTCGGCGCCAAGCGGACCATGCAGGTGGCCCAGAAGCTGTACGAGAACGGCTTCATCACCTATATGCGTACCGACTCCACCACGCTGTCGGACACCGCCGTCGCCGCCGCCCGCGCGCAGGTCACCCAGCTGTACGGCGCCGACTACCTGCCGGACGCGCCGCGCACCTACGCCTCCAAGGTGAAGAACGCGCAGGAGGCGCACGAGGCGGTCCGCCCGTCCGGCGACCGCTTCCGCACCCCCGCCGAGACCGGCCTGAGCGGCGACGACTTCAAGCTCTACGAGCTGATCTGGATGCGCACCGTCGCCTCCCAGATGAAGGACGCGGTCGGCCAGTCGGTCACCGTCAAGGTGGGCGGCCGGGCCGCCGACGGCCGGGACGTCGAGTTCTCCGCCTCCGGCAAGATCATCACTTTCCACGGCTTCCTCAAGGCCTACGTCGAGGGTGCCGACGACCCGAACGCCGAGCTGGACGACCGCGAGCGCCGGCTGCCGCAGGTCGCCGAGGGCGACCCGCTGGCCGCCGAGCAGATCACCCCGGAGGGCCACGCCACCAAGCCGCCGGCCCGCTACACCGAGGCCTCGCTGGTCAAGGAACTGGAGGACCGGGAGATCGGCCGCCCCTCCACCTACGCCTCGATCATCGACACCATCATCGGCCGCCGCTACGTCTTCAAGAAGGGGACGGCGCTGGTGCCGTCGTTCCTCTCCTTCGCCGTGGTCAACCTCCTGGAGAAGCACTTCGGCCGACTGGTCGACTACGACTTCACCGCGAAGATGGAGGACGACCTCGACCGGATCGCGGCCGGTGAGGCGCAGTCCGTGCCGTGGCTGAAGCGCTTCTACTTCGGCGAGGGCGGCGAGGGCGCGGCCGCGGGCGGCGCCGCCGAGGCCGGCAACGGCGACGGCGACCACCTGGGCGGCCTGAAGGAACTGGTCACCGACCTCGGCGCGATCGACGCCCGGGAGATCAGCTCGTTCCGGGTCAGCGACGACATCACCCTGCGGGTCGGCCGCTACGGCCCGTACGTGGAGCGCGCCTCCGAGGTCGAGGGCGAGCCCGGCCAGCGCGCCGACATCCCCGACGAGCTGCCGCCGGACGAGCTGACCGTCGAGCTGGCCGAGGAGCTGCTGGCCCGTCCCAGCGGCGACTACGAGCTGGGTCCGGACCCGGTCAGCGGGAACATGCTGGTCGCCAAGGACGGCCGCTACGGCCCGTACGTCACCGAGATCCTGCCCGAGGGCACGCCCAAGACCGGCAAGAACGCCGTCAAGCCGCGGACCGCCTCGCTGTTCAAGACGATGGCGCTGGACACCGTCACGCTGGACGACGCGCTGAAGCTGCTCTCGCTGCCGCGCGTGGTCGGCGTCGACCCGGAGGGCGTGGAGATCACCGCGCAGAACGGCCGCTACGGCCCGTACCTCAAGCGCGGCACCGACTCCCGTTCGCTCACCGGCGAGGACCAGCTGTTCACGGTCACGCTGGAGGAGGCGCTGGCGATCTACGCCCAGCCCAAGCAGCGCGGCCGGGCCGCCGCCGCGCCGCCGCTCAAGGAGCTGGGCACCGACCCGGTCAGCGAGCGCCCGGTGGTGGTCAAGGACGGCCGGTTCGGGCCGTACGTGACCGACGGCGAGACCAACGCGACGCTCCGCAAGGACGACGCGGTCGAGACCATCACGCCCGAGCGCGGCTACGAGCTGCTCGCCGAGAAGCGGGCGCGCGGGCCGGTGAAGAAGACGGCGAAGAAGGCCCCGGCGAAGAAGGCGGCGGCCAAGAAGACCGCGACCAAGACCGCCGCCAAGAAGACCACCACGGCGGCCAAGACGGCGGCGAAGAAGACCACCACCGTGAAGAAGGCCGCCACCAAGACGGCGGCGGCCAAGAAGACCGCGGCGAGCAAGAGCGCCGCGGGCAAGACCACCGCCACCGACGAGGGCTGACCCCCGGTCGGTCGCACCCGGGCCCGCGTCCGCCCCGGCGGCGCGGGCCCCGGCCGTGTCCCGGCCGTGTTCCCAGCTGTGTTCCGAGCTGCTCCCGAGCCGCTCCCCCGAGCCCTGCCCCGAACCGGGGGCAGCGCCGGGGCAATCGGCGGGGCACGGGCGTGACAGGGGCGTACGCGGATCGTCACAACCCGGTGGCGGCGCCCTTCCGGAGCCGCGCTCCCCTCTTTTGCCCCATGCCCCGACCGCTACGCTGACCGTATGACGAGCGAGGAGCAGCCCACCCCCAGCGCCGCGGCGGCCGCCGGCACCGGCACGCCCGATCGGCCGGAGACCGCGCCCGCCGGAACCGCCGGCGAGCGGATCCGGGCGCTGCTGAGGCTGCGCCCCTACCGGCGGCTGTGGACCACCCAGCTGATCGGCGGCACCGCCGACCGGCTCGGCCTGCTGGTGCTGATCGCGCTCACGGTGATCGCCGCCGTGCTCGGCGGGCCGTTCGGCGACCCGCCGCGCAGCCTGCCGCTCGCCGTCGCCGCCGTCCTCGCCACCCGGCTGGCCGCCACCGGACTGGTCGGCGCCGCCCTGCTGGGCCCGGTGCACGGGCTGCTCAGCGGCAAGCTCGACCGGCGCTGGACGCTGTTTGGCGCCGACGCGCTGCGCGCCGTGCTGATCGGCATCGCCCCCTGGTGGATCGTCTGGCTGGGCTCCGGCCCCGAGCCCTCCGGCGCCGCGACCTGGGTCCTGCTCGCCACCGTCTTCCTGACCGGCGCCGCCGAACGGGTCTGGGCGATCGCCAAGGCCGCCGCCGTCCCCGCGCTGCTGCCGCCCGCCGACGTGTACGCCCCGGTGGCCGAGCGGCGCCCGTCCGCCGCCAACCTGGCCACCGTCCGCACCCTGGACCACCGCACCGGCTGGGCCACCGTGCCGCTCGCCGCCACCGCCCTGATCGCGCTCACGCTGCTCAACAACGTCTGCGCGGCGCTCGGCTCGGACTGGCTGCGCGCCCACCAGACCACCTTCGCCGCCCTCGGCGCGGCCGCGCTGTTCGCCGTCTCGGCCGCGCGGGTGCACCTCCAGGAGCTGCCCGGCGGTCCCGTCCGGGTGCCGCCGGTCTCGCCGCTGCGCGGCCTGCGGGCCCCGACCGACGCGACCCCCGGCCCGGCCCTGGCCAAGGGCCGCACCGGCTCCGCCCCCTACTTCACCTTCGCGGTCTGCGCCGGGTACGCCACGATGGCCGGCGTCGCCGCGCTGGCCCTGCTGACCGCCGCCGAGCACCGCGCCGGGCCGATCGGCTACGGCCTGCTGGTACTGGCCGCCACCGGCGTCCCCGCGCTCGGCGTCCGGCTCACCCGGGCCGTGCTGCCCTCGCTCTCCCGCCGCCGGCTGCTCGCGCTCGCCCTGCTCACCGAGGGCGTCGCGCTGATCCTGGCCGGCCTGGTGCTGGACTTCGTGCTCGTCCTGCTGCTCACCGTGCTGGCCGCGCTGGCCGCCGGAGTGGTGGTCTCCACCGGCCGCACCCTGCTCTCCCAGGAGGTCGAGGAGGTCCGGCTGCCGCAGGTCACCGAGCACCTGTACGCGGTGCTGCGGGCCGTGGTCGGCGCCGCGCTGGTCGGCGTCCCGCTGATCGCCGCCGCCTACGGGGACGTCGAGTACGGCACGGTCGAGCCCGGCTCGTTCACCTTCATCCACGGCGGCGCGGCCCTTGCGGTCGCCACCGCCGGACTGCTCACCCTGGTGCTGGCCGCCGTCGTGCTGCTGCGCACCGATGACCGGCGCGGCACCGTGCCGTTCGGCAGGGACCTGGCCGACGCGCTGCGCGGCGCCACCGGCCCGGCCCCGCACCGCGCGGGCACCGGCTTCTTCATCGCCCTGGAGGGCGGCGACGGCGCCGGCAAGTCCACCCAGGCCCAGGCGCTCGCCGAGTGGATCCGCGGCAAGGGCCACGAGGTCGTGCTGACCCGCGAGCCCGGCGGCAGCCCGGTCGGCCAGCGGCTGCGCAGCCTCGTCCTGGACGTCGGCAACACCGGCCTGTCGCACCGCGCCGAGGCCCTCATCTACGCGGCCGACCGGGCCGAGCACGTCGAGAACGTGATCCGTCCGGCGCTGGCCCGCGGCGCGGTGGTCATCACCGACCGGTACATGGACTCCTCCATCTCCTACCAGGGCGCCGGCCGCGACCTGGCCGCCACCGAGGTGGCCCGGATCTCGCGCTGGGCGACCGGCGGGCTGCTGCCCGACCTGACCGTCGTCCTGGACGTCGACCCGACCCGGGCCAGGGAGCGGTTCACCGAGGCGCT
Organism: Kitasatospora sp. NPDC008115; assembly: GCF_042957205.1. Classification (NCBI taxonomy): domain Bacteria; kingdom Bacillati; phylum Actinomycetota; class Actinomycetes; order Kitasatosporales; family Streptomycetaceae; genus Kitasatospora; species Kitasatospora sp. NPDC008115. The sequence continues at coordinate 396,445 of NZ_JBIBHU010000001.1, read as the reverse complement.
GGACCGGCTGGAGTCCGAGCCGACCGAGTTCCACCAGCGGGTCCGCTCCGGCTTCCTGTCGCTGGCCGCCGCCGACCCGGCGCGCTACCTCGTCGTCGACGGCAGCCAGGCCCCCGGCGTCGTCACCACCTCGATCCGCCACCGGCTCGACCGCGAGCTGCCGCTCTCCGAGCAGGAGAAGGCCGCCCGGGCCGAGCAGGAGCGGAAGGCGGCCGAGGAGGCCCGCCGCCGGGCCGAGGAGGAGGCCCGCAAGCGCGCCGAGGAGGAGGCCGCCGAGCGCAAGCGCCAGGAGGTGCTGGCGCAGCTGCGGGCCGAGCAGGCGGAGAAGGAGCGGCTGGCCAAGGAGGAGGCCGAGCGGGCCGCCGCCGAGGCCGCGCGCAAGGCTGCCGAGGAGGCCCGGAAGAAGGCCGAGGAGGAGGCCCGCCGGCAGGCCGAGGAGGAGGCGAAGCGGCGCGCGGAGGAAGAGGCGCGCCGGGCCGCCGAGGAGGCCGAGCGCAAGCGACTCGCCGAGGAGGCGGCCGCCCGGGCGGAGCTCCAGCGGCAGCGCGACCTGGCGCGCGAGGAGCAGCGGCGCCGGGCGGAGGAGGCGCTGCAACGGGCCGAGGAGGCACGGCTGGCGCAGGCCGCCGCGCTGGCCGCTGCCGCCGCCGCGGCCGCCGAGGCGGCGGAGCGCGCGGGCTCGGCGGGTGCGGGCGGTGCGGGCGCTGCCGGGGAGGCGGCGACCACCGAGCTGCGGGCCGTGCGGGGCGACGGGCCGGCGGATCCGCGGACCGGGCACGGCGGCGACGTGACCCAGGAGCTCTCGCTGCGGGGCCGGGGCGCCGGCGCGGCGGATCTCACGGCGACGGCGAAGCTGCCGGTGGTGCCGGAGGACGGGCCGGCGGCCGACGAGACGGCCGTGCTGCCGCGGATCCCGGCGGAGGACGCCGACCGCACGGCGGTGCTGCCCCGGGTCGGCGCCGAGGACCGCCCGGCCGAGCGCACCCGCGAGCTCCCGGTGATCGACCCTGAGCAGGACCGGCCCGCCGCCGACCAGCGGCCCCGCCCGGACTGGGCGGAGGAGACCCCGATGGACGACCTGCCGAGCCTGACGGACACCCTGCTCGGCTCGCGCGAGGAGTGGGCCCACTGGGACCGGACCGACCGTCCGGGTCCCGGTGGCACCGGCGGCCGGGGCGACGGCGGCGGTGAAGGCGGTCAGGGTGACCAGGGCGGTCAGGGCGAGGGCAAGGGCAAGGGCCGGCGCTGGGGCCGCCGGGGCTGACCGGCCCCGGCCGGCCGGCCGCCCGTAGGGCCCGGGCCCGTCGTAGCCGCCACGTATGCTCGACTGCTGGAGCGGTAGTCCGTAGCGAGCTTGGGAGCAGCAGTGGCCGTCTGGGACGACCTGGTGGGCCAGGACCGGGTGGTCGAGCAGCTGACCGCCGCCGCCCGGGCGGCCGGGGCGATCGTCGGCGCCGGGCGCGGCGCCGAGCCGGAGGGGGGCGGCAACGCCTCGCTGATGACGCACGCCTGGCTGTTCACCGGGCCGCCCGGTGCCGGCCAGACCACCGCGGCGCGGGCCTTCGCCGCCGCGCTCCAGTGCACCAGCCCCGACCTCGCGCTCGGCGGCACGCCAGGCTGCGGCTTCTGCGACGGCTGCCACACCGTCCTCGCGGGCAGCCACGCCGACGTGAAGTACGTCCGCACCGACGGCCTCTCCATCGGCGTCGGCGACATGCGCGACCTCGTGCTGCGCGCCTCCAGTTACCCGACCGGCGGCCGCTGGTCGGTGATCCTGGTCGACGCCGCCCACCGGCTCACCGAGGCCGCCGCCAACGCGCTGCTCAAGGGCGTGGAGGAACCGTCCCCGCGCACCGTCTGGCTGCTCTGCGCCCCCTCCGTGCAGGACGTGCTGCCGACCATCCGCTCCCGCTGCCGCCTGCTGGTGCTGCGCACCCCGGCCGCCGACGCGGTCGCCGACATGCTGGTGCGGCGCGACGGCGTCGAGCCGCACACCGCCCGGCTGGCCGCGCTGGCCGGCCAGGGCGACGTCGAGCGCGCGCGCCGGCTGGCCGTCGACGACCAGGCCAGGACCCGGCGCACCGACGTGCTGCGGATCCCGCTGGAGGTGGGCGACATCGGCGGCTGCCTGGCCGCCGCCCAGCGCCTGGTCGACACCGCCAAGGCCGACGCCGAGGCGCTCGCCGAGACCCAGGACGCCAAGGAGACCGACGACCTCAAGGCCGCGTACGGCGCGGCCGAGGGCGGCAAGGCACCGCGCGGCATGGCCGGAGCGGTCAAGGAACTGGAGAAGCGGCAGAAGAGCCGGGCCACCCGGACCCGCCGCGAGACCCTCGGGGTCGCCCTGCTGGACCTGCTCGGCTTCTACCGGGACGTCCTCGCGCTCCAGCTCGGCTCGACCGGCGTGCTGGCCAACGAGGACCAGCGGCAGGCGCTGGACCGGGTCGCCCAGGCCGGTCCGCCGGAGTCCACGCTGCGCCGGATCGAGGCGGTGCTCGCCTGTCGGCGGGCGCTGGACCGCAACGTCGACCCGCTGCTCGCCGTCGAGGCGATGACGGTGGCGCTGCGCGCGGGCTGAGCCTTCCCGTCGGGACTGAGCCGCCTACCGGGGCTGAGCCTCCCACCGGGGCTGAGCTTCCCGGCCCCGGCGCGGCATCCCACCTTCGAGTGAATGTGCGTTACGCGCCGGGCACACGCGCGTGCGAGCCCGGGGTCGTCTTGCACGCTGGGGGCCGACTGCGCCCCGGCCGCCGGGGCCGTCGCGTCCCGTACGGTGCCGGGCCCGACCGGCCGGCCGGCCCTCCTCCGAGGTGGTGCGTCCCATGGTCCGTTCGCTTCTGGTCGTTCCCCTGCTGGCCGCCGCCGGGGGCGGGGTCTGGTTGGCGCGCGGCGCGCTGCTGCGCTGGCGCGACCTCAGGGCGGCGGAGACGTACGAGCTGGCCGGGGAGCACCGGCCGATGCTGCTGCGGGCGGCCGGGGCGATGGTCTGCGGGGTCTGCGTCACCGTGCTGACGCTGCTGACGGCGCTCGGCACCTTCGGCGCGCTGAGCGGTCGCGGCGGGGCGGGCGGTCCGGCAGGCCCGGCCGGGTCGGTCGCCGGGCGGTTCGACGGCGTGGAGGGCGGGGTCGGCCGGGCGGGCGGAGGGTGGCAGGCGGCCCCGCCGGCCGAGGCCGCGGACGCCGCCGCGGCCGTGCCGCCGTCCCCGGCGCCGGTCGTCAGCCGGTTCGACAGCGTCGGCCACCCCGGCGGCGGCGAGCTGCTGCAGTCCGCCGTCCCCGGCCCGGACGGCCACCCGCGCAACGTCCGGGTCTGGCTGCCCGCCCAGTACGCCAAGGACCCGAACACCCGCTTCCCGGTCGTCGTGATGCACGCCGCCACCCCCCGGAAGACCGCCGACGCCGAGGTCCCGGACGTCTTCGACGGCCTGGCCTCCGCCGTGCAGAACACCAAGGCCAAGCCGTTCATCCTGGTCGCCCCCGAGGCGCCGAACGGCACCGCGCACCCCTGCGAACTGGTCGCCGCCGCCCCGATGGCCGTCGCCGACGACGCCGCGCTGCGCACCACCATCGCGGCCACCTTCCGCACCCTGCCGCCCGGCCCGGCGGCCTGGGGCACGCTCGGGGTCGAGGACGGCGCGCCGTGCGCCGCGGCCGCCGGCCTCTCCCGCCCCGACCTGTACGGCGCGGCGGCCGCCGTCTCCGGCCGGTACGACGCGGCCGCGCTCGCCCGCACCGGCGCCGAGGCGCCCGTCACCGGCACCCCGAGGCTGCTGCTCGCCGCCGGGAAGGCCGACACCGCCGGGCTGGACGCCGCCCGCAAGCTCCAGTCGGCGCTGCGCGCCGGGACCGGCGCCGCGGCCCGGGCGGAGGTGCGGATCTCCGACAACGCGACCGACTACTCGGCGGACCGGGTCCGGCTGCGGCTGGTCCGGCAGGCGGCGCAGTACCTCGCCGAGGCGCTCGGCAAGGCGTCCTGAGCCCGCCGGTGCGCGGCACTACGCTCGTCCGGTACCGGAACGGCTGAGGGGATCCCAGATGCGGGCCGACAGGCGGCAGGACGCCCCGGCGCGGACGCGTGCGGGGCGCGGGCGCGGGCTCGGGCTCGGGCTCCGAGGAGGGACGACGGTGGCGGCCGTGCTCGCCGTCGCGCTGCTGGCGGGCGGCTGCTCGCCCGGCGGGGCGGGTACGGACACCGCCGCGTCCGGTGGCGGGCCACCGAGCCCCACCACGCCGTCCGGGCCCGCCTCCGCCCCGCCAGCCGCCACCCCGTTGGAGGCGCTGCCGGCCACCGTGCCGTCCGCGCTCGCCCCCTACTACGGCCAGGCGCTCGCCTGGCAGCCCTGCGACGACGGCTACGAGTGCACCACCTTCCGGGTGCCGCTGGACTACGAGCACCCGGCCGACGGCGACCTCACCCTGGCCGCCGTCCGCGCCCCGTCGGTCCCCACCGGGTCGTCCGGTTCCGCCGACCGCCTCGGCTCGCTGTTGCTCAACCCCGGCGGCCCCGGCGGCTCGGCCGTCGAGTACGTCGAGGGCGCGGCCCGCACCTACGACGCCGCCGTCCGCGCCCGCTACGACCTGGTCGGCCTGGACCCGCGCGGGGTCGGCCGCAGCTCCCCGGTCAGCTGCCTGAGCGGCGAGCGGATGGACGCGTACACCGCCGTCGACATCAGCCCCGACGACCCCGCCGAGGTCGACGCCCTGGTGGCCGCCGCCAAGGAGTTCGCCGAGGGCTGCCGTCGGCGGACCGGCGACCGGCTCGGCCACCTGAGCACCGTGGAGGCGGCGCGCGACCTCGACGTGCTGCGCGCCCTGCTCGGCGACGAGCGGCTCAACTACGTCGGCAAGTCCTACGGCACCTTCCTCGGCGCGACCTACGCGGGCCTGTTCCCCGGCCGCACCGGCCGGATGGTGCTCGACGGCGCGATGGACCCCTCGCTCGACTCGCTGGCCGGCAACCGCACCCAGGCGGGCGGCTTCGAGACCGCCTGGACCGCCTTCGCCCGGGACTGCGCCACCCACGCCGACTGCCCGCTCGGCCGCACCGAGCAGCAGGCCGGCGAGCAGCTCACCGAACTGTTCGCGGCGATCGACGCCCGCCCGCTGCCGACCGGCGACGGCGCCCGCCGGCTCAGCGAGGCGCAGGCGACCACCGGCGTCATCCAGGCCATGTACGCGGACTTCCTCTGGCCCCGGCTGCGCACCGCGCTCGCCGACGCCCGGGCCGGCGACGGCACCGGCCTGCTCAGGCTCTCCGACACCTACTACGGGCGGGAGGAGGACGGCTCCTACCCCAACCTGATGTTCGCCAACATGGCGGTGAACTGCCTCGACCTGCCCGCGCCGTTCACCGGCCCGGAGGACGCCGCACGGGCGGTGCCGGAGTTCGAGCGGACCTCGCCGCGGTTCGGCCGGGACATGGCCTGGATGGCCCTGACCTGCACCTACTGGCCGGTCCGGGCCACCGGCGTGCCGCACACCGTCCGGGCCGCCGGCGCCGCGCCGATCGTGGTCGTCGGCACCACCCGGGACCCGGCCACCCCGTACTCCTGGGCGCAGTCGCTGGCCGGCCAGCTGGAGTCCGGGCGGCTGCTGACGTACGACGGGGACGGCCACACCGCGTACGGCCGCCACGACGCCTGCCTCGACGGTGCGGTCAACCACTACCTGCTGGCCGGCGAGGCCCCGGAGAACGGGAAGCGGTGCGGATCCTGAGGAAGCGACCGGTGCGACGTTAGGATGAGCGCCCCCTCACCGCTCTCCCCACCGGAGCCCACCGTGCTCGGAGTCAACGACCTGGCGACGTACGTCCTCGGCGCCCTCGTCATCGTCCTCCTCCCCGGCCCCAACTCCCTCTACGTGCTGTCCGTCGCCGCCCGCAAGGGCGTCCGCACCGGCTACCGCGCCGCCGCCGGCGTCTTCGTCGGAGACTTCACGCTCATCAGCCTGACCGCGCTCGGCGCCGCCTCCCTCCTGGAGGCCAACCCGGCCGTCTTCGCCGTGGTCAAGTTCGGCGGCGCCGCCTACCTGCTCTGGATAGGCATCGGCATGCTGCGCGCCGCCCGCCAGCTCTGGCGCGAACACCGCGCCGACTCCGGGACCGCCGCCGCAGCGGACGCCGTCCCCGCCGAGTCCACCGAGCGCCCGTTCCGCCGCGCCCTGGTGATCAGCCTGCTGAACCCCAAGGCCATCCTCTTCCTGCTCTCCTTCTTCACCCAGTTCGTCGATCCCTCCTACGGCCGCCCGGTGCTCTCCTTCACCCTCCTCGGCGGCGTCCTGCAGACCTTCAGCCTCCTCTACCTCTCCCTCCTGATCTTCGCGGGCACCTCCCTCGCCTCCGCCTTCCGCCGCCGCAAGCGCCTCTCCGCCGGCCTCACCGGCGGCGTCGCCGCCCTCTTCGCCGGCTTCGCCGCCAAGCTCGCCGTCTCCTCCACCTGACCCCACCCCCTATCGCGTTACGGATCACCCGCGAACCTGTGTAGACTGGCCCGCGTTGCCACCACTTCCGGCAACGGCGCCGCCTTAGCTCAGTTGGCCAGAGCAACGCACTCGTAATGCGTAGGTCGCGGGTTCGAATCCCGCAGGCGGCTCGCACCCAAGAGGCCCGGTCAGTTCTCTGACCGGGCCTCTTGATGTCTACATCATGCGGCGGCGACGCCGAGCGCGGGCCGCTCGCGTGTTCGTGGTCTCAGTTGTGGTCTCACTTTCGGCCGGTTGGGGCCAGAGCGCGTTGCCCATCCGCCGGGCCGCCTCGCGGGTCGTCGGGGTGGTCGTCTTGACGTAGCGGCGGGTCATGCTGATCTGCGAGTGGCCGAGGATCTCCATGATGGTGAACGGGTCCACCCCCAACTCGTTGAGGATCGTCCCGGCGGAGTGCCGACTGCCGTCGTGCTGGCGCCGGTCCTCGATTCCGGCCTCGGCCAGCAATTCCTTGAACTCCTCCCAGTCGGCGTGGGGGTCGATCGGCTGGCCGTCGGGTCGGCAGGTCACGAGGTCGTAGTCCTGCCACGCGTCGCCGACAGCCGCCTTCCACTTCTCCTGCAGTTGGCGCTGCTCGCGGAGGAGCGGAATCAGCGGAGGTAGTAGAGGGCTCGTGCGACGGCTGCCCTTGGTCTTCGGGCGGGTAAAAGCCAGGCCGCCGCCGTGCCGCTTTGGGCAGGTGCTCGCGTGTCGGTCGCACTTCGGCGGGCAGGGCTTCGGGCACCCGCGTTTGTAAGCGCGGTGCCGGGTGCATCCGGTCTCGCACGCGTCCCGGTGCAGCCTCTCGCCGCACGCGTGCGGGTCGTCGCACCCGTGCCGCCACTTCAGCCGCTGGAGCTGCCAGGAGATGTCCATCTGGCCGGCGTCCTCGTCCACGTACTTCCATCGCAGGCCCAGCGCCTCACCCTGGCGGTGGCCCTGGCCAACGCCGATCAGCCACCGGACACGGGTCGGGCGCTTCATGGCCGCGACCAGGAACCGTCGGGCCTCCTCCTGGGTAAACGGGTTCGCGTCCGTCTCCTCCACGGTGGGGGAGTCCACCAGGGCGGCGACGTTGCGGGCCACCTTCCCCCGGCGGTGGGCGACCTTCAGCGCGCGGGAGATGATCCGGTGCACCTTGAGGATGTGCGATCCGGCGCGGCCCTCGGTGCGGAGCTGTCCGTACAGTTCGTCCAGGTGCTCCGGCAGCAGCCGGTCCAGCCGGTGCCTGCCGATGCCGGGGATGATGTGGTTCCGGGTCTTGGACCAGTAGTCGTCCAGACTGCGCGGCTTCAGCCTCTGGTTCGCAATGGTGGTCAGGTAGGTGGTCATCCACTGCTCCACCGTCGGCGCCCGACCAGCCGCCGCGACCTGCCCGGCGTCGCGATCGGCTTCCAATTTCTTGACCTTACGCCGCACTTCGGGCTCGGTCTTGGCGCTGCGGTGACGCCGGTCGGGGCTGCCGTCCGCCTTCACGCCCATGGTCACGCGGCCGTGCCAACGACCGTCCGCGCCCTGGTAGACGGTCGACTCCATGTTGGGCAGGCGGGTCTTGCGATCACTCAAGTGGTGCTCCTGAAAAGGGGCGAGGGCATCCGGCGCGCTGCCGGATGCCCTCGAAGGGTGGTCGGGGTGGTCAGTCGGCGGCGGCCCGCCGCTCGATGTAGGCCGCGACGTCGGCCAGTCGGACCCGGCGGGAACGGCCGATCTTGATCGAGGTCAATTCGCGCGCTGCGAGCAGCTCGTAGAGCTTCGATCGTCCGATCCGAAGCATCTTCGCCGCCTCCTCAGGCTTCAGGAGAACGGGGTGGAGCGTGGTGGTGGGCACAGTCACGGTGGTTCCTCCCTGGGGCTTGATCTCCCTGGTTGGCAGGTGGTCCCCGTCGCCGTCGGGGCAGGGGCGTGCTTCTTGCGGTGCGTGTGTGTCCTAGGTGCGGATTTCTGCGTCACCGCGTCATCAGCGTCATCCGGGGTATCTGACCTGGGGTTTTGGGTGACGCAGCGATTGGGGTCTGCGTCACCTGTGCGTCATCGGCTGTGTCATTGGGTGACGCGGGTGACGCAGGGGTGACGCAGCGTCCGTCGTCTGCGTCACCCGTTCCCGCGCAGGTCAGGGGCCGTTTTTCGGGCCGGGTGACGCAGGTGACGCAGCGTCTTCCTACTTAGGAAAAAAGCGGGGGTGTCTGGGGTAGTTGGCGCCGCCGAAAGGGCGAAGTTGGGAGCCGCTTCGCGGCGCGTTCCTTGGGCGGCTTCGCCGAACTGCAAGAGGAGCACCCGCCCGCCCCGCCCGGGTGCTCCTCTTGCTTGTCGGGGTGGTCAGGTCACGCGGAGCTGTTCGTGGGCGACGGCGGCGGTGGGGGCGGGGCGGGCCATTTCGAGGTAGCGGCCTTCCTTCGTGCGTCCGGTGTCGATGAGGACGCCCCGGGCGGCGAGGGTGGGCTGAAGGCGCTTGAGTCGGTCGGAGAGGACCTTGCCGGTGGTCGGCCAGCCCTTGGGCAGGGCCCGCAGGTCGTCGCCGCTGTAGAGGCGCCCGAGGTGGTGCAGCCACTCCGTGGACGTCATGCGCTGCGCGGTGCCGGGCTCGATGGTCTCGGCGTGCTTGAGGACGGTCTGTGCGAGCAGGTCGCCCTCGATCACGTCGTCGTTCAGGTCGTCGAGGCTGGCCCGGTAGGCGGGCAGCGCTCCGAGGCCGGTCGCGGCGTCGAGCTGCGCGCACAGGTGCGCGAAGTCCGCCATCCGCAGGTCGGTCGGGGTCTCGGCTTCGGCCGCGCGGACCTGCACCGCGAGGTCGAGCAGCGACCCGAGGACGACGGGCAGCACCTGGGCGTACTCGGCCCACAGTTCCGCCTCGGTGCGCCGGACGCGGGGCCGCTCCAGGTGGAGCGGCAGGAGGCGTTCGGCGAGGTCGGGGCGGATGACGCCGACGTCGATGCCGGTCAGGAGCAGGGGCCGGCGGTAGGCGGAGCGGTGAACGTCGCCGTCGGTGAACAGCGCCCGCTTGACCGACTCGGCGCCGGTGACGATGCAGCACATGGCGTCGGAGAGGTCCGGGGTCATGTGGGAGAGGTTGTCCAGGGCGGTGACCCATCCGGCGGCGACCGCCGAGATCAGGTCCTCCTCGCTCTTCGGGGCCCGGCGCAGGTCACCGCTCATGCCCTCGATCAGCCGCACGAGCATCCGCCCGCCGGTCGACTTGCCGGCGCCCTGCGGGCCGGTGAGGAACGGCGCCGGCACCGGCACGGACGGCCCCAGGCAGCCGATCAGCCAGGCGATGGCCAGGCACTCGGTCTTGGCGTCGGCGAAGTTCGTCAGCCTCAGCAGCAGGTCGATGCCCTTGCCGTCGGTGTCCTTGACCGGGACGGGCAGCTCCCCGGTGAGCTGGGTACGGCGCCAGCAGACCTCACGCGGGTCGGGGACGGCGGTGTCCCAGCCGGTGGGGTGGATGCGCACGGACAGGCCGTCGGCCCGCCCGAGGTCGAGCCACGTCGCCCCGTCGAAGCCGGGGGCGACGCGGATGTGGACGGGCCGCACGTCCTCGGCCATGGCCAGTGCTTCGATCAAGTCCAACGCCTCCTTGAGGGCGGTTCCGTTGAAGACGCCGTGCCCGTCCTTGAACAGGCCGACCATGAGTTCCTGGCGGTGGCTGCCGGTCGTTCCCTGGGAGCGGATCGGCCGGGCCACCGGGTGGCCGGTCCGGTGCGCGTACACGGTGCCGTCGGCGGTGCGGAAGTACCGGAAGTGCGCTTGGGCGTAGTCGGTGATGACCGCGCGGGCGGGGTTCTTCTCGTCCTCGGCCACGGGCTACAGCCCCAGCGTGGTCAGGGCGTTGGCCCACGCGTCGGCGCAGTGCCGGGCAGTCTCTCCCTTGGCCTGCGCGGCGGCGAACAGCCGCTCCGTGTGGGCCCCGGTCAGGCACCCGCACCGCCCGTGCGTCGACAGCACCGCGAGGAACGTCTGGTAGACGGTGGCGTGCACGGCGGCGGCGGCCTCGGTGATGCGCTGCTCGGCCATGGCGATGCCACGCGCCAGGTACACCGGGCTGCGGTGCGGGCACCTGCCACCCCCGGTCGGCACGGACACCGCGACGGTCACCGGCCGGGCCGGGGCGGGCTCCTTCACCAGCAGGTCGCGCACCACGTTCGGCAGGGCGGTCATGGTTCCGGTGCCGGGGCCCAGCCATCGGGCGTAGGCCATGGTCGACTTGATGTCCACGCCCGGCCGCACCGCGTTGGCGGAGGACATGGCGCCCCGGTAGAGCCAGTGCTCGCCCCGGGTCGTGGGCACGGTCCGGGTGGCCGGCAGGGTCGCGCGCGCCCACGCGATGGCCTCGGCGTTGTCGAGGTCCACGACGGTCACGCCCGCGCCGCCGGGGTGGTAGCCGACGGCCGCCGACTCCCGCCACGCCCGCGCCCGCGCCGCGCTGGTCAGGACGTCGGGGTTGGTGGTGGCGGCGGCCCAGCCGTGGCACGGCAGCGAGCAGGTGCAGGGGCCGGGGGTCTTCATGTTCGGCCGGCCGCCGCACGCGTTGCCGGTGCAGCGCCGGCAGTTGCCGAACGGCACCTTCCCGGCCCGCAACGGCAACACGGGCACGCCGGAGACGGCCAGGGCGAGGGCGATGGTCAGGTGCTCTCCCCGCAAGATCTGGGCGCTCACCGGCCACCGCCGAGCAGGTCGTTGACCAGTGGGGCCAGGTGGGTGTTGGCGTGGGCGGTGAGGGCGGCGACGACGGTCTTGGCCTCGCGGGTGAGGGTGCGGCCGGGCCGGGCGGCGGTGGGCTGGAGCAGGATGCCGTCGGGGATGGGGACCAGGACGGTGGCGGCGACCAGGACGGCCGGCCGGTCGGTGAGCTCCGGGCCGACCAGCACGGGCCACGGGTCGTCGTGGCGGCCCCACGGGTCACGCTCCCAATCGAGGGGGCGGCCGGTGGGGCGGTGGGCGAGGCCGTGGTGTCGCAGGCCGACCTTCGCGCCGAGCACCGCCCGGCCGTCGTAGTCGCGGTGGACGGTGAGCGGCTGGACGTCGGGGCGCACGTTCACGTAGCCCGGAGACATCACCGGGAAGGTAGCCACCGACCACGCGACGGCGGCGAACTCCACCGGACGCAGCGGCTCGCCGTTGTCGTGGAAGTCGTCGGCGTGCTGGGCGATGTAGGCGCCGAAGCGGGAGCGGCCGTCGGAGGCCTGCTCACGGTCGCGGATGTCATCCACGATCGCCAGCGTGAAGCGGTCGAAGTCGGGCATGCTAGGTCCCATCTCTGTTGGGATGCACGGCCCCGCACCAACCGTCGCTCTGCCAAGAAAAGGCGGCTGGTGTGGGGTTTCGTGCTGTGGGCGAAGGTCAGATGTCGCTGTACTCGTCGTCGGCGGTCCCGCGGGGCAGTTCGTCCAGGGCGGGGTAGGCGGACGGCGGGGCCTCCTCGCCCGTCAGGGGAAGCTCGTTCTCCCCGGACAGGAGGGCCTGCGCGGCGGTGGCGATGGTGGCGGGGGTGGCGATCAGAGCCAGGACCAGCGGGTCCGGATCGGAGAGGCGGCCGTCGGGGGTGCCCCACGCCCACATCCAGCCGGTGACCTGGTTCCAGATCAGGCTCAGGCCGTCCGGGTAGCCGGCGGTGTCGGCCCGGTCGGGGTCAAGCTGGATGTAGATCTCGGCGAGCGTGACCTCGCCGTTGTCGTTGCAGTACTCGTGCCACGAATCAGCGGGGTCGGCGTTGTCGCCGAGCGCCGTCAGGATGTCGCTGAAGTAGGGGGCGTGCGGGTCGGCCACGTGCTGTCCTTCCAGGGGTGGTGTGGGAGCGGGTCTGTCCGGTCCCCCGCACCGCCCGCGCCCCGGGCCGCTGGCTGCGGCGGGGTTCGGGCGGCACGGCCGGTCGGGCAGGCCGGGCTAGAACGGCGGTTCCTCGCTGTAGACGGGCGGGGTCCAGCCGAAGAGCAGGCGGGCGAGCAGGCGGGGGACGGGCAGCAGTCGGCGGACGTGGTCCGGGTCCCAGCAGGCGCAGTACTCGGTGTCGGTGCCGTCGTACTCGCCGGTCTCGGGGTGGCCGTAGTCGTAGTCCCACCCGCCCTCGCCCTTGCAGGTGCGGCACTTCGGGTGGGGCGTGTCGGTCAGCTCCATCACGGGGTCGGGCCAGGGGTTGAAGCGCAGTCGCAGACGGGCCATGACACATTCCTTTGGTCAGGGGTGGGTGATCGCATGGGGGCGGGCGGTCATGCCGCTTCAGCGTCCGTGCCGGGTGTGGTGGCGACGAGGGTGGCGATGATGTGGTCGGCAGCTGCCGCGGTGGCGGGGTCCGCGTCGACGCCCCAGTGGGTGCGCAGGGCCCGCAGGGTCTCCAGCAACGGCTGGTCGGGTTGAGCGGTGATCTGGCCGACGCGGGTGGGGCTGAGGCCTGTGCGGGTGGCTATGGCGCGGATGGACAGGCCGGCGGTGTGGTGGGCCCATCGGATGGTGGCGTCGCGCTCCAGCCGGGCGGCGTCGTCCCGGAACGCGGCCAGCGCCAGCCGCAGCGGCGCCTCGGCGGCGGGCTGAGTGTCCAGTTTTCTGGACACCCGGGCCCCGCTCCGGGCGGGTGCCGGGACAGGAGCGGGGGTGGGTGGGGTGTCCAGTTTTCTGGACACGGAACCCCCCTTCCGGTGATCGGCGGGTGGGGTGCGGGTCGCGTGCCGGGCGAGGGAGGCCAACACCTGCTCGCGCCACTGGAACGCCCACACCCGGCAGTTGGCACAGGTGATGTGGGTGTGGCCTGGCAGCGGCGGGCGGTAGCGGGCGGCGTAGGACCAGGCCATGGAGTCGGCGGAGGCGAGCATGCTGCCGTAGGAGGCCAGGCCGCTGGTCTTGATGCCGAACCCGTGGAGGCGGATTCCGGGGGCGCGGTCGCGGACTGCGGCGATGATCTCGGCGGCCTCGGTGGTGGCCTGGCGCCGACACACCGATCCGATGCCCACGATCGGCTCAGCGGCGAGGTCCACGCCCGCGTCCTCATAGCGGTCGATGCAGGTCAGGTACTCCTCCAGCCGGTAGCCCTGGAGTACCGGGATGAACGGCAGGTCCTCGGCGATGCGGCGTAGGAGGAGGTAGTTGGCGACGGTTCGGCGTTGGTGCTCGGCCACGCTCAGGCCGGTGCCGGCGAACATGACCCCGCCGCCAGTGCCGCCGTGAATGACGATCGGCTCGCACATCCAGTCCTGCGGGGACGCCCACAGCAGCCCGCCGATCTCGTCCCGGTAGCGGCGCACCCGCTCCGCGTACTCGCGCGGTGTCGGGCCGTGGTCCCAGGATCCGTATTGCTGGAGTTCGGTGAAGCCCCCGGAGTCGAGGGACCAGGATCCGAGCGCGCGCGGCAGCTGCCGCCGGCGGCGCAGTCGACGATCCGAGACGAACAGCCAGGCCCGGGTGCCCGTCAGCCATCCAGGGGCATGGGTGCCAAGGAAGAAGTCCACGGCAGCACGCCGGTTTACCGGTTGCGGTTGGACACGTTCACGTGCACGTTCACGGCGCCCTGCCCGCTACCTCGTCCGCCACCACCGCCGGTGGTCTTGGCGAGGGCATAGGCGCCAACGCCGAGCGCGGCGAGTCCGCCAACGCTCCCGGCCGCCGCGGCGACGGCCTGGACGGCGTAGCCGATGCCGAGGCCGCCGGCGCCGAGGGCGACGCCGCCGGCGAGCAGGCGTGCGGGCCACGGGTCCCGCGCCGGGGCCGGGTTGGTGGCCGGGGGCGGGGCAGGCAGGTAGACGGTGGTCGGCGCGAGAGCCGGGCCGTGGACCACCGAGGCCGGGGTGGCGGGGTGGTAGAGGGCGGGCGGGGCCGTGAGGTTCGGCGTGGGGGTGAGGTAGTAGGGGGTGCCGTCCGGGCCGTGGAGCACCGGGGCGGCGAACGGCTGCTGCGGGGTGGTGAGGTCCATCGGGGTCTCCCGTCGGCGGGTCGGTGCGCGGTGGGGTCAGTGGTTGGTGGCGATGTGGGCGAGGGCGGCCAGGAAGGTGTTGACCGGGTCGGCGAGGCCGGTGGAAGCGGTGGTGAAGCCGGACAGCCACAGGACGGCGGCGGTGCCGAGGCCGACCCGGCGCCCCTTGAGGAGGAGCGCGGCGACGAGGGCGAGCAGGACGGTGACGCTGATGGTGACGGCCATGGCGGCGGTCCTCCCGTTACGGTTTCGGTGACGGTGCGTCATGGGCTTGTATGGGGCATACAGCCGGTCCGGTGTATGGCCCTGGGCCCGGTTCCGGGGGTGTGCGGCGGGGGCTGTATGGGGCTCGCTGTATGGCCCATACGCCCACACATGCAGGTCAGGGGCCCCATACAGGCTGTATGGGCCATACAGCCTGTATGGGGCTTGTATGGGGCTCGCTGCATGGGGCTGTATGGGCCTGTTTTGGTTACTGCCTGTACCTGTTGAGGGCGTCGGCGAGGGTGGTGGCGTAGAAGCCGGAGCGGGCGGGGCCGCCGTCGACGCGCAGGGTTCCCTGGCCGGGTCGCTCGACGCCGACGGCGCGCAGGAGTTCGTTCAGGTCGATGCCGAGGGCCTGCGGGTCGACGCCAAGCGCGTCGGCCAGCGTGGAGGCGTACATCCGTCCGCCGGCGGCGACGACGGCGGCGTGGGCGCGCACGAGCAGGCCCGGTGCGGGGTCGGTCACCGGCTCGTAGACGCTCCCGCCGTCCTCCGCATCCGCCGGGGCGGGCGCCGGGTTGCGGTGGGCGGAGAGGTTGAGGCCGCCGGGCCGGGGCTGCTTCACGAGCCGGTCGCCGGCGGCGGTCCGCCCGCCGGGGGCGAGGGCCGACAGGTTCAGTCCTCCCGCCCCCGTGCCGCCCGTGGCTCCGACCCCGGTGCCGCTGCCGGTCGGCTCCGGCTTGTCGGTGGCGGTGGCGATGGCGTTCCAGAGCCATCCGGCGCGGTCGTCGTCCCAGCGGCGGGTGTAGTCCTCGCCGGCGGCCTGGGTGGAGACGCGGTCGAGGGCGGGCCGCAGGTGGTTGGTGGCGAGGATGGCGGCGCGGACCTGGGAGGGGCTGGTCTTCCAGGTCTTGAAGGGGGTGGGGGCGAAGCCGTCGGCGCCGGCGGCGCCGATGACGCCGGATCCCTTGGCGTTGAGCTGGCGGGTGTCGACCCGGGCGCGCGGGAACATCTTGGCGAGGTTGTTCCCGGCGCTCTCCCCGCTGGTGAGCGCGACGCCGACCGGGGAGAACTTGCGGATCTCGGTGTCGCCGAGCGCGCTCACGTTGCCGTCGACGGCGGTGAGCACGAAGCGGACGCCCATGGCGCGGGTGGTGCGCATGGCCTTGCGGACCGCCTCCCGCAGTTCCTTCAGCACCTGGGGGGCGGTAGGCGGGACGGACAGCAGCTCGGCGCCCTCGTCGACGACCACCATGATCTGCGGCAGCGCGGGAGAGACGGGCAGCAGCGTGGTGTCCATCTCATCGAGCAGGTCCTGGTAGTGCTGCTGGCGGGCGGCGTTGATCCGCAGCGCCGCGCGCATCATGCGCAGGGCCTCCTCGGGGGTGGAGGCGATCCAGTCCACCCCGGGCCGGGTGCCGGCCGGGGCGGGGGCGGTCCCGGCCTTGGGGGCCTTGCGGCCGGTGGCCTCCAGCCACGGGCGCGTCCACGGGATGCCGACCGCCCCGGCCTTCAGGTCGATCACGAAAGTCAGCACGTCGGTGCAGCGCGCGAACCCGGTGAGGACGCCGTCGACCAGGGTGGACTTGCCGGAGCCGGGCGGGCCGAGCAGCAGCGCGCACGCCTCCCGCAGGTAGACCATCACGGGGTCGAGGTTGGGCAGCATGCCCCAGGGGATTCCGGTCAGGACCGACAGGGGGCTGTAGTCGTCGGGGTAGGGCGCCGCGTCGGCCATGCCGTTGACGGTCGGGATGTCCAGGACCACCCGGCCCTGGATGTCGCCCTCCTCCACCGCGATGACGCAGCCGAGCGGCAGCCGCGCGTCCCCCGCCAGGGCGCGGGCGCGGCCGGCGATCTGGTCCCACGTCGCGGAACCGCCGGGCAGTTCGGCGGCCAGGGAGAAGCCGCCGCCGGTCTTCCAGAACTCCACGGCGAACACCCGGGTCTGGACCCCGGCGACGCGGTGGATGCGCTCCTCCCACTGCCGGGCGATCTCACGCCGGCGGTGGTCAAGGGCATCCGCGGCCTTCGCCGCCTGCGGGGAAAGCGCAAGGCGCTCCTCCTCGGCGGCCTCCTCGTGGACGGCGGCGGTCGAGGCCATCGCCCCGATCCCCACCCCGAGGCCGGCGAGCGTCCCGGCGGCGGCCCAGGACAGGGGGCCGGTGTGCATCGCCCAGGTGGTCCAGCCGCCGGCGAGCAGCCACGACGCCGAGCGGGTCACCACGGACATGGCGGTCAGGCGGCGGCGCACGCTCCAGCCGATCCCGTGGCCGAGCGCCCCCGCCGCACCCACCGCCAGCGGCAGGGCCTCGGGCATGCCGGTCGCAGCGCCGAGCAGCGCCAAGGCTCCGGCGCCGGTCGCCGCAGAGAGGGCGCCGGTGGCGGGGCCGTGCGGGGCGGCCCAGTCCAGCGGCACCCCCCGCTTCACCGGACGCGGGCGCGGCGCCTTGACGGGCTTGTCGGCCGTGGCCGCCATCTGGGCTTGGGGGGTGTGGTCGGGTGGGAGGTTGGTGAGGTTCAGACGGTCGGTCATGCGAGTCTCCGGACGTGGGCCGGGGCGGGCCGCACGCGGTGTGCGGCCCGCCCCGGAGGGTGGAGGAGAGATGAGTGAACTGGCAGAGTGGGCGGGCTAGTTGTTGTTGGTGTCCCACTTCTGCTCGCCGGTGCGGGGGTCCTCGTGGCGGCGGATGTCGTGCTCGTGGTGGGTGCGGAAGACCGGGCCGACCTCACCGGCGGCCTGAACGGCGAGCTGGATGTGCGAGTAGACCTCGGTCAGGGCCTCGGCGATCGGGGCCTCAAGCGGGAACTCGTCGTCCGCCTTCTCCGCCAGGATCTTGAAGACGTTGGCGATCGACTGGAGGGCGTCCGGGATCTCCTCGCACATGGCGAGGACCTCCATCATCCCGTCGGGGTCGAAGGTGTTGGCCAGGGCCTCCATCTCGGCGGCGACCTGGGCGAAGCTGAACGTGCTGGTGGCGGTGGACACGATCCCTCCCGGGGACTCGGTGCTGTCGTTCGAGTGGTGGTTCCGGGGCGCGCGCGGCACCGTGTCCGCGACCACCCCCTCGTCGGTGTCGTCCTCGGGGGTGTCGAGGGTTTCGGCGGCGGCGAGGTCGGCGTCCAGGGCGGCGGCGATCACGCCGTCCCGGACCTGTCGGTCGTCGCGGGCCCGGCCGAGCATCCGGGCGAACAGGCGCCGTCCCGGGTACATCAGCCACGGCGCGCCAAGGCGGCGGCCGAGCGGGGTGGTGACGGCGCCGATCAGGCCGACCGCGCCGGCCAGCAGCGCGGCCAGCGCCCACCGGGCCCAGTACCGGCCGGCCGAGCGCCGCAGCCGCTTACGGGCCGCCCGCGCGACGGCGCCTTTGCGCATCGCCACCCGACGCTCCCTCACCCGCTGATCCGCTCGCCCGTCCCGCGCCACCCGCCCGGCCTGGCGCTTGCTCTCGCGGTCCTGGTGCCGGGTCAGGCGCTTGTCCTGCCGGGCCTGACGACGCGCCTGCCGGGCGACCTCCCGCGCACTGCCCGCCACCGAACCCACACCGCCGGCACCGCCGACACCGGCTGCAGCAGCGCCGGGGGCGGTGAGGCCGCTGCGGGACAGCTCCCGGGCGACGGTCTTCGCTGCCCGCTTCTGCTCCCGCGCGGTGGTCTTGGCGGCGCGGCGGGCGTCGGCGACCGTGCGGCGGGCCGCCGTGTCCTGCACCCGCTTCTCGCGCAGGCTCGGTGCCGATGCGGCCCGCTCGGCACGAGCTGCCCGAACCTGAGCCGCCCGCACCCTCAGACCCGAACCACCACCACCGCCGGGCAGGCGGTGGCCGGCGGCGCGGCTTCCCGGCCCGGAGACCGCGCCGGTGGTCCCGGCGGCGCCCCGACCGGGACGGCCGGGCGCGCCACCGGGGTGGACGTGGGACGCGGCACCAGCCGCCCGACGGGACGCCGACCCGGCACCGACCGGGGCGTTCGATCCGGCCGCGGTGCCGTTGCGGGCCGCCGTCCGGCTTGCCCCGGCGGGGCCGGGGCGGTGCGGGTGACCGGGCGTCGACCGGCCACCAGTCGGGCCGGGCGAGCCGAACAAGCCCCCCGCCCCGGCCTGGTGGCCGGCGCTGGGCCGGTTCGACGCCTGCTCG
Source organism: Kitasatospora sp. NPDC008115 (assembly GCF_042957205.1). Taxonomy (NCBI): domain Bacteria; kingdom Bacillati; phylum Actinomycetota; class Actinomycetes; order Kitasatosporales; family Streptomycetaceae; genus Kitasatospora; species Kitasatospora sp. NPDC008115. The sequence continues at coordinate 377,755 of NZ_JBIBHU010000001.1, read as the reverse complement.
GCGTCCGGGCCGGTCGGGGGCTTGCGGGTACGGGAGCGCAGGACGGCGGCACCGGTCGCGGCGGCGGCACCCCCGGCGAGCAGGGCCAGCATCATCGGCCCGCCCGCCAGCGCGGCGGCCGACACCGCCCCGACGGCGGTGTTCCCGCCCGCCACCGCCAACGGCACCACCGGCAGACCACCCCGGGTGTGCCCCGGACGGGACGGCGACCGGCGAACGGCCAGCGCGGCGGTCGGCACCTGCTCCACCGCCGGGAGCGGCGCAGTCGTGCTCGGCGCGGGCGGCGACACCGGGCGGGCCGGCGCGCTCGGCCGGGCCGGGGCAGGCAGGCCGGTGACCGGCGCGGCCTCGGCCGGGACCAGGGTCTCGGACACGACGCCTCCCCTGGTCACGCGCCCGCCGGGGCGACGGCGTCCCCGGTGGCGGTGCGCTCGACGACGGGCTTGTCCAGGTCGCGGTGGATGAGGCGGACGGCAGTGCCGGTCTTGCCGACACGGCGGGCGATGGCCATGGCGACGGTTGCCGCACGGTGCCGTCCGCCCGCGCAGCCGACCGCGATGGTCAGCGGCGCGGCGGACGGTCCGGCGTCGTAGGCCTCGGCCACCAGCGCGGCGGCGGTGATGGCCTCCCGGATGCCCGGGGTGCCCAGGACGGCCCGGCGGACCGGGAGGTCGTTCGCGGTCAGGTGGCGAAGAGCGGGGTCGACGTGGGGGTCACGGAAGTGCTTGCGCAGGTCGAGGGTGAGGTGGGCCTGGGGCGGGGCGCCGTGCAGGTAGCCGAAGCTGATGACCTCGATGGTGGTCACGGACATGACAGTGATCTCCTGTTGCTGGTGGCAGCGGAGCAGGTCAGAGAGGGGTTCAGGCCGCGAGGGCGGCGGTGTCGGCGCAGGGCAGGCAGGTGCCCAGGTGCGCGGGGAGCACGTAGCCGGCGTCGCGCCCGCAGGTGGGGCAGGTGCGGCGGGCGGCGTTGGCCTTGGCCAGGGCGGCGGTGCGGGCGGGGGTCATCGGCCGTACGGGCTTGGCCCGGTCGATCCGGTAGAGGTACGCGGCGCGCGGGCCCTTGGTGCGGCGCGAGCGCCAGCAGACCTGTGCGGCCACCTCCTGCCCGCCCGGGCGCAGGCCCTTCGCGCGGAGCTGGCGGCGGGTGAGCAGGGTGTCCGGGGCCATGCGCCACGGGTAGGTCGGGGTGCCGCCGTGGCGCTCGCCGGTGGGGTCCCAGTGCCGGGGGCGTCCCATGGCGCTACCGGCCGGTGCCGTCGGTGTCGGGCAGGGAGTAGAAGCCGTTCACCTCGATGGGGACGCCGTGGCTGGTGCCGTGGACGGTCAGCCAGTGGGTGGTGTCGCATCCGCCGTTGTCGACGGTGGAGGGGTCCAGGTCCAGGGCCTCGCGCCACTGCTCGAACTTGTCGAGGTCGCGGTGAAGCGACAGCGTGACGCCCCACGCACCCCACGGGATGTCGGTGTCGGGCTCGAAGAACCGGCGCAGGCCCGCGTCGGGGGTGGGCAGGTTGGCGTGGGTGCTGAGGATTGCCAACAGGGCGCCGGCCGCGTCGATCTGGGTGGTCAGGGTGGTGTCGGTGCTGGTGGTCACGATGCCTGCTCCTGATCGGTGGTCATGGTGGGGACGGCGTGCAGGGCGAGCCGGGCGACGGTGGCGTGTTCCTTGTAGCGGGCGGCGATCCAGCCAGCCGACCAGCCGGTCAGCTCCACCGCCTGACGCTGCGGCAGCCCGGCCTCGACGGCGGCCTTGACCAGCTCCCGGGCCCGCTCCTCCGGCAGGCGCTCGGCGGCCGGGCCGGCGGCCAGCAACTCGGCACGGGCCCGGTCGGCGGCCTCCAGCTCACGCCGCACGTCCTCGGCCCGGGCGTCGCGCTCACGCTCGCTCGCCTCGCGCTCACGGCGCTCACGCTCACGCCGTTCGTGCTCACGGCGCTCACGCTCGGACCGCTCGGCGGCCTCCTGCCGGTCCTTTTCCTCGCGCGCGGCGGCCTCCCGGCGGGCGGTCTCCTCGCGTTCCTCGCGGGCCATGTTCGCGTCGTGCTCACGCTGCTTGTCGGCCTCGCTCGCGTCGTGCTCACGGCGCTCACGGTCGGACCGCTCGGCGGCCTCGAAGCGGGCGAGACGGTCGGCCCGCTCCTCCTGCCGGCGCGCCTCGGCCTGCTGTTCGCGCTGTTCGCGCTCGGCCCGCTCAGCGTGCTCACGGGCGGCCAGGGCAGCGCCGATCGCACGCCGGTAGGACAGCGACGTCTCCGCCGTGACGATCAGCAGCAGCGGCGCCACCGCGTGGACCGCCACCCCGACCAGATCCCGGTCCAGGGCGGACAGACCCACGTTGAGCAGCACGGTCATGAGGCCGGTCATCCACCGCAGGACCACCGGCCAGCGTCCGCCGTCACCGTTCAGACGGGCGAGCGTGGCGTCCATCCGCACGACGATGACCACCGCCGCGTCCACGACGATCGGCAGGATCGGCGCCGTCCACTCCCACCCCTTCGGGCTGTGGCCGGCCATGAGCGGGGTCACCGTGAGCACGCTGTAGAGGACCGCGCCGAACGTGATCGCCCACGTCCCCACGCTCAACGCCCGCTCGGCCGAGCGGATCTGCGCGGGGCTCATCGCCGCCTTCATCGCGGCCCCCGAACCGGGCGCCGTGAGTGGCCGGTGAGCGCGCTCACGGCGGCCGTGAGTGCGGTGAGCACGTTGCCGTTCACGCCGCCACCCGGGCGGTGCTCGCGCTGCGGCGGATGACCGCCGGGCGCCGCAGCGGCACCGGCGCCGTGCTCAGCAGGCGCTCGGCGTAGGCGGCCAGCGCCGGGTCCTCCCGGCGCAGGTCCGCCACGATGTCGGCCGCGGCGTCCATCCGGGCGGAGCGCTCCGTCTCGCTCTCACCGGGCACGCCGGTGAACAGGCGGGTGAAGTCCGAGTCCACGCCGAGCGCCAGCTCGGCGAACTCGTCCTCCGTCAGGGCCGTCTGGCCTGCAACAATCGACCTCACGGGTCTACCTCTTCCTAGGTGGTTGGTGGGCCCGGCGGGGACGGCTCCTCTTCCGGCCAAGGAGTTAGGGAGCCGTCCACCGCACAGGGCGACAGGTGGATTGAACTGCGGGTTTAGTGCTCCGGCGCCAGTTCGCCGGTGCCGTAGCGGCGGGAACCGTCGGCGCACCGCACGACGTGGCGCGGACCGCCCCGGAACGGGCTCCAGGTCTCGACCGCCCGCCGCTCGTCCTCGCCGACCAGGACGAGCGCACCCGCCGGGCGGGAGGCCAACATCTCGTCCACCAGGGCCTCGACGCGGCCGTTGCGGGTACGGTCGACCACCCCGCCGCTCGTACCACCGGAGAGGAGCGGGGCGACCTCCCGCGCCGTGTCGGCCAGGTGGCCCATGTCCGGCGCGGGGCGGGCGCCGACGGTGGCCTGCTGCGTCGGCTCCGGGGCGGCGGAGGCCAGGCAGGGGCCGCACACGGTGCCGCCGTTCGCCCGGTTCAGCCGCGTGCCGCACGTGGTGCAGGCGCGCTTCTCCTCGGGGGCGATCCGGGGCGACGCCGCCTTGTCGGCCAGAGCCGCCACACCGACCGCGAGGATCGTGCGCCACTCCTGCTCGCCGAGCTCGCCGGCCCACCGCGGCGCCCGCGTCCCGGTCAGCCGACCGATCCGGCACGCCACCGCCCGGCGCCGACGCTCGACACCCCGCGCCTCCGCCACCCACGCACCGGCCGACATCCGACGGGAACCGCTGGTCAGCGACGCCACACGACGGGCGTAGGAACGACCGGTCACGGTCGGAGTGGCGGCGGTGCGGGGCGTGGCGAGCATGGCGAAGCCTCCTGAGTAGACAGGTGGAGCGTCACGAGGGGAATTCCAGATCCGCGCAGGTTGGGCAGGCGCCCATAAGCACGGACACTCCGGAAGGAGCGAACCGCTTCCAAACTGGTGCGCACCAGTAGTTTGCAACTGGTGCGCACCAGTGTCAAGCGCTTCCCTGTCGGCCCGTCAGTTCCGGCCGCATCTCCATAGAACGACGTGCGCCAACGACCCGGTAGCCAGCAGGGGTTAACCCAGTTTTGTTAACCCGCCATGGGGGAGGTCTACGTCCGGCATGCTGAGTACGAACATGCCGACCACGAACCGGCGTCACCAGGGCAAGGGCGGGCACATGGGACAGCGTCTGAGGGAGGCCCGCAAGCAGCGCGGCTGGTCTCAAGAGCGGCTGGTTCGGGAGATCAGCCGGTACGCCGAGCAGCACCTCACCGATGTGGCTTCGCCGGCCAGTCTCAAGGTGTACATCTCCGAGTGGGAGAACGGGCGTCGTGCGGTCTCCAGCTCGTACGCGCTGATCCTCCGGGCGCTGTTCGGGAAGACCGACGACGAGCTGTTCGGCGCCCCAGAGCCAGCCGCCGCTGACGGCTACGACGAACTCATCGGCCGGATCGACTCAGCCCGAAGCCTGAGCCTGGGCATGGTGGACACCTTGCTGAACCAGACCGAACTCCTACGGAGCTTCGATCGGCAGATGGGCGCCGCCGCCCTGGTGGACCAGATGCGCGCCCATCTCGAAGCGCTGGAAGACGCGTTGACGTTCGCCGTACTGCCCGATGCCCGCCGGCCGGTGGCCACAGCGCTGGCGGGCGCGGCCACGCTTGCGGCCTGGCAAGCCCTGGACGTCGGCGCGGTGGAGCGCGCTTGGCGCCACTACGAGCTGGGCAAGCGGGCGGCGGCCGAAGCCGAGAAGCCCATGTACCTCGCTCACGCCATGGCGGAGCAGGCCTACGTCCTCGCCGACGCGGGCCGCCCTGAGATGGCGGTGGACCTGGTGCGCGATGCTCAGCGCACCGGCGGGACGAAGGTGTCCCCGCGGCTTGCCGCGTGGCTGTTCGCGGCCGAGGCGGAGCTGTGCGCGAAGGCCGGTCTGGCCCGGGACTGCCGTGAGGCGCTGGACCGCGCGGCGGCTGCGCTGCCCGCTGATGACGAAGCACGCGACCCCGACATGCTGAGCATCTTCCTCAACGCTGGCCACATGGCCCGCTGGCGCGGGAACGCCCTCGCCATGCTCGGCGAGGACGACGCGCTTGCTGAGCTGTACGTGGCCCTTGAACGGATGGACCCGGCGTTTGCACGGGCGACGGCGGGCCTGCGGTGCGATCTGGCACAGGCGCACTTGGCGCGCGGGGAGTTCGGCCAGGCGAGAGAGCACCTGCAAAAGGCCCGCCTCCTCGCGAACCGCACGGGGTCGGTTCGGCAGAGGAGGCGGATTGAGCGACTTACCGGGCGCCTGTAGGCCGCTGAGAGCGGTTGGCCAGCAGGTGGAGCAGGGCGACGAGCGTTCCCGAGCCGAGCAGCTCGTCACGGGCGATGAGGCCCGGGACTTCGGCCAGCGGAATCCACTCGATGAGCCCGGCCTCCTCCGCGTCCGTCGGCTCGCCAACGAGCGTTGCGCCCCGGGCGACGAAGATTTCGTGCGGGGAGTCCACCATGCCCACCATCGGCTGGTAAGTAACCACGTGCTCGACCGTGGCCGGCCGCCACCCAGTCTCCTCCTCGACTTCACGGGCCGCCGCCGCAGCGGCATCTTCGCCCGCGTCCACGATCCCGCCGGGAAGCTCCCACCCGAACCGGGCCGGGACGAACCGGTACCGCCAGAGCATGAGTACGCGGTCCTGGTCGTCCACAACGGCCGTGATGGCCACGTGCTGAAGCCGGACGACGTGGTGCTCGAAGCGCTCAACGCCCGGCGGCTCCACATCGACAAGGGCGAGCTTGATCCACTCGTTGTCGTACACCAGGCGCTCGCCGTGGATCCGCCATGGCTCCAGTTGGCCATGAGGCGCGGTGACCGTCGCGGTGGCAGGGTGCTCGGCCGTGCTGACGTAGTAGCCGCTCCCGTGCTGGGCGACGACCAGCCCCTCAGCGGCGAGCTTCAACAGGACGAGCCGGACAGTCGTCCGGCCTACACCGAGATCCGCCGCCAACGTCCGCTCGGACGGCAGCTTGGCGCCACTGGCGAACTTGCCGGTCCGAATCCACTCCCGGATGGTCTCTTCGATCTGCTCGGTCTTCCCGCCCATGCCCTCTCGCACTCTCCCGCCGTCGGCGACTGGCGCGCGCCAGTCTAGGTGAATCCGTGCAAACTTCATGGTGGTCTTTCCCTTGTCAGGCCGGGTGGCTCCGCTGTGGCTGGCGTAGGCCAACCCGGACGGCAACACCAGCGGACAGCCACGAACATCGGCACACCAGCGGCGAGCGGGATGCGGTCGGCGCCTAGCAGGCCGGGCTCCCAGTCTCATCCACAGTCTCATCCGCCCTCGTTCGGAGACGTTCAGGGAACCGTCCATTGGCCCGCCGAGCCGCGCCGTGAACTTGAGCGAACCGCGCCGGATACTGACATGCAGAGTTGGAAAGCGTGTTGGGGGCAACCCCTCACGACTTCGAAACTGTGGTGGCCCGTAAGGTCGGCGGCTACCGATTGGGTGTCGAGCCCGACTCCGGTAGGCTCCGGCGAACCGATGGTGTCAGCGACTTCTTACTAACAACACCGCAGGTCAAGAAGTGTCGGCCCCGCACGCGCGGGGATGGTCCTCGGCGTCCGCATTTCCGACCTTCAGATTCCCTGTCGGCCCCGCACGCGCGGGGATGGTCCCCCCGGCGGGGGCCTGGTCGAGTAGCCGCTCGCGTCGGCCCCGCACGCGCGGGGATGGTCCCCCGTACCGCTCCTGAAGCCGGGCGTACGCCTCGTCGGCCCCGCACGCGCGGGGATGGTCCGAGCGAGGACGACGCCCTCCTGCCGACCCCGACGTCGGCCCCGCACGCGCGGGGATGGTCCCCACCTCATCCGCCGGCTGCACGCCGGGGACGTGTCGGCCCCGCACGCGCGGGGATGGTCCGGTACGTGGGGCGCTGCTCGGCGGGCGTGAGGAGTCGGCCCCGCACGCGCGGGGATGGTCCCTGGCCGGCCTCGGGCCAGGTCTGCGCCATGGCGTCGGCCCCGCACGCGCGGGGATGGTCCCTGCCCCGACGACGACGGCGACGCCGGCGCACCGTCGGCCCCGCACGCGCGGGGATGGTCCCGCGATCATCGCCAACCACCGCCGGCCCTCGGCGTCGGCCCCGCACGCGCGGGGATGGTCCCCCGGCCGTAACGGGCACCAGCCCCACGCCAGAGTCGGCCCCGCACGCGCGGGGATGGGGATAGTCCATCGGCGAGGCCAGCCGCCTGGGCGCCCGGTCTCAGTTTGGGTCTCAGTCCACCACGTCCGTGGCGGTCTGCGGCCGTCCCGCGCGGTCTGCTGACCAGCGGCGCGGACGGGCGCGGACGACAGCGGACAGTGATTGGGAAAACTCGTAATGCGTAGGTCATGGGTTCGAATCCCATAGGCGGCTCAAGGTAAAGCCCAACTCCCGCATTTGAAGCGGGAGTTGGGCTTTTTTGTGATCATGGAAACGCGCCCGATTTGCCCCCAAAACCAACGCATGCCGATTGCGTGGATCGGCGGTCACGTTACGTCGACGGAGTTTCCCGACTTGGCTTTGCGAAAGCCGCTGACCTGCGATTTGTCGCCGTGTCTGGACAGCGCCGTGCTGGGTCCTGCCACTGTCCCGGGCTTGGCAGTGCCCGAAGGGTGCCCGCTTGTGCAGCGATCATGAACCGGGCTGGGCGGCACCTCGCCCCGCGGCGCTCGATGGTGTCTCCGCAATGGATGCGGTGAGTAACTGTTCCGGAGTGCTCCTGTGCCCTGTTCTGTCAGTGGGTGCTGCCGTGCGTCGGCTTTCCCGGACTTGGCTGATGAGGGCGGTGTCCATCTGGCACGTACATCCGGGGGCGGGGGTCCAGTGGTCGGTCATCTGGTCGGGCCGGGGGCCGAAGCGGGTGTCGTACTCGATGCGCCGCATGGGGCCGGTGATCAGACCCGTGCTGCGGGCGATCCAGGCGCCGACGACCAAGCAGGCGGCCTGCTGGGCCACGAACGCGGCCGAGGGCCGGAAAGCGTCGTCCGCTCCGCCGCCCAGCTCAGCAGAGTTGATCAGCCCGCACACCGGCCGGCCGAGGAACTGTCGTACGAGCTGCCGCTGTTGGTCGTCCAGCCCTTCCAGGTCCTGTTCGGTCAGGGGTTCCTGACCGCGGGCGATCCGCGCTAGCGGGAGCCCGGTCAGTTCGTTAAGCCGCTGTTCCGCGCTCTTCCCGGAGTGGTCGGCCTTGTAGTAGCAGCACAGGCCGGGGCCGGTGGGCAGTGCCTCGTGCAGGGCGACGGTGGTGCCGACCGGGCCGCCAGTGCTGCCGTCCAGGGTGAGGTCGGCGTGCAGGCGCTGCAGGTCGTGCCGGGTACCGACGCTGTCCAGTCCGCCGAGGACAGTCCGGGGCCAGGGCAGGCTGCCGGTATCGACGGCCTCGATGGCGTCCTGGATCGTGCCGTGGAACGGGGTCACCTCGATCCGCCGCAGGCGTGCGGCGATCAACTGCACCTTCGGCAGTTGCGCGGCCGCGTCGGTGAGGGTGCCGATGCTGTAGGAGGTGACGTTCGGCTTCTCGAAGACCTCCCTGTCCACCACCGTCAGCTTGCCGGAGACCCGCAGCAGGTCCAGGACCAGGGCGATGCCGGTACCGATCGCGCCGCCACCGCCCAGCATGATCCCCTCCAGCGAGGGCGGCGGGGCGCCGACGGTCCCGGGCTGCTCGCCGGGCAGGACAGGGCAGAAGTCCACCACCGGGGTGTCCTGGAACTTCCCCTCCGGCAGCCCGGCGACGACCTTGAACGCCTCGCCAGCCAGCATCGCCGCGGTGAGGACCGCGCCCAGCCCGGTGCCGGGCGCGTTGAGCCGGGGGAAGAGATGTCCGGCGTGCCGCAGTCGGGCCCCGTGCCCGTCCGGCGCCCCGGCCACTGTGACGTCCGGCGGCGGCTCGGTGCCCACGTGCAGGCGCAGCGGCGCTTCGCGCGGGGCCTCGCCGATGCGAAGCGGCCGGTCCGTGTCGATCCCGGCCGCGGTTTCCACCAGTTGGCGGACGAGGGTGTCGTCGAGCCGCCCCGGTCCGCGGCCGGGGTCCAGGCTCAGTGGGACCGGCCACCGGCGTAGGTCGGCCACCAGCACTTCGAGGGTCTCGGCGACCGCAGGCAGGCGCCTGTCTGCGGTCAAGTGGATGGGGCTGCCCTCCATCCGCTCCTGCAGGGTGGTTTCGTCCACACCGGCGGCCAAGCCGCCCAGGCGCACACTGCGGCTGTAGTCAGTACGCACGGACACCCTCCTCGTCGAACAGCACTGTCAGCACCGGGGGTAGCGCGTCATCGACGACCGCAGCAGCGCAGGGCACCCAGTCCTGGTCGAAACGCCACCACCCCCAGGACGCTGGGTCGGCGGGCGGCGCCGCATAGGTCGGGACGACTGCGCTGACGAACCCCGGTACGCGCAGTGAGTACAGGCGGTCGGTCCGCGAGAGGAAAGCCTCTTCCGGGTGCGAGTGGATCATCGCCCGTGTCCGGTAGGACCGCTCCTCGGCGAAGGTGAACAGCCGGTCGTACGCGACGGCGCTGACCGTGAACAGCCCCGGGCCCCGCACGATCCCTGCCGTTCCGGCCACCGCCACGACCAGGACGTCCATCTCCGACGGCCTGGTCAGCAGCAGCGCGCCGGTCTCCTGGTCGGCCAGCCCGTGGTGCCGGATCTCCCGGAGCACCGGGTCAACCGCGCCGACCGGCAGGACCAGGTTCCTCGTGTCGGCGCTCATCCGGCACGCCTCCCGTCAACACGGTCGATGTCGCCCTGCAAGTTCTCCACCACGTACAGGAAGGGGTTGCCGGTGCTGCGCCAGGCGTGCGGCCCGGTGCCCCACTCGGGGTGGAGTTGCTGGCCCTCGGCGGTGAACGGCTTGCACACGTCGTTGGGGCCGCAGCGGTAGCCGTTCGCTCCCGGCCAGACACTGGGCTCCCCGGTCGTGGAGGCGCCGACCGACTCGACGAAGACGAGAGAGGGCGGCCGGTGTGGGTAGACCGTCCACTCGATCCGGGCGACGAACGCCGCACGCTCGCCGTTGCGCGGCTGCACCTCGGCCCAGAACAGGCCGTCGGGGTCCTGGTCGCGGCGGTGGAGGCGGCCGGCGGCCGAGGCGAGGAACTCCTCGACCGCCGGGACGTCGTCCGCCAGCCGCAGACGGCTCTCGAGATCCACGATTGACTCCCGGGTCTCAGCCGTTGGTGGTCTCGGTGCGTAGGCCCAGGTGCAGGGCCTTGGCGTGCCCGGCCAGCTCGCCCACCGTCGCCTCGGGCGGGACCTCGTGCCCGTTGTGGAACAGGTAGTAGCGGGTGGTGCCGTCGCTGGTGAAGCCGAAGGAGGTCATGGCATCGGACAGCACGGCTGCGGCGGTCGCCTGCGGGGCATAGTCGTGTTGGTACGGGTGCCCGGCGAGGGAGGAGGTCACCGTGGTCTTGATCTCATGGGGCTGGGGCTGGGGCATGCCGATCTCCTTGGACGTTCGAGGGTTGTTGGAGAAACACTTCACTGAGTCAGCAAAGCTGCACTGGGTCAGCAGTGATTTCAGTGATAGCACCCCACGCTGATGCAGTCAAGCTTCAATGCCGTACTGCTGCGCGGTACGCTGCCCGTATGAGCCCCGACCGGAGCCAGCTCCCTCTCCCAGACCTTGAAGCAAGCGGGCCGGACGCCGTCGAACAGTTCGACATCGCCGAACTTGGACGCCTCCTCAAGGAGCGCCGCGGTCCCCTGTCCCTCCGACAGGCTGCCGCCGAGGCGGGTGTCAGCTTCAGTACCCTCACCCGGGTCGAAGCCGGAGCGCAGCCCGACCTCGCCACCTTCACCCGCCTCTGCGCCTGGCTCGGCGTCCCCCCGAGCCGCTTCTTCACCCCAACCACCACCCGCCAGATCTCACCCCTCGACCAGGCCATCACCCACCTCCATGCCGATCCCCGGCTCACCGGCGACGCGGCGAACAAGATCAGCTCCGTCCTGCGAGATCTCTACGACGCCCTCGCCAAGGAAGCGGTCCCCGCCGTCCCCGCTCTCGCCTGCCACCTCCGCGCCGCCTCGGTACTGCGCCCCGGCGTCCCCCAGCGGCTCGCCGACCTGCTCACCGACATGAACACCGAACTCGAACGACTCGTCGAAGCGGGAGAACTGTGACCCTGCCCCGAGGCTTCAAGGCCAACGCCGAACGAGAGGCCCTCCGGCTGCGCCGCGAACTTCACCTCGGCGACGCCGACGCCCTTGATGTCGACGGCCTCGCCGAGCACCTCAAGGTGAAGATCGTCAGCGCCGAGAAGCTCGTCACCCGCGACCGCCTCGAAGACCTCGAACGCGTCCAGGCGTATGCCTTCTCCGCCGCGACCTTCCAGATCGCCGACAGGAACATCGTCGTCACCAACCCGCTCCGGACCCCGGGCCGCAGGGCCAGTGACGTGGCCCACGAGCTCTCCCACCTCGTCCTCAAGCACGATCTAACCGAGATCCGCGAAGTCAGCGGCATGCCCTTCAGGACCTGCCGCCCCGACGAGGAGGAGCAGGCGACTGCCTTTGGCGGGACTCTGATGCTGCCCCGACCGCTGCTGCTCAGCGCGGTCCGCCGCCAGTGGGGGCCGGCGCAGATCGCCGATCACTACGGGGTGACCGAGGAGATGGCCCGGTACCGGTACAACACCACCGGAGTGGCCAAGCAGATTCGAGCCCGCTGACAGCATCGAAGGTTGGCTCTGGCCGGCGGAGCCGCCTGGGGCTGTCTCGCGGGCGCGCGAGCCGTTCGGATGACTAGGTGATCAATGGCGTGGGTCGTGCGGACGGAGACCTACGGGGAACTAGGCTCACCACGGCTTCTGCTGCTTCGCGTGCGAGGTCATCAAGCACGGTCTGGTAGATGTCTCGGGTGATGGAGGTGTTGCTGTGGCCGAGCATCTCCGACACCACGCGGACGTCCACGCCGGCGAGTAGCGCGAGGGTAGCTGCCAGATGGCGCAGGTCGTGCAGTCGTACCGGGGGAAGGTCGGCGTCGTAAACCAGGCGGGCGAACAGGTCGCTGACCTTGCCGGGGTGCAGCCAGGTCCCGTCCTCTTCGACGAAGATCCGTCCGGTGTCGACCCAGCCGGCGCCGAAGCGCAGGCGCTCCGCTTGCTGCTGCACCTCGTGGCGGAGTAGGACGTCGGTAGTGCCGAGGTCGAGCGCGACCAGTCGAATGCCGCTCGCCGTTTTCGGCTCCCCTTCGACGACGTCCCAGCCGAGCTGGACGAGCTGGGTTGCCACCGCCAGCGCGCGGGTGTCCCTGTCGAAGTCCATCCATCGCACGCCCAAGCCCTCGCCCCGGCGGGGGCCACGGAAGCAGTACAGGTGCCACAGGGCGTACAGCCGGTGATCGGAGACATAGTCGAGGAATGCGCCGGCCTGGTCGGGAGTCCAGACCATGACTGGCGAGGGCTTCTTGCCGGTCCGCTTCCACTCAGCGACGCGGGCCGCAGTCCACACCAGAGCCTTCGGCCTCGGCGCAGTCTCCAACTCGACATGTGCGGCGGGGTTGAAGGTGATCAGCTGTCGGGCAATGGCCGTGTTGAGTGCGGCCCGCAGCGTGGCCTTGATGTGGTGCTGGGTGGCCAGGCCGGTGATGCGACGGAAGGGCGGCATCGCGGTGATTGCCATATGCGCGGTGCGCCGAGCTGCCCGCCCGCGAATCGACTGGAGATCCTCCAGGGCCTGCCGCCGCTGATAGTTCTGTTCGATGACCTCGACGTTGGTCGCCGCGATTTCCTCGAACATCGCATCGAGGTGATCCACACGTAGCCGATCGAGGCGAATCTGGCCGATGCGTGGACGGAGATGACAGCGGATATCTGCCTCGTAGCGTGCGGCTCCGGCGGCCCGCAGTGTCTTCTTGCCCTTGAGCCAGGTGTCCAGCCACTCGCTGACCGTCGTTCGTGTGGTCAGGCTGTGGCCAGCCCGGAGGAGGCGGGATGTGGACTCGATGTCGGGGAGAGCAGATCGTTCCTTGACGCAGATCATGATCATATCGCTGATGCGCTGGAGGTCTTTCGGGTCGTCCTCGTCCGCGGATGCGAGCAGTGCCTGGACAAGGAGCAACTCCTTCCGGGCGCTTCGGGCAGTGTCGAAGCCGGTGCGCCGGAACTGGCGGCGCTTGCCGCCAGCGTCCACTGCGAGCTCTTGGCGCACCGACCACTGGCCGTGCTTCGGGTCGCACAGCTTCGGGCAATGGCGAGTCGGCTTGGTAGGGGTTACCGGTTCGCGGGTTCCTGCAACGGCAGTTCTGGGATATCGAACCCTTCATGACGGCCACATCCTTGGCCAATGGGGGATGCGACTTCAGCCGACGAAGCAGCCAGCCTGGGCTTGGACGTCTGTGCCCGTCCGTTCTGAGGACGGTCCTTACGGTCAGGTTGGCATGGTGACGTCGGAGAGAGTTGCTGAGAGTAACGATGGTAGTCCGGCGTGGTCGAAGCTGGAGCTACTGACCCCCATCGAGGCGAGCGCACGACCGCGAGGTGACGAAACAGCCGCATGGTGTTCGGTGGCTACAAGCTCCGCGATAGGAGGACACATAAGGCGTGTCAGCCGATAAGCTGACTGACCCGGGGCCGGATGGCTCTTTGCTGGCAGGAAGTGACCTGTCAGCGACGCTCAAGCCGCTGGCTGCGGCGAGTTGGACCAGGGTGGTTGCCATGGCATTCGAACGGAAGTCGCAGCTGCCGAGCATCCCGGACGATCCTCTGCAGCTGTACCGCCAGCTTGCCCAGCACAATCGCGGGCCAGCAGCCGTGTGGGGACACCAGCAAGATGTTCTGCGGGACTGGCACGCAAACCACCACGATGACCCAGACGTTGCGATCGAGCTGCCAACCGGGGCGGGCAAGACCCTGGTTGGGGGTCTCATCGCTGAGTACGTGCGCCGAAAAGAACAAGCGCGAGTCGCCTACCTTTGCCCGACTCGGCAGCTGGCCAGGCAGACAGCCGCCAAGCTGAACATGTACGGCATTCCCAACGTCCTACTGGTTCATGGAGTCGCATCCTGGAACCAGGCGCATCGTGCAAGCTTCGAGTCTGGTAACGCTGTAGCTGTCAGCGTCTACAGTCATGTGTTCAACAGTAATCCGGCTCTCAATCAGGCCAACCTATTGGTGCTTGATGACGCCCATGCCGCTGAGGGATACGTCGCGGGCCCATGGAAACTGGAGATCGACAGGGCCACCCACGAGAGCGCCTACCTTGATCTGCTATCTGTCCTAGCTCCGACGCTCGACCCGCTCCTTGTGGCTCGATTGTCGAAGGCGGATCCTGATAGCCAGTACCTCTCCCAGGTTTACTTGGCTTCGCCTCTGGGGGTGACAGCGCATTCTGCTCAAATCGAAGAGGTGATTGCTGCCGCGGTCTCAGCGCGGAAAGTGAGCAGGGAATCCCTATACCCTTGGCAGCTTATCCAAGGTCACGTAGCCCGCTGCATGGTCTATGTCTCATACCGGCAAATGCTGATCCGGCCGCTGATCGCTCCCACTTTCCAGCACTCACCCTTTAGCGACCCAGCGCGGCGGATCTACATGAGTGCGACGCTAGGCTCGGGTGGCGAGCTAGAACGCAGTTTCGGCCGCCGGAAGATCAAGCGCATCCCTATCCCACCCGGCTGGGACAGGGAAAGTACGGGGCGTCGCCTCTTTGTGTTCCCCGGCCTCGCTGATGACCTAGCAGCAAGCCCGGACCAGATGGTTCCCTTCCTTGCCAAGGTTGTCGGCGATGCTGGCCGAGCTGTGGCGCTGACCCCGGACCGCCGGACTGCCCAGAAATTTCGCGAGATGCTGCCTGACGACCTTCTCGTGCTGGACGCTGGCGCAGTGGAGGATGACCTGTCGGAATTCACCTCCAAGCCCTCAGCCGCGTTGGTTTTGAGCAACCGATACGACGGTATTGACCTGCCCGACGAAGACTGCCGACTGGTTGTGCTTGTTGGACTTCCAGCGCGCGGGGACCTCCAAGAGCGTTTCCTTCACGGTTCTTTGGGGGCGGTCGAGGTACTGGACGAGCGGATCCGCGCACGCATACAGCAAGGCGCTGGTCGTGCGACCCGCAACCTCCGTGACTACACGACTGTCCTCGTCCTCGGCAACGACCTGAGCACCTATCTTTCGCGCCGCGATGTGTGGAAGTACATGCATCCCGAAGTGCACGCCGAACTGGAGTTCGGCTGGGACACAAGCCAGGTTTCCTCGACTGCCATCCTTGAGAACCTCGCTGTGTTCTCTGAGCACGCCGAGGAGTGGGCAGTTGTCGATCAGGACATCAGTTCCAGCCGTGACAAACTCACCCGGTTGGAGGCGCCAAGTGCGGTCGATCTCCAGCGCGCCGTGCAGTATGAGTTGGCGGCCACCAATGCCATCTGGGAGGGAAACTGGCCCGTTGCGCTTGGCGCCATTAGGTCAGTCTTGGATAAGTTGGCTGGCAAGCACGCCCCGAAGCGATACGCGGCCTTGTGGAGCTACCTGGCGTTCAGTATCGCTGAGCGCCAGGCCGAGTTGACCGGAGATATCAGTCTCCGAGAAACGGCGAAGAAGTACTACAGCGAGGCGAGGCGGTTCAGCCAGGGCACGACATGGCTCTCGAACCTTGCCGCGCCAAGTGAGCAGCACGCTGTCTCTCCCGATCCTGACCTTTCCCCCGTTGATGCAGCTGCAATGAGCCAGGTACTGGCTCAAACGGAACTCGCTCGACCTGAAGTGTACGACGTGGAGACTGCGACGGCCCGCGCCGGACTGGCAGGTACGGAGTACGTTGCTTACGAGGCTGGCCTGGTCTTCATGGGCAAGCTTGCCGGCGCCGAGAAGACCTATGGTGACGACGGCACCGTTGATGCGGCGCCAGATGCCGTGTGGCTCTTCAAGGAGGCCCAGTGGCTGACTTGGGAAGCGAAGAGCCAGGCCAAGGCCACGGGTATGGTGGGTGCGGACAATGTACGGCAGGCTGGTGCGCACCTCCGTTTCACTGAAGCCGAGCAGGGGGGTATCGCTCCCGGCGATTCGGTCAGTTTTTTGGTGACGGCCAAGCCAGCTGTTCATCCGAGTGCGCAAGCCGTTGCCGAACCGCACGTTTATCTAGTACGGCCCACAGAGGTGTTGGACCTTTTTGATCGGTTGAACCGAGCTTGGAAGGTAATCCGATCGCGGGGCCTGAGTACTCTGTCGGTCCACAGCGTTGCGGCTATCTTCCGAGCCGAACAGGCGCTCCCTTCTCAATGGCTCCCCGATCTCCGGCGCCAGCCGCTGAAAAAGTCGTCCTCATCGTGATATCGCTTGCAAGGCGCACACCGGAGCCCCGTTCAGGTCTGTGGGGAGGGGAGCCGCGGACGCTGGCGGGGTGGCCGAGGTCTCCACGTCAGCACCGACCGAAACCTGGTGCGCTCGGGACAAGAGCTGTACGATCTTCTAAGCCGCGTCCTTCGCCAGGCCGTCAAGGGCGGTCTGGTTGGTATCGCGGGTTGCCCCTGCGGGGAATGAGTCTGACGACCGTCGGAGCAGCCAGCCCGAGCTTGGATGTGTGCGCTCGTCCATTGGAGACAGCCCTTACGGTGGGGCAGGCATTGCGGCGTCGGATTTACCTGTGGAACTCCTACAACAGGCGAAGGGCCCGACGGAACCGGACTCGACTGTGTGGTGCCGGAAGCCCGGTACCCGGGTGGGCCATCATGGCGCTGTGAGCGATCCGAAGCGGCACCACTTCGTGCCCCAGATGTACCTCGCCCTCTTCGGCAACGCTCGGCGCGAGGTGCAGGTGGTCCGGTTGGCGACCGGGCGGTCCACCACGGAGAGCACCAGGAAGGTCGCCGCGTCGAATCACTTCTACCGCGTCGAGGTGGACGGGGAGCAGAGCGTCCACATGGAGACGGCTGCCGCCGCACTGGAGAGCCGTGCGGCTCCGGTACTCAAGGAGACCGCCGATCCTCAGCAGCGGAAGTGGCCGCTGCCCCGGGACACCCGGCTGAACGTCGCCTTCTTCCTCGCCTTTCAGCACCTTCGTGTGCCGACCGCCCGGGACGCCCTGGAGGCACTCCACGAGGTGCTCCCGGAACTGCTTCGGAACGCCGGTGTCGAAGCGGGGGCCACCGACCTGAACCTTCCCCTCCTGCACGGGGCGTCGATGCTCGGCCCAGCACTGCCCAGCGGGGCGGCAGAGCTCTGCGACCGGTCGTGGACCATCGTCGATTTTCAGCGGAAGTCCCTGGCGACCTCGGACGTTCCGGTCATGGCGTTGCGCGACGAGCACACCACTGACAGGACACCGGCAGGCTTGGCGGCACCGGGCGGACTGTACATCCCGCTGGCGCGGCGGACCGCGCTGATCATCGGCCCGCCGGGGACCAGCGAACAGGACGACCGGTGCGTGGCCGGCAGCACCCGCCTGGCCCGCGCGCTCAACGAAACGACGGCCCGATGGGCGAGGGACGCCCTGTTTCACCACCCGGATGACGACCCTCTGCAAGGAATCGACCTGCCCGGTCCCCGCCGAGGCAAAGTCTGCTGGGAGTACGTGACCGCCGAGACCTTGCGCGAAAGCTCTGGGCGGCCCACCGCAGGCGGGCAGATCCCTTCCGCCGAGCGGCCACGGACGCAAGGATGGCCAGGTGGACGTGACACTGACCCTTCGCCTGCGCGAACTCCTCGCCGTATACCGCGACTTGCGCAACACGAGTACGCCGTCCTCGTCGCGGGCGTCCGGCAGTCGTTGGAGGGTGAGCTCTATCGGTACGACCTCCGCTCGCCGGAGAAGCCGCAACTCCTGCTGAGCCTGACCGCTAACCGCATCTGCGACCTGGTCGTGGCGCCGGTTGACTCCGGCGAGGTGTCGCTCTGGATCCTTGCCGACGTCCACGGCAGCAGCCAGAGCCGGGCACCGCTTCTCGTCGAGGCCAGGATTTCTGCCGGAACGCAGACCTGACTCAGGGAGCCGTTATCGGGGACGTCTTCCGTGCACCGGACCAACTGGTGTAGGGGTGGCGGGTAGATTTGCCACCACGAGGTGACGGTGGGTCAGCCTTAGAAGAGACGCTGAACGGGAGTACAGAGGTGGGGCGTTCGTGGCGATGGCTGGTGGCGGCGGTGGTAACGGCGACAGCCTTCACGGTACTGACCATGGTGTGCGGGATGTGGGTGCTGCCTTCGACGATCAGGGATCCGGGCGCGCGCTGGGCAGTCGCATCCGCCCTGGGCGCGGCAGTGGCTGCTCTTACCGTCCTGTGGGGCCAAGGATTCGCCGCAGCTCCTTCCCGGCCAGCACTGGGCTTGGTCGTTGCTTCCGGCCCCCGGGCGGTCGCGGCTAAGGGACTGGTGAAAGGAACCATCACGACCGGTGACCAGGGCAGTCCTATCACGCCTTCATCGGCCAGTCAGCCGCCCATCGGTCCTGGAGTGGCGGCAGGGTCGGGATCGGTGACGGCCTCCGGGGACCGGTCTGTCGCCATCGGGGATGCATCGAGGGCGATATCACCACCGGGGACCGGGATGGCGGACCCAGGCCGTGAGGTGGCGGTGGAACAAGCCCGCTCCCGTTCAAGGGAAGCGCGTAGCTGGCCCGGACGCAGATGCCACCGTTGCCTCTGGTGAACGCTCGATCGCGATCAACACCCAGGGGGCGGCCTTCACCGGCGTTGCCACCACCGGAGACCACACGACGATCATTCACGTACCGCGGGAGGAACTGCGTCCGCCCGCAGACATCGATGCCCCGCTGGGGCTGATAAACCTGCCCGGCCGGTGTGTCGTGTTTGTCGGTCGCGAGCGAGAACTCGGCTTGCTGGACACCGCACTCGACGGCGCTGGTACTGCAGTGGTGCAGGCTCTGCACGGACTCGGCGGCGTCGGCAAGAGCGCCCTCGCCGCGCACTGGGCTGCCACTCGCGCCGGTGTCAGCAACCCCGTTTGGTGGATCACCGCCGACAATCCCGCCAACCTCGACGCGGGCCTTGCTGCCCTGGCCGCAGCTCTGCAGCCAGCCCTCGCACAGCTCCCGGCAGAGCAGTTGGCCGAACGCGCCATGCAATGGCTCGCCACCCACACCGGCTGGCTCCTAATCCTCGACAACGTCGATAACCCAGACCAGCTCGCTCCACTGATCGCCCGCGCCACCACCGGCCGGATCCTGATCACCAGTCGCCGCGCCACCGGCTGGTACAACACCGCCATCCCTATCCCCCTTGATGTCCTCGCTCCAAATGAGTCCATCGACCTCCTGACCCACATCATCACCCACGGCGGTCGCCGCACCGCTGACGCCGCCGAACTCTGCCACGAACTAGGCCACCTGCCGCTCGCCATCGAACAAGCAGGCGCCTACATCACACAGACCGGCATCACCCCTGGCGCCTACCTGCGCCTGCTCGCCGACCACCCGTCCGATATGTACCGCGAGACGGCCGAGGGCCGCGACCGCGAACGTACGGTCGCCCGCGTCTGGCGCATCACCCTCGACCGGCTTGCCGACACCCCCCTCGCCGGCCACATCCTGCGCGTCATCGCCTGGTGGGCACCCAGCGGCATTCCCCGCAGCTTCCTCGACCCGATCGACAGGGCTCCCGAGGTTCACCGCGCGATCGGCCGCCTCGCCGCCTACAACATGATCACCATGGACGTTGACAGCCTCGCCGTCCATCGCCTCGTCCAGGCTCTAGCCCGCACTCCAGATAACGACGACCCCCACCGGCAAGCCGCAGACATCTCCGTTGGTCTCCACCATGCCACCGCACTGCTCCTCGGTGCCCACCCCGCTTCCCCGTACACGCCGCGTACCTGGGCCGAATGGCGTACTTTGACGCCGCATGTCGACGCCCTCAGCCAGCACACACCGTCCGGCACCGACACACCCACCACCGCTGACCTCTTCCACCATGTCGGAGTTTTTCATCGACTCCAGGGTGAGATCCCACGGGCCACCGCCCACCTAGAGCGCGCTCTCGCCTGCCGGGTGCGGATGCTGGGTGAGAACCACCGAGACACCCTTACCACCCGGAACGACCTCGCCAACGTCTTTCAGTCGACGGGTGACCTGAGCCGGGCCATCCCCCTGCACAAGCAGAACTTCACCGACATGATGTGGGCGCTGGGGCTGGACCACCCCGACACACTGACAGCCTGCAACAACCTTGCCACCGCCTACGAGTTGGCAGGTGATCTGCGCCGGGCGATTTTCCTGCACGAGCAGAACTTCGCAGACCGGGCACGGGTTCTGGGCGAGGACGACCCTGACACGCTCGCCTCCCGCAACAACCTTGCCAGCGCCTACCAGTCGGCAGGTGACCTGCACCGGGCGCTCCCTCTGTACGAGCAGAATCTTGAGGACATGACGCGAGCGCTGGGTGAGGACCACCCTGACACGCTCGCCTCCCGCAACAACCTCGCCAGCGCCTACCAGTCGGCAGGTGACCTGCACCGGGCGATCCTCCTACACCAGGAGACCCTCGCAGGCCGGGCGCGAGTTCTGGGCGAGGACCATCACAGTACGCTCGCCTCCCGCAACAACCTCGCCATCGCCTACGAGTCGGCAGGTGACCTGCGTCGGGCCATCCCCTTGTATGAGCAGACCTTCGCTGGCCGGGCGCGTTTGCTGGGTGAGGACCACCCCGACACGATCACGGCCAGCAACAACCTCGCCGGCGCCCGACGAGTTGGGTCTGTTCGGTGAGGGATTCGCTTTCCTAGTCGAAGTCGATCCACCGGGCGCCGATGCATTCTCCGCGGCGGGGGCCGCGGAAGCAGTACAGGCGCGAGTGCGTAGAGCCGGTGCTCGGCGACGTGGTCAAGGAAGAGGCCGGTCTGGGCGGGGGTCCAGACCATGACTGGCGAGGGCTTCTTTCCGGTGCGCTTCCACTCGGCGATGCGGGCGGTGGTCCACACCAGGGCCGTCGGTTTCGGAGCGGTCTCCAGTTCGACGTATGCGGCGGGGTTGAACGTGATCAACTGCCGGGCGATGGCCGTGTTGAGAGCGGCTCGCAGTGTGGCCTTTATGTGGTGCTGGCTGGGTGGCCAGGCCGGTGACGGACGGAACGGCGGCATCGCGGCGATGGTCACACGTGCGGTGCGCCGAGCGGCCCGCCCGCGAATCGATCGAAGATCCTCCAGGGCCTGCCGCCGCTGGTAGTTCTGTTCGAGGATCTCGACGTTGGCTGTCGCGATCTCCTCGAACATCGCATCAAGGTGATCCACGCGCAGTCGGTCGAGGCGGATCTGGCCGATATGTGGCTGTAGATGACAGCGGATGTCCACCTCGTAGCGTGTAACTCCGGTCACCCGCAGCGCCTTCTTGCCCTTGAGCCAGGTGTCCAGCCAGTCGCTGACCGTCACTTTCGGGTGGTCAGGCTGTGGCCGGCCTTGAGAAGGCGGTACGTGGTCTCGACGTCGGGGAGGGCGGATCGCTCCTTGGCACAGAGCATGATCATGTCGCTGATGCGCTGGCGGTCCTTCGGGTTACCTTCGTCCGCGGACGCGAGCAGTGCCTGGACGAGAAGCAGCTCCCGCCGGGCGCCTTGCGCGTTGGTGAAGCCGGTGTGTCGGAACTGGCGACGCTTGCCGTCGGCGTCCGCAGCGAGTTCCTGACGCATCGACCACTGGCCGTGCTTCGGGTTGCGCAGCTTCGGGCATGGCGAGGTGGCTGGGTAGGGGATGCCGGTCCGCGAGTTCCGGCAATGGCAGGTATGGGAGATTGAGCCCTTCATGAGGCCCTCGTCCTCGGCCGACGGAAGGTACGACTTCAGTCGGCGGGGCAGTCGGCCTGGGCCTGGAGGCGCGCGTTCGTCCGTAGGGCTTTCGCGGGGGACGGTCCTGGCAGCGGGGTCGGCATGTTGCCGGAGATAGTCGCTGAGAGTGATAAGGGTAGTCCGGCCTCATCGAAGCTGGAGTGGATGACTCTCATCGGGCCAGGGGTGCCCACAAAGTGCCCGGGACGTTCGGGTACCCATGGGACAAGTGGCACCGCTTGGGACTCACTGGCATACCCAGAGGTACTCTGGCCAGGCAAAACTGGGATTGGGGGCCGCTTACTGGGACTGGTGGGCACGTGACCGAGCGTGCTCGTAATGCGTAGGTCGCGGGTTCGAATCCCGCAGGCGGCTCGCACCCGAAGGGCCCGGTCAGTTCTCTGACCGGGCCCTTCGGTTTTCGGGGAGGGGCGGCGGGGCGTGAGGCTTATGGTGGTGATGGGGCGTCAGCCGGGTGGACGGGGGCGCTGGGAGGCGGGGTGGGGACGTGTATCACGCTGTTGTTCGGCGCAATCTGCGGAAGTCGTTCGGTGAGGTGAACCGGGGGAACTACGGGGCGATCGTGCGGCAGTTCGCGCCGGAGGCGGAGCACTGGTTCTCAGGGCGGCACGCGTTGTCGGGGGCGCGGCGGAGCGGGGAGCAGATCCAGCGGTGGTACGACCGGTTGGCGGAGGTCATGCCGGATCTGCGGTTCGAGGTGAAGAAGGTGGTGGCGAAGGGGTGGCCGTGGGACACGGTGGCCTTCGCGGAGTGGGTCGACCACCTCACGGACCGGGAGGGGAACCGGTACTCGAACCAGGGGGTGCACGTGGTGCGGATCAAGTGGGGGCGGATCACAGAGCTGCACATCTACTGTGACACCGAGCTGTTGGAGCGGGTGCTGGAGAAGATCGGGGGGCAGGGGGTCGGGGAGGCCGTCGCCGAGCCGGTCGGGGAGCCCGGGCCCTGGGGCTCCTAGAGGAAGAGGCGTTCCCACCAGGGGACGGGGGTGGGGACGGGGGGCTCGGGGACGATCGGGACGAAGTGGCTCTCGATCGGGGTGTCCCACTCGATGAGGGTGGCCGGGAACCAGGTGACCGGTTTGGTGTCGTCGCGGGCGTTGGCCCAGGCGGCGAGGCGTTCGGCGGGCTCGCGGGAGGGGAGGAGGCCGCGGTCGTCGGTGGTCACGCCGAGGTCGCGCACGGCGTCCTGGTGGAGGTCGTTGCAGAGCCAGGAGTGCAGCGCGCCGTCGTCGTAGCCGAGTACCTCCCAGCCGATCTCGTGCCCGTCTGCGGCCGGCTCGGGGGCGGGGCCGGCGTCGGCCGGGCGGTCGAGGTGGGCGAGCAGGACCGGCTCGTCCACCACGGAGGCGCGGATGTCGGCGACGAAGCCGGCGGCGTGCTCGGCGGGTATCAGCAGCGCGTACAGCCGGGCCTCGGCGGGCACTTGGATGGTCGCGCAGGCTGCCAGGGCCTCCTGCGGGGTGTCGAACCAGCAGCCGTCGTCGGGGAGCCGGTCGATCAGGCAGTCGCAGGCCGTGGTCAGCCGTTCCAGCGGGAGGCCGAGGCCGGTCAGCGCTTCGGGGACCGCCACGAAGTAGCCCGCGAGCAGCGGATCGCCGACGACGGGAGCGGCGGGCGCTGGGGGAGTGCGGTGGCGGGGCGGTCCCAGTTCGGGGCGGGCTTCGCCCCTGCGGGGCGGGCGGCGTTCGGCGAGCCAGAAGAGGTAGCCGCGCAGGTACTTCTCCAGCCCGCCGTCGAGGTAGGCGATGTAGTCGCGCAGACCCTGGGCGGAGTCCTGGTAGTGCTTCCGGTACTCGCCGCTGGCCCGGGCCAGGTGGTCGGAGGCCGTGACGGCCCACTCCCGGACCCGGCCGCGCCCGTGCCACCACTCGCGGACGCCCGGGACGGTCCAGTGGTCGTCACCGTCCATCGCGAAGCCGCCGTGGCCGAAGAAGCAGCCGCTCAGGAGGTCGAAGGTCTGCACAGGGTCGGTCGGCTGGCGGTAGACGAACTCCCGGCCGTCGTCGTCGTACGCGATGTGGAACGGCGCGTCGAGCCGGCCCATCTCCATGGTGTCCGTGTCGGCGCCGTAGAACGGGCCGGGGACGTTGCGCCAGTTGCGCTCCCGCCAGAGACCGCCGAACTGGTCCAGGTGCGGGTTCTCGACGAGCAGGTGCCGGGCGGTCGGCAGGGGGTCCCAGTATCCGTCGGGCATGGGGAGCGGTCCGTTCGCTGGTGCCGGCTGCGGACCGCCAGTCATATCAGAGCTCGGAGGCGGCGGTGCGGCCTCGGTCGGGGGCCGGGACGGGGGCGCTCTCCGGGCGGCGGCGCAGCAGGACCGCGACCAGGGCGGCGCCCGCCAGGGCGGTGAGGCCGGCGGCCAGCAGGGTGTGGTTCAGGGCACCGGCGAAGGCCGTCCGGAGCAGGTCCCCGGGCAGGCCGGCCGGGGGGCGTCCGGCGCTCAGGGCGGAGGCGGCGGCGTCCGGGTCGGCGGCGGCGTACGGGTGCCCGGCCAGGGCGTCGCGCAGTCCGCGGTGCAGGACGAGGCCGAACACCGCGATGCCGAAGGCCTGGCCGAGCTGGCGGAAGGTGTTGAGGGCGCCGCCGGCCATGCCGCCGCGCTCCGGCGGGACGGCCGCCATCGCGCCGGAGGCCAGGATCGGGCTGACCGCGCCGACCCCGAGGCCGGTCAGCGTGAGGCCGGGCAGCAGCGCGGGCCGGCCGGACGATCCGTCCAGCACGGCCTGGAGCAGCGAGCCCAGGCCGATCACGGCCAGGCCGCCGGCCAGTGGGACCGCCATCGGCAGGGCGGCCAGCCGACGGCCCGCCAGCGCGGAGACGGTGAACGCGGTGGCGCTCATCGGCAGCAGGGTGAGCCCGGCGGCCATCGGGCCCAGGCCGAGCACCGACTGCAGCCACAGCGAGGTGTAGGGCAGCGCGGAGAACGCGGCCGCGGAGTAGACGGCGCCGCACAGCAGCACCCCGGTGAAGGCCGGGCGGCGGAACAGCGCGAGGTCCAGCAGCGGTTCCGGGCTGCGGCGTTCGACCAGCAGGAAGACGGTGAGCGCGACGGCGGCGGCCGCGCCCGCGCCGAGCACGGCGGGTGAGGTCCAGCCGTCCGACCCGCCGCGGATCAGCGCCAGGACGGCCGCGCCGGCCGCGACGGTGAAGGACGCGGCGCCGGGCAGGTCGAGCCGGCGGGCGGCCGGGTCGCGGGACTCCGTCAGCGTGCGGCGGGCCAGGACACCGCCGGCCAGCGCCAGCGGGAGGTTCACCAGGAAGACCGACCGCCAGCCCAGGAACTCGGTGAGCAGACCGCCGGCCACCGGCCCGACGGCGGCGGCCGCGCCGCTGACGGCGCCCCAGACGCCGAACGCCACCGCCCGGTCGCGGCCCCGGTAGGCGAGGTTGAGCAGTGCCATCGCGGTGGCGAACATGGCCGCGCCGCCCACTGCCTGGACGATCCGCGCCGCCACCAGGGTGCCGCCGTCCGGGGCGAGCCCGCAGGCGAGCGAGGCGAGCGCGAACACGGCCAGGCCCGCCGTGTACACCCTTCGCCGGCCCGCCCGGTCGGCCAGTGCGCCGAGGCCGAGCAGCAGCGCGGCCAGCGCCAGCGCGTAGCCGTCCAGCACCCACTGCAGGCCGTCGAAGCCCATGTCCAGCCCGGTGCCGATGTCCGGCAGCGCCACGATCACGATGCTGACGTCGGTCAGCAGCATGAACACCCCGATGCTCACCGCGACCAGCGGTCCCCACTTGCGCATCCCCGTCGTCCCCGCTCCCTCGCTCCGCGTCGGCCGCTGCGGCGGACGCCCCGTCACCTTCGGGCCTCGGGCGGCCTACGCGCCGCCCGGTCGCGTATTTCCGGCGGATCTCGACACGCCCTACCATCCCGGTGGTGGAAACCCTGACGCTGGACGAGGTGGACCGGGCGCTGCTGCACGCCCTGCAAGTGGACGGCCGGGCGCCGTTCCGGCGGATCGCCGAGGTGATCGGGGTGTCCGACCAGACGGTGGCCCGCCGCTACCAGCGGCTGCGCGCCGCCGGGGTGGTGCGGGTGGTGGGGCGGACCAGCGCCCGGCTGCTCGGGCAGGTCGACTGGCTCACCCGGATCCGGTGCGTGCCGGACGCCGCGGCGTCGATCGCCGAGGCACTGGCCCGGCGGCCGGACACCTCCTGGGTGAGCCTGCTGTCCGGCGGCGAGATCGTCTGCAACGCCCGGGCGCAGGTCCGGCCAGAGCGTGAGGAACTGCTGCTCGGCAGGCTGCCGCGGACCCCGCGGGTGCTGTCGGTCGCGGCGCACTACCTGCTGCGCACCTATGTCGGCGGGCGGGTGGCGTGGAGCGGGCGGACCTCGGCGCTGAGCACCGGGCAGGTGGAGCGGCTCCGTGCGGCGGCGGCCGGGTCCGCTCCCTCGGGCGGCGCGGCGGTGACGCCTGCGGCTCCGGCGGTGCCGGTGGTCCTGGACGAGCTGGACCGGGCGCTGCTGGCGGAGCTCGCGGTGGACGGGCGGACGTCGTCGGCCGGGCTGGCGGCCCGGACCGGGAGCCCGGAGGCGACGGTGCGCCGGCGGCTGGCCGCGCTGGGCGCCGGAGGGCTGCTCTTCTTCGA
Source organism: Kitasatospora sp. NPDC008115 (assembly GCF_042957205.1). Lineage (NCBI taxonomy): Bacteria > Bacillati > Actinomycetota > Actinomycetes > Kitasatosporales > Streptomycetaceae > Kitasatospora > Kitasatospora sp. NPDC008115. The sequence continues at coordinate 351,437 of NZ_JBIBHU010000001.1, read as the reverse complement.
CGTGGACGTGGACCCCCGGCCGCTCGGCTACGAGATCGAGGCGTTCTGCTGGCTGACGGTGGCTCCGGGGCGGCTGGCCGCGATCGGCCGGGCGATGGCGGACCAACCGGAGGTGGGCTTCGTGGCGGCGACCACCGGGCCGACGAACCTGGTGGCCGGGCTGGTCTGCCGGGACGCCGAGGCGTTCTACACCTACCTGACGGAGCGGCTGGGCGCACTGGAGGGGGTCGGCACGCTGGAGACGGCGCCGGTGGTCCGGAGCGTCAAGCGCGCCGGAATGATGATTCATTAATCTAATGAGCTGTAAAAACCCGTCGATGGCTGGAACTCAATGACTCCTGGCGGATTATCCGCCTGGCGATCATCAGACAAATCGAGAATTCCATGATTCCCCTCGAAAATGCCTCGCCAGGCGTTCCGGGCGGCCTTAGTATCTGAACGAACACTTTCGGTGATCGTTCGACTGTGGACCGCAAAGGGGGTCGTCGTGGGGGAGTGGCCTCGAACCGCTGTGCGTCATGCCGCGTACCCGTTCCTGCTGGTCATCCTGGTTGCGATCTCGGCCGCTTCCCTGCGTCTGCGCTGGGACCTCGGCCGTGCGAGCCAGCTCTTCCTGCTCGGGACGATCGGGTACATGGCACTGCTCGAACAGTTGATTCCGTACGAACCGGAGTGGGTGCCGAATGTGCGCGAGTGGGGCTGGTACGGGATCTATTTCGTCCTGACGACGATCGGCGGGGCCCTGTCCCAGGTGCCCGTTTCCGCCCTCGTCGGCTGGGCGGCGCCGGACCGCGGGGTGCTGCCGCTCTGGGCGGAGATCCCGGCCGCGCTGCTGCTCGGCTCACTGGCCAACTACCTGGTCCACCGCTGGTGCCACACCAATCCGAGGCTCTGGCGGCTGCACGGGGTGCACCACGTCCCCGACAAGGTGAACGTTGGCAACAACGGGGTCAACCACCTGCTGGACGTCGTGCTCACCCAGGGCTGTGTCCAGTTCTCCCTGGCGCTCGCCGGATTCTCGGAACCGGCGGTGTTCGTGGTGGGCCTGTTCGTCGTCGCCCAGGGCTACTTCGTGCACGCCAACATCGACGTCCGGCTCGGCCCGCTCAACCATGTGCTCGCCGGGCCCGAGCAGCACCGGCTGCACCACAGCACCGACCTGGCGGAGGCCGGCCACTACGGCTCCGACCTCTCGGTGTGGGACCACGCCTTCGGCAGCTTCACCTGGCGGCCGGGGCGCCGTCCAGCCGCGGTGGGGCTGACCGATCCGGGGGCCTTCCCCGCCACCGGCCGGGTGCTCGCCAGCCACGTCCAGGCCTGGCGCCGCCCCGCCCGGGCCGAGGGCTCCCCGACCGGCTCGACCTGACGCACCCACCTCACCTTCGCCCCTCCGCACCCCCGTTGACCGTCCCGCCGACCGCACCCCGCCGACCGCACCCCGTTGACCGCCCCTCCCACCGACCGGCTCGTCCCTTCGGCCGACCCGGTGTCCGGCCTGCCCGGAACCGGCGCCCGGCCCGTGTCCCCGGCGCGCGCGGACGCTCCCGACAACCCGCCCGCGCGCGCGAACGCAGCGACCCAAGGACTCGACTCGCATGACGGATTCCCGCTTCGTCAACTCCCCGGAACCCTCCGAACGCCCCGCACCGGCCGGTCCGTCCGCCGCCGGGCGGGAGAAGATCGCGATCATCGGGATCGGCCTCCGCCTGCCTGGCGGGGCCTGCGACCACCGGTCGTTCTGGCAGAACCTGGTCGACGGCAAGGACTGCATCACCCCCACCCCGCGCAACCGCTACGACGTCGCCACCCTCGGCAGCCGCGACAAGGCCAAGCCCGGTCGGCTGGTCGGCGGACGCGGCGGCTACATCGACGGCTTCGACGAGTTCGACCCGGCGTTCTTCGGCATCAGCGGACGCGAGGCCGATCACATGGACCCGCAGCAGCGGAAACTGCTGGAGGTCGCCTGGGAGGCGCTGGAGGACGGCGGACAGAAGCCGGCCGAGCTGGCCGGCCGCGAGGTCGGGGTCTACGTCGGCGCGTTCACCCTGGACTACAAGATCGTCCAGTTCTCCGACCTGTCCTTCGAGACGCTCGCCGCGCACACCGCCACCGGCACCATGATGACGATGGTGTCGAACCGCATCTCGCACTGCTTCGACTTCCGCGGCCCCAGCGTCTCCATCGACACCGCCTGCTCCTCCTCCCTGGTCGCCGTCCACCTCGCCGCACAGAGCCTGCAACGCGGCGAGACCGATCTGGCACTGGCCGGCGGCACCCTGCTGCACATCGCCCCGCAGTACACGATCGCCGAGACCAAGGGCGGCTTCCTCTCCCCGCAGGGCCGCTCGCGCACCTTCGACGCCGCCGCCGACGGCTACGTCCGGGCCGAGGGCGTCGCCGTGGTCGCGCTCAAGCGGCTCTCCGACGCCCTGCGCGACGGCGACCCGGTGCACGCCGTCGTCATCGGCAGCGGCGTCAACCAGGACGGCCGCACCAACGGCATCACCGTGCCCAACCCGGACGCCCAGGTCGCGCTGATCGAACGGGTCTGCGCCGAGGCCGGGACCACCCCGGGCAGCCTCCAGTACGTCGAGGCGCACGGCACCTCCACCCCGGTCGGCGACCCGATCGAGGCGAACGCGCTGGCCCGGGCGCTCGCGGTGGGCCGCCGTCCCGGCGACGCCTGCTACGTCGGTTCGGTCAAGACCAACATCGGGCACACCGAGTCCGCCTCCGGCCTGGCCGGCCTGATCAAGTCCGCGCTCGCCCTCAAGCACCGGACCATCCCGCCGCACATCAACCTGGAGACGCTCAACCCGGCGATCGACCCGGCCACCCTGCCGTACGAGATCCCCACCGAGCCGACGCCCTGGCCGGCCCACGAGGGACCGGCCCGCGCCGGGGTCAACTCCTTCGGCTTCGGCGGCACCAACGCGCACGTCCTGCTGGAGGCCGCGCCGGAGCCCGGGCCCGGTGCCGACCGGGCCCTCGACACCGGCCACGACCCCGAGCCGGCCGCCGACCTGCCCGCCTGGACGGTGCTGCCGCTCACCGCCAGGGAGGCCGCCGCACTGCCCGAACTGGCCGCCGGCGTCCAGGCCGAACTGGCCGGTGTCCGCGGCGGCCGTCCGGCCCGTCCGGCCGATCTCGGCCACACCCTGGCGCACCGCCGCCAGCACCACGACGCCCGGCTCTCGATCGTCTACGACGCCCGCGAGCACGCCGCCCGCGCCTCCCTGGACGAGGCGCTCACCGCCCATCTGCGCGGCGAGCCGCACCCCCGGGTCCTCACCGGCCACCGCCGGGAGGCCCGGCACCGCCGGCTGGCCTGGGTCTTCACCGGCATGGGCCCGCAGTGGTGGGCGATGGGCCGTCAGCTGTTCGCCACCGAGCCCGTCTACCGGGAGGCCGTCGAGCAGTGCGCCGAGCACCTCGCCGACCTCACCGGCTGGTCGCTGACCGATGAACTCGCCGCCGACGAGGCGGCGTCCAGGATGGCTGAGACCTGGCTCGCCCAGCCCGCCAACTTCGCCGTCCAGATCGGCCTCGCCGCCCTCTGGCGCAGCCGGGGCGTACGGCCGGACGCGATCGTCGGCCACTCCACCGGCGAGGTGGCCGCCTTCCACGAGGCCGGCGTCTACGACCTGGCCGACGCGGTCAAGGTGGTGGTCCACCGCAGCCGCCTCCAGCAGCGGCTCGCCGGTACCGGCGGCATGCTCGCGGTCGCGCTCACCGAGGCCGAGGCGCTGCGCCGGCTCCGCCCGTACGGGGACGCCGTCTCCGTCGCCGCCGTCAACAGCCCGGGCTCGCTCACCCTCGCGGGGGATGAGGTGGCGCTGGCCGAACTCGCCGCCGCGCTCACCGCCGAGCAGGTCTTCGCCCGGCCGCTGACCGTCGAAGTCCCGTACCACAGCGCCCGGATGGAGCTGATCAAGGACGAGCTGCTGGAGTCGCTGGCCGACCTCAAGGCCCGCCCGGCGCAGGTCCCGCTCTACCTCACCGGGCGCGAGGGCACCGCACACGGCACCGAACTCGACGCCGGGTACTGGTGGCAGAACGTCCGCGACAGCGTGCGCTTCCGGCAGGCCGTGGAGCGGCTGGCCGACGACGGCTACGGGCTGTTCCTGGAGATCGGCCCGCACCCGGTGCTCGGCCGCTCGATCCAGGAGACCGTCGAGGCCCACCCGGGCACGGCGGACCGGCCCGAGGTACGGACCCTGCCCTCGATCCGCCGCGAGGAGGACGAGCGGGCCGTCTTCACCGCCTCGCTGGCCGCGCTGCACAACCTCGGCGTCGCGGTCGACTGGTCGGTGCTCCAGCCCGCCGGGCGGATCGTCCCGCTGCCGCGCTACCCGTTCCGGCGCGACCGGCACTGGGTGGAGCCGCCGTCGGTGGAGCAGGTCCGGCGCGGGCGGCTCGACCACCCGCTGCTCGGCCGCCGGCTGCCCGGGGCCGAACCGGCCTGGGAGGCCCGGCTGGACGCCGAGGCCCTGCCCTACCTGGAGGACCACCGGATCCAGGGCGACGTGCTGTTCCCGGCCGCCGGCTACCTGGAGATGGCCGTCCAGGCGGTCCGCGCGCTGACCGGAGGGACGGACGCCGCGCTGGCCGACATCGAGCTGCGCAAGGCGCTGTTCCTGCCGGACGAGGAGAGCCGCGCCGTCCGGCTGACCCTCGCCGCCGAGCACGGCTCGTTCACCGTGGCCACCGGCGAGGGCGCCGAGCGCACCGTGCACACGGTCGGCACCGTCCGCCCCGCCCAGCGCCGCCGGCCCGGCCGGCCACTGGACGTCGAGGCGGTGCGCGGGCGGGCCCGGCGCCGGCTCGCCGGACCGGAGTGCTACGCCGAACTCGCCGCGCTGGGCTACCACTACGGCCCCGCCTTCCAGGGCATCGAGGAGGTCTGGATCGGGCCCGGCGAGGCGCTGGCCAGGATCCGTCCGACGGCGGCGGTCGCCGGGCAGGGCGCGCACCACCAGGTGCACCCGGTGGTGATGGACGCCTTCTTCCAGACCCTGCTGACGCCCCAGCTACTGGACGGCCGCCCCGAGGTCGCGGGCATCCGGCTGCCGGTGGCGATCGCGGAGGTCCGGCTGGAGGCGGTCGGCGAGCGCCCGCTCTGGGTGCACGCCACCGTCACCCGGGACGCCGGCAGCGAACTCGTCGGCGACCTCGCGGTGCACGACGAGCACGGTGCGCCGCTCGGCGGGATCACCGGCTTCCGGGCCGCCGACGTCGAGCAGGCGGCCACCGCCGTCGGCCTCGGCACCATCGACGGCTGGCTCGCCGAACCCGCCTGGACGGAGCTGCCGGCCGCCGCCGACACCCCCGACCTGCTGGCCGAACACCCCGACCGGTGGCTGCTGTTGGCCGACCGGGGCGGCGTCGCCGAGGCGCTGGCCGCGCGGATCGCCGAGCGCGGCGGTGACTGCCTGCTGGTCCGCCCCGGCCCCGGCTACCGGTCCGCCGACGGCGACCGCCCGGCCACCGTCGACCCCGGCTCGGGGGACGACCTCGCCCGGCTGCTCGCCGACCGCAGGGCCGCGGGCCTCCCCGACCCGGCCGCCGTGGTCCACCTGTGGAACCTCGACCGGCCCCGGCTGGCCGGGGCCGACCACGCCACAGTCGCCGGTCACACCGACACGGGCGCCTACAGCCTGGTCGCGCTGGCCGCCCTGCTGGCCGCCGAACTCCCCGACTGCCGGCTGCACGTGGTGACCCGCTCCGCGCAGCCCACCGCCCCGGGTGAGCTCGTCGAACCGCTCGCCGCCCCCGCCTGGGGCATCACCCGCGTGCTGCGCCACCAGGAACTCCCCTCCCACCAGGGCAAGCTGATCGACCTCGGCGAGGAAGCGGAGACCGGGGCCGCGGCGACCAGTGCCGCGGCGACCACGGCCGCAGAGGCCGAGGCCCTGCTGCGGGAGTTCGCGCTCGCGGACGAGGACGAGATCGCCCTGCGTTCCGGGCGCCGGCTGACCTGCCGGCTGCGGACGGCCGAGGGGCTGAGCCGCCCGCTCGCGCCACGGCTGCGCGCGGACGCGGCGTACCTGGTGACCGGGGCGTTCGGAGCGCTCGGGCGGCTGCTCTGCCGCACCCTGGTGAAGCGCGGGGCGCGCCGGCTGATCCTGGTCGGCCGCAGCCCGCTGCCGCCGCGCGAGCAGTGGCGCGACCTCGACCCGGCGAGCCCGGCCGGGCAGCGGACGGCGTTCCTGCGCGAGCTGGAGGCGCTCGGCGCCGAGCCGGTCCCGGCGCCGCTGGACGTCACCGACGAGGCCGCGCTGGCCGCCTGGCTGGCCGAGTACCGGCGGCTGGACCGGCCGCCGATCAGGGGCGTCTTCCACCTCGCCGGACAGGTCAGGGACACCCTGGTGGGCGAGCTGGACCGGTCGACCTTCGAGACCGTCCACGGCCCCAAGGTGCTCGGCGCCTTCGCCCTGCACCGGCAGTTGGCCGGCGAACCGCTCGACCACTTCGTGCTGTTCGCCTCGATCGCCTCGCTGCTGACCACCGCCGGACAGACCAACTACGCCGCCGGCAACGCCTTCCTGGACGCCCTGGCCCACCACCGCCGCGCCCTCGGCCTGCCCGCGCTCAGCCTCGACTGGGGGCCCTGGGCCACCGGCATGATCGAGGAACTCGGCCTCATCGATCACTATCGGCACAGCCGGGGCATGAGCTCGCTCGCCCCGGAGAGCGGGATGGCCGTGCTGGAGCGGGTGCTCGGCCAGGACCGCGCCCAACTGCTGGTCGCCACCGTCGTCGACTGGCCGGTGTTCCTCTCCTGGTACCCGGCGCCGCCGCCGCTGGTCACCGAACTCGCCGTGGCTGCCCGGGAGTCCGCTCCGGCCGCCGGGCAGACCGGCCTGCTGGACGCGCTGCGGGCGGCCGGCGAGGAGGAGCGGCGGGGGCTGCTCACCGGGCGGTTCACCGCGCTGGCCGGAACCGTGCTGCGGGTGCCGGTCGAGCAGATCGACCCCGCGGCCGGCCTCGGCGTCCTCGGCCTGGACTCGCTGCTCGCGATGGAGCTGCGGGCCCGGCTGAGCGCCGAACTCGGCGTCACCCTCCCGGTGGTGGCGCTGCTCGGCAACACCCCGGTGGCCGAGCTGGCCGCCCGGCTGCACGAGTCGCTGGCCGAGCTGCTGGACGAGGACCCGGACGGCGCCGGCGCGACCGAGGTCGAGCGCTACGAGGACGAGTCGGCCCACCCGCTGACCCAGAACCAGAAGGCGCTCTGGTTCCTCAAGCAGCTCAACCCGGACGGCTTCGCCTACAACATCGGCGGCGCCGTCGAGGTCCGGGTGGAGCTGGAGCCCGAGCTGATGGCCCTGGCCTTCCGGACCATGGTCGAGCGCCACCCCAGCCTGCGGGCCAACTTCGTGCTGGACGGCGGCCGGGCCGTGCAGCGGATCTCCACCGCCGTGGAGCCGGACTTCGGCGTCTTCGACGTCGAGGGCCTGGCCTGGGACGACATCCACGCGATGATCGTCCGCGAGTACCGCAAGCCGTACGACCTGGAGCGCGACCCGCTGGTGCGGTTCCGGCTGTTCCGGCGCGGACCGGCCCGTTGGGTGATCATGAAGGCCGTCCACCACATCATCTCGGACGCGATCTCCACCTTCACCTTCATCGAGGAACTGCTCGCCGTCTACGAGGGCCTGCGCCGCGGCCGGGCGCCCGAACTGCCCCCGGTGGCCGCCCGCTACCTGGACTTCCTCAACCGGCAGAACGCCTTCCTGGCCGGCCGCGAGGCGCCGAGGATGCTGGAGTACTGGCGCTCCCACCTCCCCGCCGAGGTGCCGGTGCTCAGCCTGCCCACCGACAAGCCGCGTCCGGCGGTGCAGACCCACAACGGCGCCTCCGAGTTCTTCGTCCTGGACGAGGAGCTCAGCGCCCGGGTGCACGCGCTGGCCCGCGAGCACAACGTCACCGTCTTCATGGTGCTGCTCAGCGCCTACTACCTGCTGCTGCACGCCTACGCCGGCCAGGACGACATCATCGTCGGCAGCCCGGTGACCGGCCGCACCGACGAGGAGTTCGCCGGCGTCTACGGCTACTTCGTCAACCCGCTGCCGCTGCACGTCTCGCTGGCCGGCGCGCCGACCGTCGCGGAGCTGCTGGACCGGGTGCGGACCACGGTGCTCGGCGGGCTCGACCACCAGGAGTACCCGTTCGTGCTGCTGGTGGAGAAGCTCGGGCTGCAGCACGACCCGAGCCGCTCGGCGGTCTTCCAGGCGATGTTCATCCTGCTCCACCACAAGGTGGCCACCGAGAAGTACGGCTACCACCTGGAGTACATCGAACTCCCCGAGGAGGAAGGCCAGTTCGACCTCACTCTGTCCGCCTACGAGGACGAGGCCGAGCACCGCTTCCACTGCGTCTTCAAGTACAACACCGACCTCTTCCTGCCCGCGACGATGGCCCGGATGGCCGGCCACTACGTCAACCTGGTCGAGGCGCTGACCACGGCCGCCCCGGAGCGGGCCGCCACCGGCCTGGAACTGCTCGGCCGCGAGGAGCGCGCCGTGGTGCTCCGGCAGTGGAGCGGCGCCGATCGCCGGGTGCCCTTCCCCGAGCCGGTGCACGAACTGGTGCTGCGCGCGGCGGCGGCCGACCCGGCGGCACCCGCGGTGGCGGCGCCCGCCGAGTCCGGCCCGACCGCCCGGCTGAGCTACGGCGAGCTGGCCGAGCGCTCCCGGCGGGCCGCTGCCCGGCTGCGCGCGCTGGGCGCCGGACCGGGCACCGTGGTGGCGCTCTGCCTGCCGAAGTCGCCGGAGCTGATCACGGCCCTGCTCGCGGTGCTCCGCACCGGCGCCGCCTACCTCCCGCTGGACCCGGCCCACCCGGTGGACCGGCTGGCGTACATGGTGGGGCACGCGGGCGCCGCCCTGCTGGTCGGCGACGACACCGAGCGCCTCGGCGGGCTGCCCACCCGGCTGGTCACCACCGCCGAACTCGACGCACCCGCCGAACCCGGCCGGCGCGAAGGCGGGTTCACCGACGCCGACGCGGTGGTGGGCCACGACGACCCGGCGTACGTCATCTACACCTCGGGCTCGACCGGCCGGCCCAAGGCGGTGCGGGTCTCCCACGGCAACCTCGCCTCGGCGTACCGGGCCTGGCACGCCGAGTACCGGCTGGACACCGACGTCCGGGTGCACCTCCAGATGGCCAGTCCGTCCTTCGACGTCTTCACCGGTGACGTGGTCCGCGCGCTCTGCTCGGGCGGCGCCCTGGTGCTGATCGGCCGGGAGCTGCTGTTCAACACCGCCCGGCTGTACGAGGTGATGCGCACCGAGCGGGTGGACGCCGCCGAGTTCGTCCCCGCGGTGGTCCGCACCGTCCTGGACCACTGCGAACGCACCGGCCGGGACCTGGCGTTCATGCGGCTGCTGGTGGTCGGCTCGGACGTCTGGAAGGTCGAGGAGTACCAGCGGCTGGGCGCCCTCTGTGGGCCCCGCACCCGGCTGGTCAACTCCTACGGCCTGACCGAGACCACCATCGACAGCGCGTACTTCGAGGGTTCGGCGGACGGCCTGGAGCCCGGCCGGATGGTCCCGATCGGGCGGCCGTTCCCCAACAGCGCCTTCTACCTGCTCGACGGCCAGGGCCGCCCCGTGCCGCCCGGCGTCACCGGTGAGCTGTGGATCGGCGGCTCCGGCGTCGCGCTCGGCTACCTCGGCGACGAGGAGCAGACCGCCCGCCGGTTCGCCACCCTGCCGCTCGGCGGCGACGACGGCGACGGCGGCACGCAACCCGTCCGGCTCTACCGCACCGGCGACCTCGCCCGCTGGGACGCCGACGGCGGGGTACACCTGCTCGGCCGGGCCGACTCGCAGATCAAGGTCCGCGGCCACCGGATCGAGCTGGGCGAGATCGAGACCCAGCTCGCCGACTGGCCCGCACTGGAGCGGGCGGTGGTCACCGTCTGGCCGGACCGCGACGGCGAGCAGGTGCTCTGCGCCTACTGCGTGCCGGCCGCCGGGCAGGTCTTCGACCACCGCGAACTGCGCCGCCACCTGGCCGGGTACCTGCCGACCTTCATGATCCCGACCCACTTCGTCGAGCTGTCCGCGCTGCCGCTCACCGCCAACGGCAAGGTGGACACGGCCGCGCTGCCCGCTCCCCGCACGGACGGTGTGGAGGCCGCCGAGCCGCCGGTCACCCTCTACGAGGTCCGGATGGCCGAGCACTGGCGCGCGCTGCTCGGCATCGAGGAACCCGGCCTCCAGCACGACTTCTTCGAGTCGGGCGGCTCCTCGATCAAGCTGATCGAGCTGATCCACGGGTTGCAGGCCGAGTTCAACATCAGCATCCCGGTCAGCCGGCTCTTCAAGGTCACCACCCTGCACGGGATGGCGAAGACCGTCGAGCACATCATCACCGGCCGGATCGAGGGCGCCCAGCCGTACCTCTGGTTCAACCAGGAGCAGCAGCAGACGCTGTTCTGCTTCCCGCCGGCCGGCGGCCACGGGCTGGTGTACCGGCAGTTCGCGGCGCACCTCCCGGAGTACCGGATGGTCGCCTTCAACTACGTGAGCGGCGACGACAAGGTCGACCGGTACGCCGACCTCGTCGAGGCGCTCCAGCCGGAGGGCCCGTGCGCCCTGCTCGGCTACTCGCTCGGCGGCAACCTCGCCTTCGAGGTGGCCAAGGAGCTGGAGCGGCGCGGCCGGGCGGTGCCCAATGTGGTGATCATGGACTCGCACCGCATCCCGGAGTCCTTCGACCTCGGCGACGAGCACCTCCAGGCCTTCGAACGGGAACTGGCCGAGCACCTCCAGCGGCACACCGGCTCGGCCGCGGTCGCCCAGGAGACCCGTGAACAGGCCCGGGACTACCTGCGGTTCTGCAGCCGCACGCCCAACCTCGGGGTGGTCACGGCCGCGCTCAGCGTGATCTCCGACGACGAGAAGGTGGCGCTGTACGAGGCCGGGCAGCACGGCGCCTGGCACGGCAGTTCGGCCACCCGGACGGCGGTCTTCCGGGGCTTCGGCCCGCACGCCGAGATGCTCGACCGCGAGTTCATCGCCCACAACGCCGGGCTCGCCCGGTCGATCCTCACCGGAGCCGCCCCCCATGCGTCCTGACACGGTCCGGGGCCGCGCCCCGAGCCTGCCCGCCCCCGCACGAGAGACGGATCCGCCCATGCTCCGCCAGCACCCGCCGCTGACCTACCCCTTCGAGCCGAACGGCCTCGAACTCGACCCCCGCTACGCCGAGTTGCGCGAGCAGCCGCTGGTCAGGATCCGGATGCCGTACGGCGACGGCGCCTGGCTGGTCACCCGCTACGAGGACGTCCGGACGGTGCTCGGTGACCCGCGGTTCAGCCTGGCCGCCGCGATGGGCGAGGACCAGCCGCGGATGCGCCCGGTGGCCCGCACCGGCGCCGGCCTGTTCTCCACCGAGCCGCCCGAACACACCCGGCTGCGCTCGCTGGTGGCCAAGGAGTTCAGCGCCCGCCGGGTCGAGGGGCTGCGCGTACGGGCCGGGCAGTTGGCCGACGAGCTGCTCGACGGCATCCTCGCCAAGGGGCAACCGGCGGAGCTGGTCGAGGACTTCGCGATCCCGATGCCGACCACGATCATCTGCGAGGTGCTCGGCATCCCGGCCGAGGACCACCGGATGCTCTGGCGCTGGGCGGAGACGGTGCTGTCCGCCGTCACCCCCGGCGAGGTGCTGGCCGTCGACGGGCAGGCGTTCATCGACTACATGGCCGGGGTGCTGGAGCTGCGCGGCCGCGAGCCCGGTCCGGACCTGCTGACCACGCTGGTCCGGGCCTGCCGGGAGCAGCGGCTGATCAGCGAGGAGGAACTGCTCTCCATCGCCTGCGACCTGCTGATCGCCGGGTTCGTCTCCACCACCAACCAGATCGGCAACTTCTTCCACCAACTGCTGGTGAACCCGGGGGAGTCGGCGCGGCTGCGGGAGCGTCCCGAGGCGATCCCCAAAGCCGTCGAGGAGCTGATGCGCTACGTGCCGCTGCTCACCGGCTTCAGCCTGCCGCGGTACGCCACCGCGGACGTCGAGCTGGGCGGGGTGGTGATCCGGGCCGGCGAGGCGGTGATGATCGCCACCGCCGCCGCCAACCGGGACCCGGAGGTGTTCGAGGAGCCGGAGCGGCTGGTGCTGGACCGGCCGGCCAACCCGCACATCGGCTTCGGCCACGGTGTGCACTACTGCATCGGCGCGCACCTCGCCCGGCTGGAGCTCCAGGTGGCGATCGAGCGGGTGCTGACCCGGCTGCCGGGGCTGCGGCTGGCCGTCCCCGAGCGTGAACTGCGCTGGAAGGAGGACGCCATGGTGAACGGCCTCCAGGCGCTCCCGATCACCTGGTGAGCGGCCGCCGGCCCTACTGACGCCACACCACAGCAAGGCAAGGCACGGCAACGCACACCGAACCACGGCAACGCGCACCGCACCACGGCAACGGCTAGGCAAGGACGACGAGGAAGGCCAGGAATGGCACGGCAGACAGACACCGCGCGCCGGCGGGAGTCGATGATCATCGTCGGCGGCGGGCTCGGCGGCCTGTCCACCGGGTGCTACGCCCGGATGAACGGCTACCGCACCAGGATCTTCGAGATGCACGAGATCCCCGGCGGCTCCTGCACCGGCTGGGACCGCAGCGACTTCACCTTCGACTGGTGCATCAGCTGGCTGCTCGGCAACGGCCCGGGCAACGAGATGTACCAGATCTGGCTCGAACTGGGCGCGCTCCAGGGCAAGGAGATGCGGCACTTCGACGTGTTCAACATCGTCCGGAGCCGGGACGGCCGGGCGGTCTACTTCTACTCCGACCCGGACCGGCTGGAGGCACACCTGCTCGGCCTCTCGCCGGCCGACGCGGTGCCGATCCGGGAGTTCTGCGCGGGCATCCGGACCTTCCGCAAGGCGCTCGCGGCCTACCCCTTCCTCAAGCCGGTCGGGCTGATGGGCCGGCTGGAGCGCTGGCGGATGCTGGCCTCCTTCACGCCGTACTTCAACACCATCCGCAAGTCGATCGCGGTGCTGATGACGGACTTCTCGCAGCGCTTCCGTGACCCGCTGCTGCGCGAGGCGTTCAACTTCATCCTCTACGAGAAGCACCCGGCCTTCCCGGTGCTGCCGTTCTACTTCCAGCTGGCCTCGCACGCCAACCGCGCCGCCGGGGTGCCGGAGGGCGGTTCGCTGGCGCTGGCCCGGTCGATCGAGGAGCGCTACCGCGGGCTCGGCGGCGAGATCACCTACAACGCCAAGGTCGAGGAGATCCTGGTCGAGCGGGACCGCGCGGTGGGCGTGCGGCTCAGCGACGGCCGCGAGTACCGGGCCGACATCGTGGTGTCCGCCGCCGACGGCCACACCACGGTGATGAAGCTGCTCAAGGGCCAGTACCTCAACGACACCTACCGCCGGCTCTACACCTCGCTGATCGACGAGCCCGGTCAGCTGTCGCCCGGCTACGTGGCGCTCTTCCTGGGCCTGCGCAAGCCCTTCCCGGCGGGCGACCCGTGCACCACCTACCTGCTGGGCGAGCGCGAGGCGGCCCAGCTGACCGGGATCCGGTGCCCGTCGATGAACGTCCAGTTCCGCACCAGGCACTACCCGGAGCTGGCACCGGCCGACTCGACCGTGGTGTTCGCGACGTACTTCTCGGACATCGGCCCCTGGCGGGCACTGCACGAGGGCCCCGAGCAGTCCTCCCGGATCCGGCGCGGTGAGGAGCTGCACACCCTGCCGGTCAAGCACGGCCGGGAGTACATGGCGGCCAAGCGGCGGGTCCGCAACGGCATCGTCGGCTTCCTGGACGAGCGCTTCCCCGGCTTCAAGGACGCGGTGGCCGTCGCCGACGTGTCCACCCCGCTCACCCAGGTCCGCTACACCGGCGTCTACGACGGCACCTTCCCCGGCTGGAACCCCTTCGTGGAGGGGGCCGAGACGGTGGAGGAGGAGATCAAGAAGAGCGGTCCGGTGCTGCCCGGGCTCTCGAACTTCTACCTCTCCGGGGTCTGGGCGACCATCGGCGGGCTGATCAGGGCGGCCGCCGCCGGGCGGCACGTCATGCAGTTCATCTGCCGGGACGACGGGCTGGAGTTCACCGCCGAGATCGACCGCACCGCGCCGCCGCCGACGCACCTGGTCATCCCGGTGGGCCGGTCCGCCGAGCCGGCCCGGCGGACGGTGCCGGCGGGCGTCGGGAAGGCGGCACGGACCGAGGACAGCGAGAACGTGGAGACGGGAGCCCTGGCATGAGGATCGAGAAGTGGGTGGTCCGGGAGCACCTGGACGGTGTGCCCGATGTCAACCGGATCTACGAGAAGGTCGTGGAGGACGTCGAGATCGACCTGCGGCCGGACGAGATGCTGTTCCGGACCAGGTACGTCTCGGTGGACCCGTACCAGAACGGGCTGGCGCTGGAGACCCCGGTCGGCCACCACATGGGCGCCGACTCGATCATGGAGGTGGTCGAGGCCGGGCCGGAGGCGGCGTTCGCGGTCGGTGACCTGGTGCAGGGCTTCGGCGGCTGGCGCACCCATGTCGTCCACAACGGCGCCGAGGAGCTGTGGACCACCGGCATCTTCCCGATGGTCTTCCCGGCCTACCGCCGGCTGGACCCGTCCTGGTACGACGAGCGGCTGCCGCTGTCCACCGCCCTCGGCATCATGGGCGCGCCCGGGATGACCGCCTGGGGCACGCTCACCCGCTTCCTGGAGGTCCGCCCCGGCGACACCGTGGTGGTCAGCGGCGCGTCCGGCTCGATCGGCACCCTGGTGGCCCAGTTGGCGAAGCGGGCCGGCGCCGGCCGGGTGGTCGGCACCACCGGCTCGCCGGGCAAGGCCGAGTACCTGCGCGAGCTGGGCTTCGACGAGGTGGTGCTCTACTCGCAGGGCGACGACGCGGAGAAGGCCCGGCAGGCGCTGCTGCTCGCCGCCCCGGACGGCGTCGACCGGTACTTCGACAACCTCGGCGGGACCGTCACGGACGCGGTGTTCACCATGCTGAACGTGGACAGCCGGGTGGCGGTCTGCTGGCAGTGGGCGACCACCGTGAACGGTGAGCTGACCGGGCCGCGGCTGCTGCCGTACATCATGTTCCCGCGCACCACGATCCGCGGGATCTTCGCCCAGGAGTGGTTCACCGAGCCGCTGTTGGCGCAGATGCACCGGGAGCTGGGCGGGCTGGTCGCCGGCGGGGAGATCCGCTACCACCAGACCGTGCACAAGGGCTTCGACGCGATTCCGCAGGCCTACCGGAGCCTCTACCTGGACCGGGAGGCCAACCGGGGCAAGGTGCTGGTGGAGGTGTGAGCCGGTGCCGGGCGGGCGGACGACTCCGTCCGCCCGCCCGGCACCCGGGAACCTCAGTCCTCGTCGAGGCCGTCGAGGCCGCCGGCGTCGGTGCCGTCCGGGGTGCCGGTGAGCGCGTACCCCTGGCGGCGCGCCTCGTAGCAGGCCACCGTGGCGGCGGCGGAGACGTTCAGCGAGCCGACCCGGCCCAGCTGCGGCACGAACACCACCTGGTCGCAGAGGCCGAGCGCCTCCGCCGTCACCCCGCGGTCCTCGTGGCCGAGCACGAAGGCGACCGCCGGGGTCAGCGCGGCGGCGAACATCGGCACCGCCTCGTCCGCGAGCTCCAGGCCGACCACCTTGAAGCCGTCGGCCTTCGCCGCCGCGATCGCCTCGGCGACGGTGGGGAAGTGCTCCACCTTCAGGTACTTGTCGGTGCCCATCGCCGCCTTCTGCGCGCCGGAGGAGCGCACCGACGGGGTGTCACCGGTGAGGTAGAGCTTCTCCGCGCCCATCGCGGCGCCGGTCCGGACGACCGAGCCGACGTTGAACGGCGACTGGAGGTTCTCCAGGATCATCGCGAGCCGGAACTCGTTGCCACGCCGCCACGAGCGGTGCAGCCGCTTCAGTTCGGTCCCGCGGAGCTGCTTCACGACGTCGTCCCTCGTCCACTCTCGGGGCCCTCGCCCGCCGCCGGGCGGGGCCGCGCTTCCAGAATCCGGAACCCGTTGACCGAGGTCAGCCGGGTGGTCGGCCAGCCCTGCTCGTTCAGCCACTTCTGCAGCGAGTCCGAGCCGAGGTGCTTCTGCACCACCAGGAAGGCGGAGCCGTCCGGGGTCAGCCGCCCGAGCCACTGCTCCAGCAGCCGGCGCAGCGCCGCCTTGCCGATCCGGATCGGCGGGTTGGAGTAGATCGCCGCGAACCGCAGGTCGGCGGGGACCTCCTCGGGCAGCGCGGCCTGTACGTTGCCCAGCCCCAGCGACTCGGCGTTGTGCCGGACCAGCTCCAGGGCGCGGCCGTTGACGTCCACCGCCCAGACCGGGAGCCGCTTGCGGCGGCTCGCCCAGGTCAGCGCGATCGGGCCGTAGCCGCAGCCGACGTCCAGGATCGGGCCGCGGACCCGGGGCTGCGGCGCGTGCTCCAGCAGGATCCGGGTGCCGGGGTCCAGCCGGGTGCGGGAGAAGACGCCCGCGTCGGTGGTGAGCTCCAGGGTGAGGTCCGGCAGGGTGACCGTGATCGGACGGCGCTCGCTGGCGACCTCGGGTGCACCGGTGAAGTAGTGCGAGCCGGACATGATTTCCCCGTCGTTCGTAAGGGCCTCGGGGCCACCGGGAGGTGTGGGTAAGCCCTGCTGGTACGGCTCCGATCGTACCCCGGTGTCCGGGAGACCCGGTCTGCCCGAGCGCCCGGCCCGCGGCGGTCAGTGGGTGCCGGGGGTCTTGCGGGTGGCGACGTTGATCCGGTTCCAGGCGTTGATGGTGTAGCAGAGCGAGATCAGCTGGGCCAGCTCCTGCTCCGGGAACAGTTCGGCGGCCCGCCCGTACACCTCGTCGGACACGCCGCCGCCGATGTGGGTGATCTGCTCGGCGAGCGCGAGGGCGGCGCGGTCGCGCTCGCTGTAGACGCCCTCGGGGGCCTCCCGCCAGGCGGGCAGCAGATAGATCCGCTCGTCGCTCTCGCCGGCCTTGCGGGCGTCCTTGACGTGCATGTCCAGGCAGTAGGCGCAGCCGTTGAGCTGGGAGGAGCGGATCTGCACCAGCTCGACGAGGGCCGGGTCGAGGCCCTCCCTGGCGGCGGCGTCCAGCGCGATCATCGCGCGGAAGACCTTGGGGGCGGTGCGGGCGTAGTCGAGGCGGGCGGTGTGCTGCGGGGTGTGCGCGTTCGTCGTCATGGCTATGACCCTAGGAAGCGGGTGAACCCCGCGCGGGGTCCATTCCCGGTCGGTTTCGACGGGTCAATCCGGGTAGGAGGCAACACGCCGACGGGCCGGTGGCGCTTCGCGCCCGGGCGGCGGCCGACGGATACTGCCAGTACCGCACCGGGCAGTCGCCACCGGGTCAGAGGAAGCCTCCGATGAAGTCTCCGATGAAGTCTCCGAGGAACCTTCGAGGAACGAGGACGGACGCCATGCCGCAGAACCACGAGGACTACCTGGACGAGGTCGACGAGGCCGCGGAGCCGGACGAGCAGGCGGTGGAGGACGAGTACGACGAGCTGGCCGAGCGGCGCGCGCTCGGCGCGGACCTGGCCACCGATGTCGCGGACGTCGCCGAGCAGAGCCGGATCGTCCAGCTCGACGAGGACGAGTACCGGGAGTAGCCCCGCGCCGGGGAGGGGCCGGGCTCAGAGCGCCCCGCGGCGCTGGAGCCAGCTGAACGCCGCCCAGCCCGGGAGCACCGGCAGCAGGAAGGTGAGCAGCCGGAAGAGCGTGACGGTGGCCACCGCCCCGCCGTTCTCCATCGAGGTGGTCCACTGCAGGCCGGCCACCAGGGCGCCGTCCACGATTCCGACCCCGCCCGGCGTCGGCGCCGCGCTCCCGGCGGTGTTGCCGACCAGGAACACCACGCCGACCGCGGCGAAGCCCGGCTCCGAGCCGACCGCCCGGGCGGAGCAGTACAGGCAGGCGATCAGCGTGATCGACACCAGCAGCTGCCCGGTGAAGCCGACCGCCAGCCGCCAGGGATTGCGCAGCAGCTCCACCAGCCGGGGCAGCACCTCGGCGGTCAGCGGGCGCAGCCGGGCGGCCAGCCAGCGCCGGGCCGGCGGTACGGCGGACACCGCGGCCAGTAGGACGCCCGCCACGGCGAGGCCGCCGACCACGAACGGCAGGGCCTCCAGCTCGGAGCCGCCGGTCTCCACCCCGGTCAGGTAGACGAAGGCGCCGATCTGGAGCAGGTGCAGCACCAGCCCGAGCAGCTGTCCCACGCCGACGCTGGAGAGCGCCTGCGCGGTCGGGATGCCGGCCCGCTGGAGGAAGCGGGTGTTCAGGGCGACGCCGCCGACCCCGCCGGGGGAGACGAGCTTCACGAAGGAGCCGGCGACCTGGGCGAGCACCGCGTGGCGGAAGTCCAGCCGCTCGGGGACGAAGCCGACGAAGCCCATCGCCCCCATGACGTGGCTGACGGCCGCCGCGAGCAGGGCGAGGACCAGCCAGAACGGGTCGGCGTCGGCGACGGCGGCGATCGGGTTGCGCTCGGTGGCGAAGAACTGCGGCACCAGCAGCCAGCCGGCCACCACGCCGCCGCCGACGGCGAGCAGGGTACGGGGGCGCAGCCGCTCCAGCCGGACCGGGCGGACGGGGGCCTGCGGGCGGCTGCGGAGGACTTCGGCGCGGATCTCCTCCAGCAGGTCGGGCGCGGGTGCTCCGGTCCCCGCGGTCCCCGCGTTCTGCGCGGCCCGTCCGGCCTGCTTGAGGGCGTGCCGGGTGCCGCGGGTCAGCGCGATCGGCTGGAGCAGCGGCAGCGCGGCGGCGACCGCGTCCGGGCCGAGCACCGCCACCGCGGCGCGCACCGACCGCTCGGCCCCGGTGCGCAGCGCGAGCGTGGTGAGCAGCTGGGCGATGTCGCTGCGCAGCACCAGTTCGCCCGCCGCGATGTCGCCGTCCGCGAGGCCCACCAGGTGCACCGCGCCCGCCGCATCGACCAGCAGCGCGGAGGGCACCAGCGCGCGGTGCGCGATCGCCCGCCGCTGGAGCAGGGCCAGCTGGCCCCAGGCGTCGGCGAGCAGCGCGTCGGTGAGCTCCTCGTCGGCCAGCTCGTCCAGGGCGCGGCCGGGCAGCCGCTGGTAGGCGACCAGCGCGGTGTCCGGGCCGAGTTCGGCGGTGGCGGCGACCGGGCGGGTGCGGACCCCGGCGGCGACGGCCGCGTAGGAGACCAGCGCCTCGTGCTCCAGTCCGGTGCGCAGCGAGCGCAGGGCGCGCGGGTGCGGGGCGGTGCGCAGCCGCAGCCGCCGCCAGGCCCGCTGCACCAGGGCGGCGGTGACCGCCTGCCGGTCGAGCAGCTGGACGTCCAGCTCGGGGCGGCCGTCCTGCTGGCGGACCAGGTAGCGGTCCTGGCCGGCCGGGGTGGCGGCGACCGGGCGCAGGCCGGCCTCGCGCAGGCTGTGCAGCAGCTGGGCGGGCCGGGGGCGCGGGTCCGGGGTGCCGACGGCCCAGCGGGTGCCGTGGGCGGCCGTCCAGCCGATCAGCACCCCCAGGAGCAGGGCGGTCGGGGTGGCGGCCCCGCCGGCGAGCCCGGCCAGCGCGGAGAGGGCGAGGACGGTCCGCGGCACCCGGCGTTCGCGGGCCGCGGAGGCGATGAGGAAGGCCAGGACCGGGGCGAGGTGGCCGTAGACCGGCTCGGTGCGGGCCAGCGGGTCGCCGGGCAGCGGCTGGGTGAGCGCGGAGACCAGGGAGAACGGCGCGGGCCCGTCGATCCACAGGTCCAGGGCGAGTGAGGCGCCGTAGGCGAGGACGGCGGCCAGCACGCCGTCGGCGAGCTGCTGGAGGACGTGCCGCCGGTCGGCCGTCGGGCGCAGCAGCCGTCGGGCGGCGGAGAGCACGGGCAGGAGCAGCAGCGCGGCGGTGGTGAGGCCGGTGGCGACGCCGCCCAGTGGGTGCGGCACGAGTGCGGCGGCCGCGGCGACGTCCTCGGCGAGGCCGCTGGTGGTGGCGCGGGCGTAGTCGGCGCAGAGCAGGGCCAGGGCGATCACGGTGAGGCCGGCGAGCAGCCGGATCAGTGCCGCGGGCTGCCGGATCCGGCCGGTCCCGGATATGCCGGACGGCGGGGGGTCCCCCGTGTCGCTGGTCGTGCCAACCGTCGTGCTCCCCGTTGTTTCCGCCACTGGGGCATGGTCCCACGGGCCCTCGGGCGCGTGTCCCGGGGAGCGGGCCGGGCCCGGCGTCACTACTGTGCGTTCCATGAGCGCCTGCGAAGACCTCGCCGCCGCACCCCGGGACATCGCGCCCCGGCCGCCCGTCGACGGCTGCGCCGACTGCCTGGCCCAGGGGCGCCGGGACTGGGTGCACCTGCGGCTCTGCCTGGACTGCGGCCACATCGGCTGCTGCGACTTCTCGCCGCAGCGGCACGCCACCGCGCACTTCCACGAAAGCTCGCACCCGGTGATCCGGTCCTACGAGCCGGGAGAGGACTGGCGGTGGTGTTTCGTCCATGACCTCATGGGGTGACCGGGTTGACGTTCCGGCGGCCATGGGTTGAGGTGTAATCCCCGACCAATCGGGACATAACGCCCGTGCGGCCCCCGGCCGGGTTCCGTCCGGCCGGCGGCCACCGAAGGGAGGCCGACGATGACCAAGCGAACAGCGGGAAGCCCGTCCAGGCTCCGCAGCGGTGCCCAGGAGCTGCTGGAGCGCCGGGGCATGGCGACGACGCCGGACACGCTCCCGCCGAGGCTGCGCACCGCGACCCCGCAGTCCGCCGCCGCCGGTGCCGGGACCGCGGGCGGCGCCTCCTTCCGGCACGGTGGGCGGGACGCGGCGACGGCGGTCCCGCACTCCGCGCCCGCGCAGCATGCCGAACTCAAGGGGCACC
The DNA here is from genome assembly GCF_042957205.1 of Kitasatospora sp. NPDC008115. Lineage (NCBI taxonomy): Bacteria > Bacillati > Actinomycetota > Actinomycetes > Kitasatosporales > Streptomycetaceae > Kitasatospora > Kitasatospora sp. NPDC008115. Next base: position 330,646 of record NZ_JBIBHU010000001.1, on the reverse strand, counting down.
GGCACCGCGGTGCCGAGAAGCACAGCGCGCACTGAGCGCCCAACGCGCCCCGGCCGCCGTCCTGACCCGTGTTCAGGACGGCGGCCGAGGGCGCGCGGTGGCGTTGTCAGTGCGCTGCGGTACCTTTCCCGGTGATCGACGACAGCAGGTGAGCGGGGGCGCGGACGATGACCGGGCTGATGACCGGGCTGATGACCGGGCCGATGACGGAGGAGCCGGTCGAGCTCCAGCTGGAGCGGTACCGGACGGAGCTGACCGGGTACTGCTACCGCATGCTCGGATCGGTCTTCGAGGCCGAGGACGCGGTGCAGGACACCATGGTCCGCGCCTGGCGCGGGTACCGGGGCTTCGAGGGCCGCGCCGCGCTGCGCTCCTGGCTCTACCGGATCGCCACCAACGTCTGCCTGGATGCGCTGAACGGCCGCAACGCCCGGGCCCGGCCGATGGACCTGGCGGGCCCGTCCACCGTGGCCACCGCGACCGACGCCCAGTTGCCCGAGGTCACCTGGATCGGCCCGACTCCGGACGGCCGGGTGCTGCCCGAGACCGGCGACCCGGCCGAGGTGGCCGCGCAGCGCGAGTCGGTGCGGCTGGCCTTCGTCGCCGCGCTCCAGCGGCTGGCGCCCCGGCAGCGGGCGGTGCTGATCCTGCGCGAGGTGCTCGGCTGGCGGGCCAACGAGGTGGCCGAACTGCTCGGCGTGACCGTCGCCTCGGTGAACAGCGCGCTCCAGCGGGCCCGCGCCGCGCTCGCCGCCGACCCGGCCGCGTCCCGGCCGGCGGCGGGGCTGGACGAGGACCACCGGGCACTGCTGGCCCGGTACGTCACCGCCTTCGAGGCGTACGACATGGACGGCCTGGCGGCGCTGCTGCACGAGGACGTCACGCTCAACATGCCGCCGTTCGCGCTCTGGCTGACCGGGCACGCGGACATCCGGGAGTGGATGCTGGGGCCCGGCCACGGCTGCCGGGGCTCACGGCTGGTGCCGGTGGAGGCCAACGGCGGTCCCGCGTTCGGCCAGTACCGGCCGAGCCCGGACGGCGGGCACGAGCCGTGGGCGCTGATCGTGCTGGAGGTGTCAGCGGGCCGGATCACCGGGCTCACCAACTTCCTCGACACCGACGTGCTGTTCCCGCTCTTCGGCCTGCCGCCGCGGCCGGCGGCCGGGGAGTAGCCCCGCGGCGTCCTCCTCGACGCCGTCCTCCTCCTCGGCGGGGAGGACGGCGGCCAGCCCGCTGAACGCGAGCAGTTCGCGCAGTGGGCCGCTCGCGTTGCGCAGCACGAGACGCACCCCGTGCCGGCCGGCGGCGAGCCGCAGCCGGGCCAGTGCGTCGACGACGGCCAGGTCGGGGGTGGTCAGGGCGCCGAGGTCGCAGCTCAGCGGACGGTCGGCGGGTGCTTCCGGTCGGGTCTTCACGGAGGTGAGACCGGTGCGGCGGACGGGGCTCATCGGCCCGGCGGAAAGATTCCGGAAAAAACTTCGCCGGGGAGCGATGAGTTTCCGGCGCGCCCCCGGTCTACCCCTGTGAAAGCGCGGCACCGAGCGGCGCGTCCACCGAACAGAGGGAACCACCACCATGACCGAGAACCTCGGCACCCTGTCCATCGTCCGCGAGCTGCCGGCCACCCCGGCCGAGGTCTTCCGGGCGTACGTCGAGCCGGAGCAGTTCGTCCGCTTCTGGGGCCCGGTCGGCACCCACGTGCCGCTGGACACCGTGACCATCGAGCCGGAGGTGGGCGGGCGCTTCGACAGCACGATGGTGATCGAGGCGACCGGCGACCGCTACCCGCTGAGCGGCCGCTTCACCGCGATCCGCGCGGGCGAGATGCTGGAGTTCGTCGAGGAGGGCGTCGGCCTCACCGGCCGGATCACCCTCACCGACCTCGGCGACGGCCGCACCCGGGTGCTCATGGAGCAGGAGAACGTGCCGGCGATGTTCCTGGGCCCGGAGGCGGAGGCCGGCCACAACTCCAGCTTCGACCGGCTGGTCGAGCACCTGTCCGCCCGGAGCTGACCGTTCGGGAGCCGACCGTCCGGGGCCGGCGGAACGGGGGGCTGCGGAACGGGGGGCCGGCGGAGCGGGGGCTGGCAGAGTGGGGGCGCACCCCCGTCCCCACGCCCCAGGAGGCCCCCGCCGTGTCGGTCGAGCCGTTGAAGTCCCGTGAAGAGTGGTTGGCCTCGCTGCCGCGGATCTACGCGGCGGCGGGGTGCGTCCTGCGGGACGCCTCCGGGCGGATCCTGCTGGTCAAGGCGGGATACCGGGAGCACTGGCAGTTCCCCGGCGGCACCGTCGACCTGGGGGAGGGGCCGGCCGAGTGCGCGGCCAGGGAACTGCTGGAGGAGACCGGCATCGTCCGGGAGGCCGGGGACCTGCTGGCCATCTCCTGGACCCACCCGTCGGACGAACTCGACCACCCGGCCGAGCACTTCCTCTTCGACTTCGGCAGCGTCCCGGACGGCACCCCCGTGACCGTCCCGGCCGGCGAGCTGGACGACCACCGCTGGGTCGGCGATGACGAGGCGCTCGAACTGCTGGGCCCGGCCCGCTCGTTGCGGCTGCGCGCGGCCCTGGAGGCGAAGCGGGACGGGCGGGTGCGGATCGTCACCACCCATGTGTCGGGCTTCTGACCCGCCGGTGGTGTTCCGGGGCCGCACCCGTCCCGCACGGCCCCGGAACGGCTTGTTCAGTCCTGCTGCTGGTCGCCGCTGCTCGACGCGATGAAGGCGGCCAGGAGTTCGGCGACGAACCGCTCGGTCTCCGCCTTCTCCACGCCGAGGTCGTTCAGCACCCCGGCGCCGTTCTCCAACTCCAGCAGGGCCAGCAGGATGTGCTCGGTGCCGACGTAGTTGTGGCCGAGCTTCAGCGCCTCCCGGAAGGTCAGCTCCAGGGCCTTCTTGCCCCGGGTGTCGTAGGGGATGAGCGCCGGGACCTCGGCGCCGGGGGCGGGCAGCACGGCGGCGGCGGCCATGCGGAGCGCCTCCGGGGTGACGCCCTGGGCGGCGAGCGCCCGCACGGCCAGGCCGTCCGGCTCGGCGAGCAGGCCGAGCAGCAGGTGCTCGGCGCCGATCTCGGCGTTGCCGGCCTGCCGGGCCTCCTCCTGCGAGGCCATCACGACGTGCCGGGCCCGGTCGGTGAACCGGCCGAAGCCCTGGCTCGGGTCGAGGTCGTTGGGGGTGGCCGGGTCCTTGGGGACGAAGCGCTTCTGGGCGGCCTGCTTGCTGACGCCCATGCTGCGGCCGATGTCGGTCCAGGAGGCGCCGGAGCGGCGGGCCTGGTCGACGAAGTGGCCGATGAGGTGGTCGGCGAGTTCACCGAGGTGGTCGCCGGCGATGACGGCGTCGGAGAGCTGGTCGAGCGCGTCGGTGTGGAGCTTCTTGATCGCGTCGATCAGGTCGTCGAGGCGCAGCTGAGTGGTCTTGGGGACGATCGGATTCTCCATAGCGTCAACCGTAGGTTGTCGATTCGGGATCGTCAACCTTGGGTTGACGCTAGGGCGAGTTGGCCGCTACCGCCTCTCCCACACGTACGCCGCCGAAACCGGGTGGCTGCGGTACTTCTCCCACTTCGGCTTGAGCGCGATCCAGGCGTCGTCCACCACCGCCTCCCGCATCTCGACCAGCGTCCAGCCCGCCGCCAGGCCGGCCGTGAGGTGGTCGGAGACCAGGTGGACGTGCGTGGTGATGGCGATGTCCGCGCCGTCCGCGCCGGTGAAGTGGGTCGGCATGCCGGCGGCCATGATGAAGTACGGGTGCAGTCCGACCAGGACGCAGCGACCGCCGGGGCGGGCCAGCCGGAAGGCCTCGCGGTAGTAGGGGCGGAGGTCGGCCAGGTGCTCGTCGATCAGCGAGGAGACCACCAGGTCGTAGGCGCCGGCTTCGAGCCCCGTGGCGGCGACGTCGCCCTCCTTCAGGCTGTCGTGGGCGCCGCGCTCCCCGGCGCGCGCCAGCATCTCGGGGGTGAGGTCCACCCCGTCCAGCACCAGGCCGTCGCCGGCCCTCCCGCGCAGCCAGGCGCCGGTCCGCCCGGTGCCGCACCCGAGGTCGGCGGCCCGGCGGACCTCCGGCCAGGGCGGTGTCGCGAGCCGGTCCAGGACGGCGAGGTCCATCGCGTCCTCGACGGTCTGCTCATAGCTGTCGACCCAGCCGGCGTAACCGGTCCGGACGTCCACGGTCGGGTAGTTGCGGGTGTCGAAGTCGGAGAAGTCCACCATGCCCGGCAGTATTGGGCGCCGCCCCGGTCGGCCGCGAACGATTATCGGAGCGTCAGTTTGAATCCGTCGTGGCTGCGGTCGAAGCCGAGCGAGCCGTAGAACCGGTGCGCCCCGGTCCGCCGCTTGTTGCTGGTGAGCTGGACGAGCGTGCAGCCGCGCGCCCGCGCCCGTTCGATCGCCCGGTCCATCAACTCCCGCCCCAGCCCGGCCCCGCGCCGGTCCGCCCGCACCCGGACCCCCTCGATCAGCGCCCGCTCCGACCCGCCCCGCCCGAGCCCCGGGATGTACGTCACCTGGAGGTATCCGAGCACCGTCCCGTCCCCCTCGTCGAGCACCAGCATCTCGTTGCGCGGATCGGCGTCGATGTCGGCGAAGGCCCGGGCGTACGCCTCGCCCACCTCGACGGAGGCCGGATCGGTCACGCCCGCCTCGTCGGTGAGCAGCGCGATGACGGCGGGCAGGTCCCGGCGGGTGGCGGTTCGGAGGATCACGCCCGGAGTCTGCCAGAGCGCGGAGTCTGCCAGGGCGCGGAGCCGGTGCCGGAGCGGGAAGTCGGGCGGGCCGACCTCCCGCTCCCCGGATGTCCCGTCAGGAGGGCAGCAGACGGGCGCGGACGGCTGCGAGGTCGGTGGGGGTGACACCGGCGGCGAGGAGGTAGGAGGCGGGGGTGAAGCCGGTGAGGGTGGCGGCGAGGGCGGCTTCGGCGGTGGTGCCGGCCTCGGCGAGGGCGGCGTCGATGCGGTGGAACGGGTCGGGCAGGCCGAGCATGCCGTAGAGGGGGCGGACGTTGGGGGTGCTCAGCAGGTAGTCGGCGACGATCTCGGCGGGCTCGACATCGGCGAGGGCGAGCAGCAGGAGGGCGGCGAGGCCGGTGCGGTCGCGGCCGGCGCCGCAGTGGACGACCACGCCGCCGGGGCGGGCGCCGGCGATCGTGGTGATCAACTCGGCGGCGGCGTGCGGGCAGTGGTCGAGGTAGGGGCGCAGGGCGAGCGGGGTGCCGTCGAGGTGGCCGTAGGCCTGCCACCAGGCGGGGCCGGCGAGTTCGTCCAGGGGGACGCGGATCAGTTCGACGCCCTCGGGGAGCGGGAGGAGCGGCTTGTACTCCTCGGCGTTGCGCAGGTCGACGACGGTGTGCACGCCGTGGTCCAGGAGGGCGTCCCGCCCTTCGGCGGTGAGGCGGTCCAGGTTGTCGGCGCGGACGATCGCGCCGGGGGCGGTCCGGGTGCCGGTGGTGGTGCGCAGCCCGCCCAGGTCGCGGACGTTGAGGCAGCCGTCCCAGACCAGGGTGCGGTCCTCGGTGGTGGTGGCGCGCGCGTCGGCCCGGCTCATCGGTTCCCCGTTTCCTTGACGAGGGGGTCCCGTTACCCCCTCGTTATGCGAGGACTTCCGGTGAAGCCGGATGGTTCCTGTGATGGTCGGATGATCAGTGGCGCGGAGTCCGGGGCCGCGTCAGGGGTGGTCGAAGTCCCAGAGCGGCCGGCCGAGGGTGTCCACGCACCGCACGACGGCGAAGAACCCGCCCCCGGCCGAGAGGAAGCCGTGGGCGACGCCGCGCAGCACGGTGCGCGCGGCCGCGTCCGCCCGCGTCCAGGCGCCGGTGAGGACGAGTGCCCCGCCGATCAGCTCGGCGCGCTGGATCCGGGCCACCGGGACGGCCAGCAGGGCGGCGTTGACCTGTTCGAGCTCGGCGGGGGAGAGGTAGGTCTCGCCGGCCGCGGCGCCGCGCTCCCGTTCGGCCCGGCGGCGCAGCTCGGGCAGTCCGTAGTGGCGGACGGCGGCCACCGAGTCGTCCAGGGCGACCCGCCAGCGCGGGCCGGGCAGCACCTCCCACCAGACGTCCTCGCAGACCGGCAGCAGTTCGCCGATCCGGGCCCGCCAGGACTCGATGCCGTAGACGGCGCGCGGGTCGGGGCGGGGGCCGGGGAAGGCCGCGGCGGTCCAGTCGGCGCGGTGCGTCAGGCTCAGGTCGAAGGTGTAGCGGAGCCGGCCGCCGGCGCGCTGCTCGACCAGGCCGAGCAGCGCCCAGTGGGTCGGGTCGGGGAGGCTGAAGGTCCGCCGCCAGCCGGTGAGGCCCAGCAGGCGGAGGGTGGGCGCGAGGTGGTCGCGCAGGCCGCGCTCGAAGAGCTCGTGGGCAGCGGAGGTCATGGCGTTCCTGGGGGTGGGGGAGCGGCCGGCGGCACCTGCGGCACGGGGGAGGTGGTGGGGCGCGAGGCGGCGGCGAGAATGGATCGTTCACCTACAACGTAGGCGACAAGGCCATTCTGGTGTCATATGCGAAGGTCGGGACCTCTCGGGACCTTCGACCTGAAGGTGGCATGGGGGGTGATCCGCGTTCCGGTCGCCGTCCGCCGGGTTGCGGACGGAGTGCCGCGGGACGGTCCCGGCCCCATGGCACGGGACGTTCGCCCGAATGGCGGATGATGTGGCGGGTGCAGAGTGCAGAACGCCCCGGAGCGGGCACCGACAACGCGGTCGGCCGGTCCGGACCGGCCCCGACGTCCGGACCGCCACCAGGCCCGCCCGCGGGCGGCGCGACCACCACCCCCGTCGATCTGACCGAGGCCGTCAGGGCGGCGCAGGGCGGGGACGAGGAGGCCTTCCGGCTGCTGTTCCGGAGCGTCCAGCCGGGCCTGCTCCGCTACCTGCGGGTGCTGGTCGGAGGCAGGCCCGAGGACGCCCAGGACGCCGAGGACATCGCCTCCGAGGCCTGGCTGCAGATCGCCCGCGACCTCGGCTCCTTCACCGGCGACGGCGACGGCTTCCGCGGCTGGGCGGCGACCGTCGCGCGCAACCGGGCGCTGGACCACCTGCGGGCCCGCCGTCGCCGGCCGGTCACCGACCTGCCCTTCGAGTACCTGTCCGGGCTGGCCGGCGGGGACGACACCGCGGGCGCGGCACTCGCCTCGGTCGGCACCGCGGACGCGCTGGCGCTGATCTCCCGGCTGCCCCGGGACCAGGCCGAGGCGGTGCTGCTGCGGGTGGTGATGGAGCTGGACGCGGAGAGCGCCGCCCAGGTGCTCGGCAAACGCTCCGGCTCCGTCCGGATGGCCGCGCACCGGGGTCTGAAGCGGCTCGCCAAGCTGCTGGAGCAGTCGTTCCCGGCGAACGCGGGCGGCCCCGGCATCCCGGCCGCGCGGCGCGGCGGGGACGGTGCTCCGGCGGGCGGTCCGGCCGGCGGTCAGGCCGGGGGGCCGACCGGCGGTGGGGCGGCCCGGAAGGGGCTCGGACGGGCCGCGAAAAAAAATTCTCCGCAGGGTGTGACAGAACGCCGGGCCGCGACGCTGAAGGACATGAGATGAGCACCAACCGATCCCGTCGGATCGACCGTGACACCGCCGAGCACCTGCTCGCCGGTGCCGTGGGCGGCCCGTCGGCCGGGCGGGACGCCTCGCTCACCGGCCCGGACGGCAGCACCGGGCACGCGGGACCCCTTCCGCCCGGCAACGGGCCGCAGGAGCGGGTCGCCCGGGTGCTCGCCGCCGCCGCGGCGCCGGCGGAGCAGGGTGAACTGGCCGGGGAGGAGGCGGCCCTGGCCGCGTTCCGGGAGGCCCGTCTCGCGCCCGTCCCCGCAGTACCCGCCGCACCCGCACCCGTTCGGAGACGTTCGATGGCAACCGCCGCGCTGACGAGGACCTTCAGTACGAAGGCCGCCGTCGTCGTGCTCGGCGCCACGGCGCTCGGCGGGGTCGCGGTCGCGGCCGGCACGGGCAACCTGCCCTCGCCGCTGGGCGGCGGTTCGAACACGCCGGAGCGGCACGTGGTCGTCCCCGTGACGTCCGCTCCGCAGAGCGCGGCCGGGACCCGCTCCGGAACGCCGTCGGCGGAGCCGTCCACCGTCGGTAAGGCCGGGGGAGCGACCGGCGGTCCGTCGAGCGCCCCGGCCACCCCCGATCCGGCCCCCTCCGCGCCCTCCGCGCCCTCCGCGCCGGCCGACCGGCCGACGGCGTCGCAGCCGCCCGCCGTCACGCCGGGGGACGGGCGCGGCCCGTCGAACCCGGTGGCCCACGCGGCGCTCTGCAAGGCGTTCTCCGACCGGGAGGGCAAGGGCGAGCGCCCGCGCACGCTGGTCACCGACCCCCAGTTCGGCGGGCTGGTCGCCGCGGCCGGCGGAGTGGACAAGGTGGCGGAGTACTGCGCCCGGCTGCTGCGCGGCGCGGGCGACGACGGCCGCCAGGGCACTCCGGCACCGTCCCGGTCCGGCGCCGCGAGCTCCGGGACCTCCGGAGGCGGCGGGAGCGGCGGGACCGGCAACGGCCAGGGCACCGGCGGTTCCGGCGGCAACGGCCAGGGCGGTCAGGGGAGTAACGGTCAGGGCACCAACGGCCAGGGCACCGGCCGGGAATCGAAGGCGGCCACCGCGCCGCCCACGGCGGTCACCCCGGACGTGCCGGGGCCGGTGCTGACCGACCGGTCGGACAGCACCGGCGGCAACACCCCGGGCAACCCGAGGTGACCCACGATCTCCGGATGGGCGGCGAGCGAATCCCCCCGGGCCCGTCGCCCATCCGGACCGCACCACCGCAGTAGCGCAGGACCCGCACCACCGCAGAAACCGCAGTAGCCGCAGTACCCCGCTCCACCCGAGGACCCCGGGTGGCCGGCCGGCTCCCCCGTGCCAGTCGTCCACCCGGCCGGTCCCGGACGGTCCCGCGGGCGCACCCCGGAACGCGCCCGCAGGACCGTCCGGACCGGACCCCGCCGGCCCGCCCGCCCGCAGTCAGGGCGGGCCGGCACCCCGCTCGACCAGTCCGACCAGGACCGATCGTGACCGTCGTCCCCGTACGACCACGAGCCGGCGGTCGGGGATCCGCTGCCCGGTTCCCCGGCCGCCTTCCTCCTTCCGGCGGGCCCGCCGGCGGCCGGGGCTATCGTGCACAGGTGCACGAGGCGGTCCGGGACCCCGGGCAGGGCCTCCGAGGGGAGCGGTTCCAGGTGATCGGACGCGCGCTGAACGGGCGCTACGAACTCGTCGAGATACTCGGCGTCGGCGGCATGGCCACGGTCTGGCGCGGGGTGGACCACGTGCTGGGACGCCAGGTGGCCGTCAAGGTCCTCAACGGGGGCCTCGCCGACGACCCGCGGTTCGCCGAGCGGTTCGGCCGCGAGGCGCAGCACGCCGCGATGCTGGTCCACCCGAGGATCGTCATGGTCTTCGACTCCGGGGTCGACCAGGGCTCGCCGTACATCGTGATGGAGCTGGTGCAGGGCCGCTCGCTGGCCGCGCTGCTGGCCCAGCGGCCGGCGCTGCCGGTCGAGCAGGCCGTCGGGATCGCGGCCGCGGTCTGCGAGGGGCTGGCCCACGCGCACGCGGCGGGCCTGGTGCACCGGGACATCAAGCCCGGCAACATCATGATCACCGACGACGGCGGGGTGAAGGTCGTCGACTTCGGCATCGCCCGGGCGGGCTCCTCGCACAACCTGACCCAGACCGCCTCGGTGCTCGGCACCGCCGCGTACCTGTCGCCCGAGCAGGCCACCGCGAGCCCGCTGGACGGGCGCACTGACCTGTACGCGGTCGGCTGCGTGCTCACCGAGATGCTCACCGGCGCGCCGCCGTTCACCGCCGAGACCCCGGTGGCGATCGCCTACAAGCACGTCGGGGAGCAGCCGCTGCCGCCCTCCGCCCGGCGCCCCGGCCTGCCGCCCGTGCTGGACGCGGCGGTGCTGCGGCTGCTCGCCAAGCACCCGGCCGCCCGTCCGGCGGACGCCGCCGCGGCGCGGGCCGAACTGCTGGCCTGCGTGCCGGGGCTGGTGCCCGCCGACCCGACCACCGAACTGCTCGCCGCCACCCCGCTGCCGCCCGCCTTCCCCACCGCCGCCCCGGACCAGCAGCACACCACCCTGCTGCCGCCCATGCCGGCGCCGCCCATGCCGCCGGCGGCCACCTCGGTGATGGCGCCGATCCCGGCGGGCCCGCCGCCGCTGCCGGAGCCCGAGCGGGAGAGCCGCCGCAAGCCGATCGTGTTCGGTGCCCTCGGCCTGGCCGGTGTCGCGGGCGCCGCGGTGCTCGCGCTCACCGCCTTCGACGACCCGTCCACCCCCGCCGCCGCGCCGTCCGTTCGCCCCACCGCGACCGCGACCGCCACCTCGACGCCCACCCCCACCCCCACCCCGACCCCGACCGCCACCACCCCGTCCGCCCGCCCCACCCCGACGGCCCCCGCCACCACCCCGGCCCCGTACGACCCGGCCCCGCTGATGCAGATCAACGCCCTGCGGCAGAGCATCGCGCAGACCCAGGTGGAGAAGGACCGCGCCCGCCAGGTCGAACTGCTGCGCACCCTCGACGAGGCCACCGCCCGCCTCAACGAGGGCCGCCCCGACGACGCCGCCGCCAAGCTGAAGAGCGCCCAGCGCTCCGTCCGCGACCTGGCCAGGAAGCACGCCATCGACGGCCAGACCCAGCAGAACTGGAACTCCCGGCTCTCCTCCCTCATCACCTCCCTGAACGCCGTCGCCGACGAGGAGGAGGAATGACACCACCACGGGTCCGTCCCACGAGGTCTTCGCCGGGCGCGCCGACGGCGTCCCGCGCGAACGGCTGCTCGCGGACGCCGAGGCCGCTTGCGGCACGGCCTCCAGCACCTGATCGTGGCGACGGACCCGCCCCGCGCCGGCTGAACCCCGGTCAGGCGCCGAGGAAGCGTTGGAGCTGCTGGAGGAGGTAGTTGGCGCCGGTGTAGCCGAGGGGCTGGAACCAGAGCTGGTCGTCGACGGGGAAGGCGCGGTGGGACTTGACGGCCTCCAGGGAGTGCCAGGCGGGGCTCGCCAGGGTGGCGGTGAGGCCGTTGCGGGTCGGGTCGCCGGAGCCGGCGTAGAGGAGCAGGTCGCCGTCGGCCTTCGCGAGCTGGTCGGGCGGGAGTTCCTGGTCGGCCTGGTCGGTGTTCTGGGAGTCCGGCCGGGCGAGGCCGGCCTCGGCGAGGACCGAGCCCGGGAAGTTCTGCCGCCCGTACAGCCGGATGCCGCCGCCCTCGACGAAGCGGAGCAGGCTGACCCTCCGCCCGGTGGCCTTGGCGTTCGCCAGCGCGGTCACCACCTGGTTGACGTGCCGCTGGTAGGAGGCCGCGAAGGCCGCCGCCGCGTCCTGGCGGCTGAGCGCCTGGGCGTGGGTCTGGACGTTGGCCTTCCAGGGCGCGCCGGTGGTCTGGGTGAGGACGGTCGGGGCGATCGCCCGCAGGTCGTCGTACCGGCCGCCGTCGCGGGTCTGGTTGGACAGGATGAGGTCGGGCCGCAGGGCGCGGACCGCGGCGAGGTCAGGGGCGCCGACCGGGCCGACGTAGGCGATCCGGGTGAGCCGGGAGGCGGGCCAGTAGTCGGGGAAGGCCCGGTCCGCCGCGGGCCGGGCCGCCCCGACCGGGGTGATGCCGAGGGTGAGCGCGGAGTCCAGTTCGGCGGTGTCCAGGACGACCACCCGCATCGGCGCGCCGGGCACGGTGACCGGGCCGGTGGCGGTGGCCACGGTGACCGGCGGCAGCGGGGTGGGCACGGGGGTCTCGGCGGCGGCCGGGAGGACGGCCGGCGGGGGCGCGGGGTGGCGGGTGGTGCAGCCGGTGAGCGCGGCGCCGCCGAGCCCGCCGAGCGAGGTCAGCAGGGTACGGCGGGTGAGCGGGGACATCGGCACCTCGGACGGCGGGGGGAGGGTGAACGCGGGGTGAGCGCAGTTCGTCGATTATGTCCGAATTTGTGCATAAAGTTTTGCTATGCGCCCGTCCTGACCGCCCACGGCGCGCCCGGTACCACCAACGGCGTCCCGGTCACCGGATCCGGCACCACCACCGACTCCAGCCCGAACACCTCGCGCACCAGCTGCGCCGTGACCACCTCGGCCGGCGGGCCCTGCGCGACGATCCGGCCTTCCCGCATCGCCACCAGGTGGTCCGCGTACCGGGCCGCCTGGTTGAGGTCGTGCAGCACCGCGACGATCGTCCGCCCGCGCTCCACGTTCAGCCGGCGCACCAGGTCCAGCACCTCCACCTGGTGCGCGATGTCCAGGAAGGTGGTCGGCTCGTCGAGCAGCAGGATGTCGGTGCCCTGGGCGAGCGCCATGGCGATCCAGACCCGCTGCCGCTGCCCGCCGGACAGCTCGTCCACACCGCGCTCGGCCAGCTCGGCCGTCGAGGTGCGCTCCAGCGCCTCCGCGACCGCCGCCTCGTCCTCCGCCGACCACTGCTGCCACCAGCTCTGGTGCGGCTGGCGGCCGCGCGACACCAGGTCGGCCACCGCGATGCCCTCGGGGGCGGACGGCGACTGCGGCAGCAGGCCGATCCGCCGGGCGATCTGCTTGGTGGGGACGCGCGCCAGCTCCTCGCCGTCCAGCAGCACCGCGCCGCGGGTCGGCTTCAGCAGCCGGCCGAGCGCGCGCAGCAGGGTGGACTTGCCGCAGGCGTTCGGGCCGACGATCACCGTGACCTTGCCGTCCGGGACGCGCAGCGAGAGCTGCTCGGCGACGGTCCGCGCCTCGTAGGCGAGGGTCAGGTCCCGCGCCTCCAGGCGGTGGGTGGGTACCCGGTCCGCGGTGTCGACGGACGCGGCGCCGACGGACTCGGTCTTGGCGGGCGCGGTCTCGGCGGACTCGGCGTCGGCGGGCATCGGGACCTCCACGACTCAGGCACCTCCACGGCGGGAGCGGATCAGCAGCCACATCAGGTACGGCGCGCCGACCAGCCCGGTCACCACGCCGACCGGCAGTTCGGTGGGCGCCAGCATCCGGCGGGCCAGCAGGTCGGCCAGCACGACGACCAGCGCGCCGGTGAGTGCCGAGCAGAACAGCGGGATCTGCGCCGAGCGGGCCAGTCGCACGGCGACCTGCGGGGCCATCAGCGCGACGAAGTCCACCGGACCGGCCGCGCCCGCCGCGCAGGAGGCGAGCACCACGCCGAGCAGCGCCATGCCGAGCCGGATCCGGTTCAGCCGCAGCCCGAGGCCGACGGCGGTGGCGTCGTCGAAGGAGATCGAGCGCTGCGCCCGCGCCGCCCAGAGCGCCACCGGTGCGGCGGCCAGCAGCACCCAGGCGAGCCAGCCGGCCTGGTCGTAGCCGGCGCCGTTCAGGCTGCCGGTCATCCACACCTTGGCGGCCTGCGCCTGGAAGCCGTCGCCCTTGGTGAGGAACACCGAGGTCAGCGAGGAGAGCGCGACCGAGATGCCGATGCCGATCAGCACGAAGCGCTGGGCGTGCAGCCCGCGCCGCCAGGCCAGCAGGTAGACCAGCAGGCCGGCCACCAGGCCTCCGGCGACGGCCGCGTACGGCACCTGGCCGGTGGAGTCGACCACGCCGTAGGCCAGCAGGCCGACCACGGTGGCGGTGGCGCCCCAGGAGACGCCGACCACGTCCGGGCTGGCCAGCGGATTGCGGGCGACGGTCTGGATCAGCGCCCCGGCCAGCCCGAGCGCGGCGCCGACCAGCAGGCCGACCACCACCCGGGGCAGCCGGAACTCGCCGACCACCAGCTCGTGCGGGCTGGGCTGCCCGAGCACCACCTTCAGCACCTCGCCGGGCGCCACGGTGGACTCGCCCAGGCAGAGCGAGGCGACGACGGTGGCGGCGAGCGCCAGCAGCAGGCCGAGCGTCGCGTAGCCGGAGCGCCGGTGCAGCAGGAAGGAGGCGCCCCGGGCGCGCACCACGGTGTAGCCGCGCAGCGGGACCATCGGGGCCGTCATGCTGCCACCACCTTCCGCCGCCGCACCAGCGCGACCAGGACCGGCACACCGACCAGTGCGGTCATCACACCGGCCGGAACCTCGGAGGGCGGGAACAGCACCCGTCCCAGCGTGTCGGCGAGCAGCAGCAGCGCCGGGCCGAGCAGGGCGGAGAGCGTGAGCACCCAGCGGTGGTCGGCGCCGACCACCGCGCGGGCGGCGTGCGGCACGGCCAGGCCGACGAAGGCGACCGGTCCGGCCGCCGCGACCGCCGAGCCGGTCAGCACGGTGGCGCCGAGCGCGCCGACGGCCCGGACCAGCCCGGTCTTCGCGCCGAGCCCCTTGGCGGTGTCGTCGCCGAGCGCCAGCGCGTCCAGCCCGCGCGCCACCGCGAACACCAGCACCGTGCCGACGGCCAGGAACGGCATCAGCTGCCAGGCGACGTCCGCGGTGCGGCCGGAGAGCGAGCCGACGTGCCAGAACCGGAACTGGTCCATCGCGGCGGCGTCGGTGGTGAGCACCAGGGTGTTGAGCGAGGTGATGAACGCGGACATCGCCGAGCCGGCCAGCGCCAGCTTGATCGGCGTCGCCCCGCCCCGGCCGCGCCCGGCCAGCCCGTACACCACCACGGTGGCGATCACCGCGCCGGCGAAGCCGAACCAGACGTACCCGGTGAGCGTGGAGATCCCGAACGCGGAGATCGCCAGCACCACGCCGGCCGCCGCGCCCTGGCTGACGCCGAGGATGCCGGGGTCGGCGATCGGGTTGCGGGTGACGCCCTGCATCACGGTGCCGGCCAGGCCGAGCGCCGCGCCGACCGCGAGGCCGACGACCGTGCGCGGCACCCGCAGCTCGCGGATCACGACGGCGTTGGTGGTGTCCCCGCCGTGCAGCAGGGCGTCGACGGTGTCGCCGAACGGGATGTTCCGGCTGCCGACCGCCAGGCTCAGCAGCACCGCGGCGGCCAGCACGGCCAGCGCGGCGGCGAGCCACAGTATTCGGCGGCGCAGCAGGCGGGCTCTGCCGGGCTCGGTGGTGTCGGTCATGGCTCTCTCTCGCAGATAGCTCAGGCAAACCTAAGTTCCACGCGGAAGCCGGGGCAAATCGTTCCTTCGGGCAGGTCGGCGGCCCGGAGGGCCTGGACGGCCCGGCCGGGCCGTTGGATAGCCTGGCGGCATGCCCGTCACCCCGGACACCCCGCTCACCGTCGGCTTCGACCTCGACATGACGCTGCTGGACACCAGGCCCGGCATCCGCGCGACCTATCTGGCGCTGTCGGCCGAGACCGGGACCGCCATCGACGCCGACCTGGTGGTCACCCGGCTCGGACCGCCGCTCGTCGACGAACTGCGCAACTGGTTCCCGGCCGAGCGGCTGGAGGCGGTCGTGGACCGCTACCGCACGCTCTACCGGGACCACGCCTTCGCGCCGACCGTCGCCCTGCCGGGCGCGCACGCCGCCCTGGACGCGGTCCGCGCGCACGGGGGCCGGGTCGCGGTGATCACCGGCAAGTACGAGCCGAACGCCCGGCTCCACCTGGAGCACGCGGGCCTGCGGGCGGACGCGCTGGCCGGCGACCTCTGGGCGGAGACCAAGGGCGACGCGCTGCGCGAGCACGGCGCCACCGTCTACGTCGGCGACCACCTGGGCGACATCCGGGGAGCCCGGCACGCGGGCGCCGTCGCGGTGGCGGTGGCCACCGGCCCGTACGGCCCCGAGGAACTGCGGGCGGCGGGCGCGGACGTGGTGCTGCCCGACCTCACCGCCTTCCCGGCCTGGCTGGCCGGGCACCTCGGCACGGCCGTCTGAGCCGGCCCGGTCCGAACGAGGGCTCAGGCGTCGGCGCGGGAGCGGCGGCGCTGGGCCCGCGCGGAGAGCAGCAGGCCGGTGAGGGCGAGCAGGAAGCCCAGCGGCATCAGCATGCTCAGCCAGTACGCGGCGGTGGGCAGCGGCGTCAGGCCCAGGAACAGCGGGACGAAGGTGACGAGCGTGGCGAGCGCGCCGAGCCCGAAGACGATCGCTCCGGCCTTGACGCAGGCGTCGCCGCGGTCGGGGCTCTGGCTGCTCACGGGGCTTGCTCCTCTGCGGCCGGGACGGCGGGTTCGGCTGCCGTCCCAGTCTCGCAGAGGCCGCCGGGGGCCGTTCCGGCACGGTGGCGGCGGCGGTGCCCGGGAGCGCTTCGCGGACGAGCGGTCCCGTCACGTTGCGCAGTTTTCCGGGCGCTGGGAGTTTTGATCCCTGCTGGGCGGGGGTATGCAGGCTGTGCCGAGGGGTGCGATCAGTGCGCCCCCTTTCTCTCCGACCGGGGGTGCGAGCCTGTGGACAGCGCCGAGCCGCGCCCCAGCCATGCCGGCTCCGGGTCGCCCGTGGCCGTCGGAGCCCCGTACGCATCTTGTGCGGAACGCGGATGAGACAGTGACGGACCGTTAGTCTGCTCCTCACAGCGTGCTGACCGTGCGCGCCCCAGCGGGTGCGTCCCCCAGGGCCGGCCCGCTGTCCCACCACCCAGTGATCCCCGGCCAGGGCCGGGATCCCTCACACCCACATCGAGGACTGTTCGAGATGCCCACCGGCCAGGTCAAGTGGTTCAACGAGACGAAGGGCTTCGGCTTCCTGTCGCGCGACGACGGCGGCGACGTCTTCGTCCACACCAAGGCGCTGCCCGCCGGGATCACGTCGCTGAAGCCGGGCCAGCGGGTCGAGTTCGGCGTGGTCGCCGGGCACCGCGGCGACCAGGCGATGCAGGTCCAGCTGCTGGACGCGCTGCCGTCGGTGGCCGCCGCCCAGCGCAAGAGCCCGGACGACATGGCGGCGCTCGTGCAGGACCTCATCACGATGATGGACGCGGTGCTGCCGGGCCTCCAGCACGGCCGCTACCCGGCCAAGCCGGCCGGGCAGAAGCTCGCCGTGCTGCTGCGCGCGGTGGCCGAACAGTTCGACGTCTAGGCGCCCGCGCGGCGGGGCTCAGAAGTCCAGCGCACCCGGGCCGAGCGGAGGCACCAGCCCCTCCGCGGCGGCCCGGGTGAGCAGCGCGCGTACGGCCGCCCGCCCCTCCTCGCCGAGGTCCGCGGTGAACTCGTTCACGTACAGGGCGATGTGCCGGTCCGCGACGGACGGGTCCATCTCCTGGGCGTGCTCCAGCACGTACCGGCGGCTGGCCTCCGGGTCGTCCCAGGCCTGCCGGACGGAGGCGCGGATCGTCGCGGTGAGCTCCCGCAGCCGCTCGGTGCCCAGCGAGCGCCGGGCGATGATCGCGCCCAGCGGGATCGGCAAGCCGGTCTCCCGCTCCCAGGCCTCGCCCATGTCGGCGAGGCAGCGCAGACCGTAGTCCTGGTAGGTGAACCGGGCCTCGTGGATGACCAGGCCGGCGTCCACCCGGCCGTCCCGGACGGCGGGCATGATCTCGTGGAACGGCAGCACCACGATCTCGCCGAGGCCGCCGGGCACCGCCTTGGCCGCCCAGAGCCGGAACAGCAGATAGGCGGTGGACCGCTCGGAGGGGACCGCCACCGTCCTGCCGCTCAGGTCGTCGCCGCTCTCCGGGCGGGTCAGCACCAGCGGGCCGCAGCCGCGGCCGAGCGCGCCGCCGCACGGCAGCAGGGTGTACTCGTCCAGCACCCACGGCAGGGCGGCGTAGCTGACCTTGAGGACGTCCGGCCCGCCGCGCTCGGCCAGGCCGTTGGTGACGTCGATGTCGGCGAAGGTGACCTCGGGGGCGTCCGCGCCCGGGACCAGGCCGTGCGACCAGGCGTGGAAGACGAAGGTGTCGTTCGGGCAGGGCGAGTACGCGATGCTCAGCCGTTCAGCCACGGCCGGCCTCCTTCACTAGCGCGGGGTGGGGCAGGGCGGCGAAGGCGCGCTCCAGCGCGTCCAGCGCCTCCCCGATCCGCCAGGCGGACCGGTCGCGCGGGCCCACGGCGTTGGAGACGGTGCGCAGTTCGAACGACGGCACGCCGTGCCGGGCGGCGGCCTCGGCGACCCCGAAGCCCTCCATCGCCTCGGCCACCGCGTCCGGGTGGCGGGCGGTCAGGGCGGCGGCGCGTGCGGCGCTCCCGGTGACCGTCGAGACGGTGAGCACCGTTCCGGCGACCGCGCCCAGGGACTCGGCGGCGAGCGCCACGGCGGCCGGCGCCGGGGTGTGCCGGACGGTCCCGAAGCCCAGTTCGGTGACGTCGGCGAAGCCCTCGGGGGTCTCGGCGCCCAGGTC
Source organism: Kitasatospora sp. NPDC008115 (assembly GCF_042957205.1). NCBI lineage: Bacteria > Bacillati > Actinomycetota > Actinomycetes > Kitasatosporales > Streptomycetaceae > Kitasatospora > Kitasatospora sp. NPDC008115. The sequence goes on along the minus strand of NZ_JBIBHU010000001.1, from coordinate 312,593 downwards.
GGCGGCGACGATCGCGGTGGCGACCACGGTCGCGCCGACAAGCGCCCGGGGGGCGAAGCCGCCGGCGATGCCGGCCGAGAGCACCAGGTCGTAGCGGGCGGCGCCGAGCGCGGTGGCGGCGGCGGCCGCCGCGGCGCCGGGGCCGACCCCGCCGGCCAGCACGTCCACCGTCACGCCCGAGGGGTGCGCGACGCGGTCCAGCGCGCCGCCCGGCAGCGCCACCCGCTCCTGCGGGGCCTGCGGCGCGCATCCCAGGCCGCGCAGCACGGCGTCGGCCTCGGCCGGTACCGCGACGACGACGAGCAGCCGGGCCCGCGCGGGGTCCGACTGCTCGTCGGGGAGTCGTACCGTCACCGGTCGACCGTCAGCTGTCCTGGGTGTTCAGCTGGAAGTACCAGACGGCGTAGATCGAGTCCGGCGCCTTCGGGTCGGTCTCGACCACGGTGATCAGGGTCTTGCCGGAGGCGTTGAGAGCCTTGCTGGCCGGCACGGAGCCCGAGAAGGTCACGTTGCGCGCCGCCGAGGCGAGGATGAACCGGCCGCCCTGGCCCTGCTGGCCGCCGTTGGTGTTGGCCCACCAGCCGCGGTCCGCGACCTCCGGGCTGACGCCGATGGCGATCCGGTCGCTGAGGACCACGTCGGACGAGGGGAGGGTGCCGTCCTCCAGGGCCTTGCCGGCCTTGTCCTGGCACTCCTCCTGCTGCTGCTCGGTCAGCGGCTGGCCGCCGTTGAAGCAGAACGGGTCGACGACCTGCGAGGAGTTGCCGACCACCAGGGTGGCGCGGTGGTCGCTGATCTCGTGCTGGTTCGACGCGTAGGCGATGGACCCGCCGACCGTGCCGGCGGCGATGACGACGACGGCGCCGAGGCCGGCGACTGCGCGGGTGCTGAGGCTCATGCGTCAGAGGCTACCGGGCTTTCGCGATCACGCTACGCGGGGGTCGGGCACCGCGTGTTGTCCGCGGGGACGCCCCCTACGCGACCCGGGGCGCGGCCGGCCGGGGGCGCAGTCCCACCCGCAGCAGCGAGCGGAGCGTCCAGAGCAGCGCCACGCCGACCACGGCGGCGGCCACCGACAGGCCGAGCGCGCCGTCCAGCGGCAGCAGGATGCCGACCGCGCCGCCCGCCACCCAGGACAGCTGGAGTGCCGTCTCCGAGCGGGCGAAGGCGGAGGTCCGCACCGACTCGGGGACGTCCCGCTGGATCAGCGCGTCCAGCGACAGCTTGCCCAGCGAGGCCGCCAGTCCGGCCGTCCCGGCGACCGCGACCACCGTCACCGTGCCGTACCAGAGCGCGGCGGCGGCCGTGGCGCAGCAGGCCAGCAGCAGCATCGCGGTGACCGTCAACTCCGGCCCGCGCGGACGCAGCCAGGCGCCGAGCACCGAGCCGAGCGCGTTGCCCGTCCCGGCGGCCAGCGCCACCAGGCCGAGCGCCAGGGTCGGCTGCAGGCCCCCGATCGGGTTGTCGCGCAGCAGGAACGCCAGGAACAGCACCAGGAAGCCGACCAGCCAGCGCATCGCCGCCATCGCGCGCAGCGCCAGGATCACCGACGGGCCGACGGTGCGCAGCGAGGCCTTGGGCCGCTGCCCGGCGGCGGGACCGGAGGCGTCGGCGTCACCGCGGCCGTGCAGCACACCGAGGTGGTGGCCCGGCGGGGGCTCCTCGGCGTGCAGCACGGCGCGCTGCTCGCCCTTGGCCGAGTCGACCGCGTGCGGCAGGTGGAAGGCCATCAGGGTGCCCGCGACGAACACCAGGAAGGCGCCGCGCAGCGGCCAGCCCGGCCCGATCAGGTGCAGCAGGCCCCCGACGCCGGCCGCGACCATGGTGGCCAGCAGCCCGGCCAGGGTGACCCGGGAGTTCGCCTTCACCAGGGAGAGCCGGCTGGGCAGCAGCCGGGGCACCACCACGCTGCGCACCACGCCGTACGCCTTGGAGGCGACCAGCACACCGAGCGCCTCCGGGTAGAGCGCCAGTCCGCCGCCGGCCACCACGCCGGCCATCGTCCAGGCGAGCACCGCGCGGGCCAGCATCGACGTCGCCATCGCGGCCCGGCGGCCGTGCGGCAGGCGGTCCAGCAGCGGGCCGATCACCGGGGCGAGCAGGGCGAACGGCGCCATGGTGACCAGCAGGTAGAGCGCCACCCGGCCACGGGCCTCGCCGGTGGGCACCGAGAAGAAGATGGTGGAGGCGAGCGCCACGGTGATCAGCATGTCGCCGAAGGCGTTCAGCGCATGCAGTTCGATCAGCTTGGCCAGCCCCGACTCGCCGGCGCCCTCGGCGGCGGTGGCCCGGCGGATCCGGCGGCCGGTGCCGTGCACCACCTTGCCGGTGCGGGAGCCGGCCGCGGAGGCGGTGCGGACCAGGAAGTGCCGGCGCGGCTCCTCCTCTTCCCCCTCGGACACCCCTGCGGCCCCGGCGCTTGCGGCGGCCTCGGTGCCGGGCAGTGGCGAGGGGTCCACGGACCGCGGTTCGTCCGCGGCGTGGACCGGAGGCTGCTGTCGCGGCACGGCGTTCGCCTCGTCGGGGCTGCCGGTCTGCGAGGCGCGCAGTGCGTGCTGCGACGGGTTCTCGTCCGCCACATGCCCATCCTGCCCCAGAATCAGGACAGTGACGCGGGATTCCACGCCGCGCCGCGCGGCCGACGGACGGCGTTCCCGATCCGGACGTCCCGGAGCCACTCCGGAGGCCCCGGACGCCCCGGACTGTGCCGGGTGGCCGACCGGCGGGTAGCCTGCCCAGGGTCCGCCCGAGGGCCCGACCGGCGCCGGCGGACCTGACGAGCGGCGCGGCCGGTATCCGCGGTGGCCCGCGGTCGCGCAGAATGGACGAGGGACACCGAGCCGCGACGGAACAGGCAACTCGCCGTGGGCGACAGAAGAACTGGGAGAGAATCGACGCCGTGAGTGCTGCGATGCGAAGCCGTACCCCTGATCGGCTCTGTGCCGAGGCCGTCGAACTCGCCCGTCAGGCCGCCGAGGACGCTGTCGGCGCCGAGACCGTCGGAGCCCACCTGGGCGTCCAGGCCGAGGCCGACCGTGTCGTCACGCATACCTTCGAGTGCCTGGACGCGGCCTACCGGGGCTGGCACTGGGCCGTCACCGTGGCCCGCGCCCCGCGCGCCAAGAACGTGACGCTGGACGAGGTCGTGCTGCTGCCCGGCGCCGACGCGGTCCTCGCCCCGCAGTGGGTGCCGTGGAGCGAGCGGCTGCGCCCGGGCGACATGGGCCCCGGGGACCTGCTCCCCACCGACGCCGACGACCTGCGCCTGGAGCCGGGCTGGACCGGCGAGGACGAGCCCGCGCCGAACTCCGCGGTGGCCCAGGCCGCGCAGGAGGACGTGCTGGTCTCCGACCCGGACATCCAGCAGGCGCCGGTGCGCGCCCAGATCAGCGCCGTCGCCGACGAGCTGGGCATGGGCCGCAGCCGGGTGCTCTCCCGGCTCGGCATGCACCTGGCCGCCGACCGCTGGGAGAAGGCGCACGGCCCGCAGACGCCGATGGCGCAGTCCGCCCCGGCCTCCTGCGTCAGCTGCGGCTTCCTGATCCCGATCGGCGGCACGCTCGGCCAGGCCTTCGGCGTCTGCGGCAACGAGTTCGGCCCGGCCGACGGCCAGATCGTCTCCTTCGCGTACGGCTGCGGCGGGCACTCCGAGGCGGCCGTCATCCCGGCGCCGCCGGCGCCCGCCGAGCTGATCCTGGACGAGCTGGTGGTCGAGCCGCTGCCGCTGCACCCGGACCGGCTCTCCGGCTCGGTCGAGCCGGACGCGCCGACCGAGGAGCTCGGCCACTCCTGAGCACGTCTGCCGTAACGGCGGCGGCCCGTCCCACCCGGTGGGACGGGCCGCCGCCGTTCCCGCCCCCGGTGGCGTCCGGCGCGCGCCGCGGCCGGGGGCGTGTCCGGCGCAGTCCTTCCGGCAAGGAAGAATGCCCCTCGTAGGGCACAACAGGGCGGCGGAAGGCGGCAGGTCCAGTGGAACCTCGGATCATCGGCAGCGGCACGGACGAGCACCACGCGGACCCCTTCGGCAGCGCCGAGCTGCGCCGCCGGGTGCTGGACGCCTGGGCCGCCTCCCCGGCCAGGTTCCGGGAGGACGCCAACGCCGAGGAGGAGCTGGCCCTCGGCGGCTACCGCGACCGGCTGGTCGTGGAGCTGGCGCAGAACGCCGCCGACGCCGCCGTCCGCGCCGGGCACGGCCCCGGCCGGCTGCGGCTCACCCTGGCGGACGGCGTGCTGGCCGCCGCGAACACCGGCGCCCCGCTGGACGCCGCCGCCGTCGAGTCGCTGTCCACCCTGCGGGCCTCCTCCAAGCGCGGCGAGCGGGACACCACCGTCGGCCGGTTCGGCGTCGGCTTCGCCGCCGTCCTCGCGGTGACCGACGAGCCCGCCGTGCTCGGTTCGGCCGGCGGGGTGCGCTGGTCGCTCGGCGAGGCCCGGGCACTGACCGGGGCGCAGCCCGCGCTCGCCGAGGAGCTGCGCCGCCGGGACGGCCACGTCCCGCTGCTGCGCCTGCCGTTCGCCGCCGAGGGCCCGGCGCCGGAGGGCTACGACACCGTGGTGGTGCTGCCGCTGCGCGACGCCGCCGCCGAGGACCTCACCCGCCGACTGCTGGCGGGCATCGACGACGCGCTGCTGCTCACCCTGCCCGGGCTGGCCGAGGTGGTGGTGGAGACCTCGGAGGGCACCCGCACGCTGACCCGCTCGGCGGCGGAGCCGCGGCCGGACGGGGTCACCGAGGTGACGGTGACGGACGACGCGGGCGGGGGGCTGCGGCGCACCGTCTGGCAGACCGCCGAGGCGGCCGGCGCGCTCGCCGCCGACCTCCTCGCCGACCGGCCCACCGAGGAGCGCGCCCGCCCGTACTGGACGGTGACCTGGGCGGTGCCGGTCTCCGACGAGGGCGCCCCGCAGCGGCCCGCGATCGCCCCGGTGCTGCACGCGCCCACCCCCAGCGACGAGCCGCTCGGCCTGCCCGCGCTGCTGATCGCCTCCTACCCGCTGGACTCCACCCGCCGGCACGTCGCCCCCGGCCCGCTCGCCGACTTCCTCACCGAGCGCGCCGCCGACGCCTACGCCGACCTGCTGCGCGCCCGCGGCGGCGACCTCGGCTCGCTCGGCCTGGTGCCCGGCCCGCTCGGCCAGGGCGCGCTGGACAACGCGCTGCGCGCCGCCGTGCTCTCCCGGCTGCCCGGCACGCCGTTCCTGCCGCACCCGGCGCCGGTCGAGGAGGGCACGCCCGCGCTGCGGCCCCGGGACGCCACGCTGCTGGAGGGCGCGGACGGCTCGGTGGTCGAGGCGCTGGCGCCGATCTTCCCCGGCCTGCTGCCGGCCGGCCTGGAACGCCGCACCGAGCTGCGGGTACTGAACGTGCGCCGGGTCCCGCTCGCCGAGGTGGTCGACCAGCTGGGCGGCCTGGACCGGGAGCCGGCCTGGTGGCGCAACCTCTACGCGGCGCTCGGCGGCGCCGACCCGGAAGCGCTCGGCGCGTTGCCGGTGCCGCTGGCCGACGGGCGGACGGTGACCGGCCCGCGCCGCGTCCTGCTGCCCTCCGACGACGCCGACTGGGCGGCCTTCCCCGGCTACCCCGAGTCGCTGGCCGGCGCGCTCGCCGTGCTCGACCTGCGGCTCGCCCACCCGGAGGCCGCCCACCCGCTGCTGGCCAAGCTCGGCGCCGGCGCGGCCACCCCGGCCGGGGTGCTGGACACGCCCGAGGTGCGGGCCGCCGTCGCCCGTTCCTACGAGCTGGCCGAGGACGATCCGGACGCCGCCGCCGACCTCGCCGAGGCGGTGCTGTCACTGGTCAGGGCGGCCGCCCCGGCGCCCGGCGAGCACCCCTGGCTGGCCCGGCTGGCGCTGCTCGACGACGAGGGCGAGCCCGCCCGCGCCGGTGAGCTGCTGCTGCCCGACAGCCCGCTCGCCGCGCTGGCGCGCGAGGACGACGCCGCCTGGGTGGACGACGAGCTGCTGGAGCGCTGGGGCCCCGAGGTGCTCGCGGCCGCCGGCGTGCCGGCCGAGTTCGTGCTGGTCCGCGCCGAGGACGTGGTGCTCGACCCGGACGACCTGGAGCGGCTCGACCCCACCGCCCCCGCCGACCGGGCGGCCGGCGGCCACCCCACCGGGCTGATCGACGAGGCGCCGGACGGCCTGGCCGAGTGGGCCGAGGACGCGCTGGAGGCGCTGCACGCCGACGACGGGGACACCTTGGGCGTCCCGCCGGTCGCCGCCGAGCTGCTCGCCGTCCGCGACCTGGACCTGGTGGACGACGACGCCTGGCCGCAGGCGCTGGCCGCGCTGGCCCGCCCGCCGTACCGGGACGCCGTCGTCACCCCCGTCCGCACCCTGCTGCCGGACGGCTCCTACGCCGACCTGCCGCCGTACACCGCCTGGTGGCTTCGCGACCACCCGGTGCTGGACGGGCGCGAGCCCGCCGGGCTGCGCGCGGCCGGCGCCGACCCGCTGCTGCGCGGCCTGTACGACGAGGCCCGCACCACCCTGGACGAGCAGTTCCTGCACGCGCTGGGGGTGCGCACCACGCTGGCCGCGCTGCTCGCCGAGCCGCACGGGCCGGACGAGGTGCTGGACCGGCTCACCGACCCGGTCGCCGAGGTCGGGCACCGCCAGTTGCACGGCATCCACAGCGCGCTGGCCCGGATCGAGGTGGAGCGGATCGAGCCGCTGGACGTGGTGCGGGCGGTGCCGCCGATGGACCGCGCCACCGGCCGCCGCCCCGACCGCACCGTCGTGGTGGACGCCGCGGACGCGGTCGTCGCGGACGCCCCCGACCTGGTGGAGCTGCTGCACGACCACCCGCTGCTGCCGGTCGCCCCGGCGCTCGCCGCCGACCTCGCCGAGCGGCTGCACGTCTCGCTGGCCAGCGAGGTGGCCGGCGGACGGGTGCTCTCCCAGGGCTCGCTGCACCGGGTGCCGGCCGTGGTGCGGGAGCTGCTGCCCGGCTGCCCGGTCGCCTACGAGGAGCACGAGGAGCTGCTGGTGGTCGGCCCGGACGGCGAGGAGGCCGCCGTGGACTGGCGCTGGGACGGCGCGGGCGGCACCCCGGAGGCGCCGTACGACCCGGAGTCGGCCGAGGAGGCGGACGAGGACGACGAGTTCGAGCTCCCGCCGGTGCCCGGGCTGCTGCACGCCGCCACGCCGGAGGGGCTGGCCGCCGGACTGGCCTGGTCGGTCGGGCAGTGGCACCGCCGGTTCGAGGTGCTGGCCGCGCTCAGTGAGCCGGACCGCGCCTACGAGCTGTCCGCCGCCCGGGACTTCGAGGGCTGAGAGCCGTCCCCTCCGGCTCCCGCTTCGGCTCCGCCCTCCGGCTCCCGCTTCGGCTCCCGTGCCTCAGGAACGGGAGCCGGGGCGGGTCCGGCCGCGGGCGATCAGCCGCAGGTAGATCGTGACGGTGGCGACCACCCAGGCGGCCGTCAGCACGGCGATCACCACCTTGGTCAGCCGAGGCCCGGGGTGGATCCCGGCCAGCGCGCCGGCCCCCGCCATCGCCAGGGCCAGCACCCCGGTGATCAGCAACCCACCCAGGAAGGCCGCGAAGGCCTCCAGTTCACCGCCCCTGCGCCCCATCGCGGCCACCCCCCGTCGCCCGGTCCAGAGGTCAATCATCGGTGCGGCGGCGCATGATCCGCCAGACCACCTCCAGGACCACTCCGGCGGTGACCGCGATGGCGACGCCGATCCACGGGTCCCGGGTGCCGGCCAGCGAGAGCTGGAAGAAGTCGGAGAGCCACGGCACGGTCAGCACCAGGGTGAACACCCCGCTCATCGTCCCGATCAGCAGCAGCCGCCACCAGTTGTAGGGGCGGGCCACGATCGCCAGCACCCAGATCGCCACCAGGAAGAGCGTCAGGGTCGCCACGCTGGTGTCCGACTTCAGGTCGGTGGCGTGGTTGGCACGGGCCAGCGCGTACGCGCTGAAGGTGGCCGTCCCCGCGATGAGGCCGCCCGGGACCGCCAGCCGTAGCACCCGGCGCACGAAGCCGGTGCGGGCGCGCTCGTTGTTGGGCGCGAGCGCCAGGAAGAAGGCCGGCACGCCGATCGTCAGGGTGGACAGCACGGTGGAATGCCGGGGCAGGAACGGGTACGGGGAGTGGGTGAAGATCACCAGCAGCGCCAGCAGCACCGAGTAGACCGTCTTGACCAGGAACAGTCCGGCCACCCGCTCGATGTTGCCGATCACCCGGCGGCCCTCGGCGACCACCGAGGGCATCACCGCGAAGGAGTTGTTCAGCAGCACGATCTGGGCGACCGCCTTGGTCGCGTCGCTGCCGCTGCCCATCGCCACGCCGATGTCCGCGTCCTTGAGCGCCAGCACGTCGTTGACGCCGTCGCCGGTCATCGCCACGGTGTGCCCGCGTGACTGCAGCGCGCCGACCAGCTGGCGCTTCTGCTGCGGGGTGACCCGGCCGAAGACGGTGGTGCGCTCGGCGGTGTCGGCGAAGGAGTTCGGCTCGGTGGGCAGGGCGCGCGCGTCCACCGGGTGGTCGGCGCCGGGCAGCCCGAGGTGGGCGGCGACCGCGCCGACCGAGACGGCCGCGTCGCCGGAGATCACCTTCGCCTGGACCCGCTGGCCCTCGAAGTAGCGCAGCGTCTCGGCGGCGTCCTCGCGCAGCCGCTGCTGGAGCACCACCAGGGCGAGCGGGCGCAGTCCGGCGGCCGGGTCCGGGGCGTCCAGCGGGACGGGCGTGCGGCCCAGCAGTAGCACCCGCAGGCCCTGGGCGCCCAGCTCGTCCACCTCGGCCAGCGCCGGGTGGCCGGAGGGCAGCAGCACGTCGGGGGCGCCGAGCAGCCAGCTGGCCTCGTCGCCGCGCGGCTCCAGGAGTTGCACGCCGCTCCACTTGCGGGCGGAGGAGAACGGCATCGCCTCGATCACCCGCCAGCCGTCGCCGCCGCCGCGCCCGTCGCCGTAGGCGTCGATGACGGCCTGCATCGACGGGTTGGGGCGGGCGTCGGCGCCGGCCATCACGCCGAGCGCCTGCTTGACGGTCTCCTTGAGGGCGCCGTCGTCCGGCCCGCCGGGCTCCTCGGCGGGCGCGCCGCCCTCGTCGGCCCCGATGATCCGCAGGTCGACGACGTCCATGCCGCCCTCGGTGAGGGTGCCGGTCTTGTCCAGGCAGACCGTGTCCACCCGGGCCAGCCCCTCGATCGCGGGCAGCTCCTGCACCAGGCACTGCCGGCGTCCCAGCCGGACCACGCCGATCGCGAAGGCCACCGAGGTCAGCAGCACCAGGCCCTCGGGCACCATCGGCACGATCCCGGCGATCATCCGGCGGACCGCCTCGCGCCAGTCCCGGCCCTCCACCGCCAGCTGGCTGATGATCAGACCGATCGCGGTCGGCACCAGCAGCCAGGTGATGAACCGCAGGATGCTGTCGATGCCGCTGCGCAGCTCCGACCGCACCAGGGTGAACCGGCTCGCCTCCTCGGCCAGCTGCGCCGCGTACGCCTCGCGGCCGACCTTGGTGGCGGTGAACGCGCCCGCGCCGGCCACCACGAAGCTGCCGGACATCACCGGGTCGCCGGGCTGCTTGAGCACCGGGTCCGGTTCGCCGGTGAGCAGCGACTCGTCGATCTCCAGGCCGTCCGCCTCGGTGACCTCGCCGTCGACGATCACCTTGTCGCCGATGCCGAGCAGCACGGTGTCGTCCAGCACGATCTCGCCGACCGCGACCTGCCGGGCGGTGCCGTCCCGGCGCACCTGGGGCCTGGCCTCGCCGATCAGCGCGAGGCTGTCCAGGGTCTTCTTGGCGCGCAGCTCCTGGATGATGCCGATCGCCGTGTTGGCGACGATGACCAGGCCGAACAGCCCGTCCTGGAGCGGACCGACGACCAGGATGATCGCGAACATCACACCGATGATCGCGTTGAACCGGGTGAAGACGTTGGCCCGGACGATCTCCCGGGCGGAGCGGCTGGAGCGGGCCGGTACGTCGTTGACCTGGCCGCGCGCGATCCGCTCGGCCACCTCGGAGGCGGTCAGCCCGCCGCGCCGCCCCGGCAGCAGACCGAGGGGGTGGGCGCCGTCCGGCGGGTCACCGGCGGGCTGTTCCTCGGCGGGCTGCGCAGGCTGCGTCATGGCACCGACTCTACGGGCGCCTTATGTCCGATGCGTGCTACTAAAGGACCATTCAGTCCGACCGGGTGGCCGGGTTCTGCGCCTCCGCCGCGGCGGCGGCCCGGCTGCGCGCGATGGCGTCCCGGCGGGCCCGGCAGTACCAGAGGCCGATCAGTCCGAGTCCGCCGCCGGCCAGGCAGATCCACGGCCAGTTGCCGTGGCCGTGGTCGGAGAGCGTGCCCCAGAACGGGAGCAGGACCACGAACGCCACGAACCAGAGCACCGTGCCGCCGCCGACGATGGCGACGTCGTTGGCCTCCAGCGGCGGGGGAGAGGGGTGCAGTGGCGTCTTGGGCATGGGGCCTAGGGTACGGTGCTGGCGCACGTCCGACCGATTCGGTGCGGGGCTGTCCGCGCTTGTTACAGGGGTTATTCGTTCTACGCGCGAAGATAGCGTACGAGCGATCGGGGAACCCATACTTGTCTCTCCGGTCGGTCGCGGCATGCTCAGGACACCGTGCTTCGTGCCCGTCCCACCGGGTCGCCCGGCCACCGTCGTCCCGGGCGGGTCCCCCTCTCCTCCGCCCCCCACAGAGGACGCAGCATGCCCGTGGCCCAGCCGACCACCGAGTCGCCCGAGCCCGCCCAGCCCGACACGCCGAAGCCCCCGTTCGGCGCGCTGGACCGCTTCTTCCGGATCAGCGAGCGCGGCTCCACCCTGCCGCGCGAGATCCGCGGTGGCGTCGCCACCTTCTTCACCATGGCGTACATCCTGGTGCTGAACCCGATCATCCTGGCCAGCGCCACGGACATGACCGGGGCCCACCTGGACAGCGCCCAGCTGGTCACCGCCACCGCGCTCACCGCGGGCCTGACCACGCTGCTCATGGGCGTCATCGGCAACGTCCCGATCGGCCTCGCCGCCGGCCTCGGCGTCAACACCATCGTGGCCCTCCAGCTCGCGCCCAAGATGACCTGGCCGGACGCCATGGGCATGGTCGTGCTGGCCGGCTTCGCGATCATGCTGCTGGTCGCCACCGGCCTGCGCGAGCGGGTCATGAGCGCCGTCCCGCTCGGCCTGCGCAAGGCCATCGCGATCGGCATCGGCCTGTTCATCACCCTGGTCGGCCTGGTCGACTCCGGCTTCGTCAGCCGCATCCCGGACGCCGCCCACACCACCGTCCCGCTCCAGCTCGGCACCGGCGGCCACCTGACCGGCTGGCCGGTCCTGGTCTTCGTGCTCGGCCTGCTGCTCACCCTCGTCCTGCTGGTCCGCAAGGTCCCCGGCGCGATCCTGGTCTCCATCGCCGTGATGACCGGCGTGGCCGTCGTGATCGACAAGTTCGCCGACATCCCCGCCCTCAGCTGGGGCCTGACCGTCCCGGCCTGGCCGGGCAACCCGGTCGCCGCCCCCGACTTCGGCCTGGTCGGCGAGGTCAGCCTGTTCGGCGGCTTCGAGAAGGTCGGCGTCCTCACCGGCGTGCTCTTCGTCTTCACCGTCCTGATGTCCTGCTTCTTCGACGCGATGGGCACCATCCTCGGCGTCGCCGACGAGGCCCACCTGCTGGACGAGAAGGGCGACCTGCCCGGCATCAACAAGGTCCTGATGATCGACGGCATCGCCACCGCGGCGGGCGGCGCGACCTCCTCCTCCGCCAACACCTGCTTCGTCGAGTCCACCGCCGGCGTCGGCGAGGGCGCCCGCACCGGCTTCGCCTCCATCGTCACCGGCGGCCTCTTCGTGGTGGCCCTCTTCCTCACCCCCCTCGCCACCATGGTCCCCGCCCAGGCCGCCACCCCCGCCCTGGTCACCGTCGGCTTCCTGATCCTCGCCAACTCCGTGCGGGACATCGACTGGTCCGACTACACCATCGCGATCCCGGCCTTCCTGACCATCGCGATGATGCCGTTCACCTACTCCATCACCAACGGCATCGGCTTCGGCTTCATCACCTTCTGCGTCCTGCGCCTCGCCGTCGGCCGCGGCCGGGAGGTGCCGGTCCCGATGTACGCGGTCGCCTCGGTCTTCGCGTTCTACTACCTGATGCCGGCCCTCGGCCTGCTCTGATCCCCGCTGAGCCTCGACGGCCCCGCACCTTCCCGGGTGCGGGGCCGTCGGCGTCGGTGCGGAGGGGGCGGGACCAGTCCTCGTCGGAGAAGGTGTGCGTCCCGTGTCGGGAGTGAATTCCCGGCGGGGTCGGAAACGGGAAGCGCCCGGATTCCGAGGCCGGCCGGGCGCGCGTCAGTGGACGCAGAACTCGTTGCCCTCGGGGTCCTGCATGACGGTCCAGGAGCCGCCCGGTTCGGCGACCTCGCGCAGGGTGGTGGCGCCGAGGGCTTCGAGGCGGGTGACGGTGGCGGCGCGGGCGTCGGGGCCGGGGTGGAGGTCGAGGTGGAGGCGGTTTTTGCCCTGCTTCGGCTCCGGGACGCGCTGGAAGAGCACGCGCCGGCCGAGCCCGGTGTCGCTGACGGGGTCGTGCGGGTCATCGGGGTGGCGGACGGCGGCGAGGGACAGCCAGGCCTGCCGGCCGTCGACCTCGGTGAGCAGGTCCGGGGTGATCGCGCCCGCCTTGAGCAGACCGGAGATCAGGGTGCTGTGGTCCTCAAGGGTGTAGTCGAGGGCGGCGGCCCAGAAGGCGGCCTGGCGGTGCGGGTCGGTGGCGTCGATCACGAGCTTCCAGTGCACGGTCATGTAACCGGTTATAGGGGTTGCGGGCGGCTGGGGGCAAGAGGGGATCTCAAGGAGGCACCGGTGTAGCGGAGTTGGCGAGGGGCATACTCCGGGCGGAGACGGGGGAGGGGAGCGGTTCGATGGTGAGACAGGATCCGCCGGCGGGGGTCGAGGCGCAGCTGTTGCCGGAGTTGTTCCGGACGGCCGACCAGGCCTCGCTGTCCGGCCAGCAGCAGACGCTGCTCTGGTACCGGGGGCTCATCTCGATGCTGGTGATCGCGGCGGTGGTGGGTTCGCTGCCCGGGCCGGACGACAAGGGGGCCGCCGACATCACGCCGCTGTTCTCGGTGGTGGCGTTCCTGGTGGCCGGGTACTTCTGGCTGCGGCTGCGCCGCAGCAATCCGCAGGCGCGGTGGTACGAGGCGCGGGCGGCGGCCGAGTCGGTGAAGACGCTGGCCTGGAAGTACTCGGTGCGGGCCCGGCCGTTCGAGGGTGACGCGGAGTCGGCGGACGTCGACCGCGGCTACCTGCTGCAAGTCGAGGACGTGCTGCGGGCGTTCGAGGACCCGGCGATCGTGCCGCCGGGGTCGGTCGCCGAGATCACCCCGGAGATGCGCCGGGTGCGGGCGGAGTCGCTGACCGCGCGGCGCACCCTGTACCTGCGCACCCGGGTGGAGGGCCAGCGGACGTGGTACCGCTCGCGTGCCGAGTCCTGCGAGTCGCAGGCGGTCACCTGGGGCCTGGGCGTGGCGGCGCTGATCATCATCGGTGCGGCGGCGGCCGTCGCCCAGGCGACCGGGGCGTTGCAGGTGCACGTCTTCGGTGCCACCTCGGCGGCGGCCGCGGCCGTGATCGCCTGGACGCAGCTGAAGCAGCTCCGCCCGCTGGCGGCCGCGTACCAGCTGGCGGCGCGGGAGTTGGAGAACGTCGGCAACCAGCTGTCCGACCTCGACCCGCGGACGCCGGACGCCGAGCAGCGCTGGGCCCGGCTGGCCGCGGAGGCGGAGGACGCGGTGTCGCGCGAGCACACCACCTGGCGGGCGCGGCGGGCCTTCCCGCGCTGACGCGCCGAAGGGCCGGCCGCGCCCGCCAGGTCGTCGCGACCGCCGGATCACCGCTGGCGCGCGGTCACCGCTCGCGCGGAGTGAGCGGGGCCAGCGGCGCGGCGCGGCCGACCAGGACCGGCTGCGCGCCGGCCGCGGACCGGCTCGGTGACACCGCGAAGGCCAGCGAGCCGATGAAGATGAAGCAGCCGAGCCCGGCCACCAGCGGGAAGATGAACTGCAGCGCCATCAGCCCGTCCTCGACCGTCCGCGCGCTGTACAGCCGGACGGAGACGGCGGCCATCCCGGTGTAGTGCATCGCGCAGACCGCGACGCCCATCACCGGCGCGGCGGCGAGCACGGCGAGGGTGCTCCGGATGTTGAGCGCGGCCCACAGCGCGGCGGTCGCCGCGAACACCGCGATGCCGACGGAGAGCGCGACGGTGTCCCGGTCGTAGCCGACGAAGCCGGGCAGCACCATCGCGGCCATGCCGAGGTAGTGCATCGCCGCGACCCCGAGGCCGGTGGTCAGCCCGCCCGCCAGCAGCGCCGTCCACCGGCGTCGGCCGTAGCCGACGGAGAACACGCCGATGCCGACGACCGCGATCGCCACGAGCAGGCTGAGCACGGTGAGGTCGGGCCGGTAGCTGATCTCCGCGCCGGTGACGGAGAAGCCGAGCATCGCGATGAAGTGCATCGACCAGATGCCCGCACCGAGCGAGGCCGAGGCGAAGAGCAGCCAGTAGACGCGGGTGCGGCCGGTGGAGACCAGCGCCCAGCGGGTTCCGCGCAGGGCGACGAAGGCGCCGAGGCAGGCGACCAGGTACGAGGCCGCCGGTGTCACCCAGCCGTGGTTGGCGTGGTGGATCTCGCCCACGAGGGACTCCTGATGAGGGTTGGGAGGGGGAGCACCGACACCAGGGCAGGGCGGACCGGCCGGCCGTGAACCGGGTCCGTGAGGGGGGACGCCTGGGGTGGGGGGTGCCCTGACACCGCCGGAGAGTAGCGGCTCCCGATGAGTCCCACAATGTGCGGTTTTCTTGTGAAATCGCAGGTCAGAGGCGCCCTTCACGCGATCGGCATGATCTTGGCACCAAGCCCTGACGCACTCTTCCCAAAAGCGTCCGATCTGCCTAAATCGGACGCAATGGTCAGGCGTCCAGGGGTGCTAGGCCGAACGGGTGGCCGGCCGGGTCGATCAGGACCTTGAGCGTGCGGCCGTGCTGGTAGGTGGGCTCGGTCGCGCCCAGGGCCAGGGCGCGGGCGGTGGCCGCCTCCAGGTCGTCCACGTAGAAGTCCAGGTGGAAGTGCTTGCCGCCGTCCGGCTCGGTCCACGGCTCCGGCCGGTACCCGCTGACCCGGCCGAAGCCGAGCGGGCTGCCGCCCTCGGGGTTGTCCAGGATGGCGAACCGCTCGTCCACGTGCCGGGTCTCCCATCCGAGCAGCTCGCCGTAGAAGGCGGCCAGCGCGACCGGGTCGGCGCAGTCGATGGTGACCATGGCGAGGCGGGCGAAGCCGGTGTCGTTCTGCCCGGCCTGCTCGGCCGCGCGGGCCGGGTCGACCGTGGCGGCTTGCTCGGCGGCGACGTCGGTCATGGCTGGTCGACCCTTCTGCTGAGCGGTACTGCGGCTCCGGGGCCCGCGTGGACCGGGCCTCAGGACCAGCATCGCACTGGGAGTCACGGAGGGCACGGCCAGTCGGGGCGGGGTGGGGGGAGTGCGGAGACGGATGGGCGTCCTCAGGCCGTTGACCAGCACAAATCCGTCAGGGTCGTTCCGGATCGCTACACAATCGGCACGCTTTGAGCATCGGCGGACAAAGGTTAGTTGTATAAACTTTTGATCCAATCGAGGGATTGTTATTCACGGGGGGTTTCTCGATGGCGATCGAGCTTCCGAGTGAAGTGGTGACGCTCCTTGACTTCATCGGCATCCGTTGGCCCGCGGTCAACGAGGACAAGGTCCGTGAGTTCGGCGAGCACGTAAAGGAGTTCGCGAAGGGCCTCGAAGAGGTGCACGCGGACTCGAAGGCGACGATCCATCAGCTGGGCGGGGCCTACGAGGGGCAGTCGTACCAGGCGCTGGCCGCCAAGTGGGCGCTGATGTCCGACAAGCACTTCGACCAGGTGGTCGACGCCGCGCACGTGGTGGCGCAGGCGATGGACATCGCGGCGGACGCGATCGTCGCGATGAAGCTGGAGGCGCTGGGCGAACTCATCGTGCTGGCCGCCACGTTCGTCGCCGCCCAGGCCGCCGCGGTGGCGACCCTCGGAGTGGCGGAGGTGGGCGCCGTCGCGGCCCAGCAGGCCGCGCGCAAGCTGATGTCCTACCTGGCGCACGAGTTGGAGGAGTACGTCGTCGGCCAGGTGGTCGAGGCGGCCGTCAACCCGCTGGTCGAGGTCGTCGCGGAGGCGGTGTCCGGGCTGGTCTTCGAGGCGGCCGAGGCGGCGGTGAACAGCGGCGGCGGCTCGGCGGGCAGCAGGTTCAAGATCAACCCGGGGGCCGTCGAGGCGCACGCCCGCGCCCTGCACGAGCAGGCCGAGAAGGTCGCCCAGCACGCGCAGGTCTTCGGCGTCCGGGTGGCGGCGGTGAGCTTCGAGTGAGCGACGCGGTCGTGAAGGCGCTCCAGAAGAGCGCCAAGAAGCTCGGCAAGACCCTGGCCGAGGACATGGGCAAGGCCGCCACCAAGATGTACAAGCAGGCGGGCGACAACCTCACCAAGACCGCCAAGCACCACAAGGACAACGACACCCACAACGCCAACGGCTTCGACAAGAAGGGCGAGGACCACGCCGCCCCACCGCCGCAGACGGGCAAGGGCGGCGGGGCCGACGGGGCCAAGAACCCGCCGCGCAAGTACTTCATCCACGACGACGGCCGGGTCCAGGAGATCAGGGACGGCAAGCTGGTCGACCTGGACGGGACGGACAAGTCCCTCGGGCCGCTGGTGGACGGGAAGCCCCCCAAGGTCAAGGACGCGGGCCCGGACGACCTCAAGGACACGTACCACGCGAAGAAGTACAAGAAGTCCGACAAGGACGACGACGGCAACCAGAAGCAGGACGAGAAGGTCGTCAGCCAGAAGATCACCCAGCCGACCGAGCTGTCCCAGGCCGTCGAGGACGCCCGGCGCGCCCAGGGGGACTACGGCGGCAAGAACTACGCCTCGCTCAGGTACCGGGACGAGCACGGCGAGTTCATCCTGGTCGGCCGGAGCGACTACGTCCGGAGCCACTCGGAACGGTCGATCGGCAAACCCCTGCTGGGCGGCCGGGAGGCCAATGTCAGCGAGCTCTACACCGAACGGGCGCCCTGCCAGGCCGGCCCGAACTGCGAGCGCTGGCTGGCCCGCCACTTCGAGTCGCAGAACCCCGACCTCAAGGTCACCCACGGCGTCGACTACGACAACAAGGTGCCCACCAAGGACCGCGACTGGGGGCACCGGGCGTACCTGAACCAGATCGAGCAGGACCATGCCGCCGGGAAGTCCGGTGGCACGATGGGCACCAAGGACTTCGACGCGCAGGGGCAGCAAGACAAGGCGGCCGCCGAGGCGAAGCAATCCGCGAAGAAGAAGCCCAAGGGCATGTGACGGCCAAGACCGAAGGATGGATGACTGGTGCTGGTGGGGATTGACTGGCCGCTGCTCGTCGAACGGGCCACGCCCGGTGACCTGCTGCGGTTCCGGCCCGACGCGGCCGCCCGCATCTGGCCGGACGGCGACGCCGCGCGGTTCGCGGTGGAGGTGGGGGTGCCGAACTCCCGCGGGCTCTTCCGCATCCTGGCGGAGTTCGCGGACCGGGACCCGGCGAGCCCGGCGCACGCCTTCGAGACCTGGGCCTCGCAGCCGGTCGACACCCCGCACGGCCGCCTCCAGCCGCTGGGCAGCCTGTTCCAGGCGACGGTGTACGCGCACCTCGGCGACGGGACGATCTGGGTCTCCGACCCGGACTCCGAGATCGAGTACGAGCTGATCCACGGCGACATCTCCTCGCTGGCCTACCTCGTCTACAAGTTCGAGGTCGAGCGCCCCGGCCCGGACGAGAGCCCGGATCCCCACGACTGGGCCGAGGTGGAGGAGATCGTCCGCGAGGGCATGGAGCGGTGGGACTCGCTGCCGTTCAAGAGTGAGTTCTGGGCGATGTTCGTCGACACCTGGGCGACGCTGTGACGCTGGTGCGGATCGACTGGGGGGCGGTCGCCGAGGGGGCCCCGATGCTGCGGTTCGGGGCGGAGGCGGCGGCGGAGCTGTGGCAGGACGACGCGGAGGCCGTGCGGTTCGTCACCGAGGTCGGGGTGCCCTCCAACGGGCTGTTCCGGCTGCTGGAGGAGCTGGCCGAGCGGCCGGCGGAGGATCCGGGACGGGCGTTCGCACGGCCGTTGAGCGCGTGGCTGGTGGAGACGGAGCACGGGCGGCTGCGGCAGTTGGGTGAGCTGTACGGGGGGTTCGTCTTCCTCAACCTCGACGACGGGACGATCTGGGTGTGCGATCCGGACGCCGACGAGGAGTACGAGCTGATCCACCGCGACATCTCGTCGCTGGCGTACCTGGTGTACAAGATCGAGGTGGAGAAGCCGTCCCCCGGGGAGCGGCCGACGCCCCATGACTGGGCCGATGCCGAGGAGTTCGTCCGGGAGGGCATGAACCGCTGGGACGAGACCCCGTTCGGGGACGGTACGCGGTTCTGGGAGGCTTTCATGGATTCCTACCACATGACATGAGAGGGCCGGTTCGGACGTGAGCGCGGACAGGGACGACGAGCTGGCGGCGGCGCTGTTGGCGCACTTCGGGCCGCGTGGGCTGCGGGCGCTGCCGATCGCGCCGGCGGGGCCGTTGCGGGATCCGGGGCTGCCGTTGCAGGTGGGGCCGTACTTCCGGGCGGCGGAGGAGTCGGATCCGCTGTCGGTGGGCGAGTGCGCGGCCGCGGCGGGGTGGGACGCCGGGGGAGCGGCGGCGCAGCTGCGGATCGGGACGGACGGCGGTGCCGAGCTGTACTTCGCACCGGACCGGTCGGTCCGGGCGGTGCTGCCGGGGGACGAGCCGCTCGACCTGCCGGTCGCTCCCGGTGTCGGGGCGTTCGCGAAGGGGCTGCTGCTGCTGGACCGGCTGCTGCCGGCGCTCGCCGGGTCGGAGCGGCCGGACGTGGCCCTGGCCGCGTACCGGGAGCTGCGGCAGGGTCTGCTGGCCGTCGACCCGGCGGCGTTCGAGGACCGCGAGGGCTGGTGGCCGCGGGTGCTGGACGACCTGCGGCGTCCGCTGAACGTCGACTCCTCGGCGGCCTTCGAGGTGGTCGACGAGCAGGGCGCGAAGCGGATCGTCACCGAGGTGAGCGGCCCGGGGCTGCTGCACCCGGAGGAGCGGCTCTGGAACCGGCTCCAGGCCGAGGGCGTCGAGGCCGAGCGGGTGGTCCGCGTGTACTGCGAGCTGGAGCCGTGCATGATGCCCGGGCACTACTGTGCGCGCTGGATGGCGCGGGAGTTCCCGCAGGCGGAGTTCACCCACGGCTTCGACTACGGGGCGACGGCCGACTCCAGGGAGAACGGCATCAAGGCGTTGATGCTCAGCCTGGCCGAACGACGGGGCTGAGCCGGGAACGGGGAGAAGCGGGCGATGGTGCGCGACGGGCGACGGATACCGCCGCTGGGGGCGGGGCGCAGGCCGGCCGGGCTGGCGCTGCTGGGGTGGCTGGACGATCCGCGGGCGCCGCGGCTGTGCCGGGTGGCGGGGCCGCCGGGGTCCGGCAAGTCGCATCTGCTGGCGTGGCTGGTGCGCGGCGCCACCGAGGGGGAGGTGCCGGCCGGGCGGCGGGTCCACGCCGTGCTGCCCGCCGCCGGGGCCACCGTCCGGACGGCGGTCTGGTCGTTGGGGCGCCAGCTCGACCTGGTCGCGCACGCCCCGGGCCCGTTGGTGGAGGCGCTCGCGGCGGACGGGCGGCCGGTCCTGGTCTGCGTCCCCGAGCTGGACCTGGCGGAGGACCCGGCCGCCCTGGTGACCGGGCTGCTCGACCCGCTGCTGCGGCTGCCGGGGGTGCGGCTGGTGGTGGAGGCGGCGACCGGAGGTGCCGCGGCCGGGGCGTTCACCGCCGTTCCCGCGCCCGCCGTGCTGGACCTCGGCGATCCGCAGTGGACGGACCCGGCGCGGTTCGCCGAGTGGGCGACGGCCCGCGGCGGCGACCCGGCCGCCTATCCGCTGCCCGGTCCGGCCCTGGGGGCACCGGCACGACCGGCGGCGCCGGTCCCGCCGCCGCCCGGGGCCGACCTGCGCTCCCTTGGCGAGGAGGCGCTGTCCGCGCTCTGGACGGCCGCCGCCGCCGACCCCGGCCCGCTGGCCGCCGACCCGCTGCTCTACGCGCTCGCCGGTCCGGTCCCGGTGACGGCGGCCGTCGAGCGGCGCGACGACGCGCTCGCCCGGGCCTGGCGGGCCGCCGGTCCGGCGGTGGTCGACGAGCCCGACCCGGCGGTCCGGGCCGCCGTGCTGCGCACCCGGCTGCTGGGCGCGGACACCGTCTCGGCGGCCGCCGCGGCCGTCCTGGCGCAGCTGCCCGCGCCGTGGGCCGGGCGCTGGGCGCGCTGGGAGGGCGGCGACCGGGACTGGCCGGGGCCGGCCGTCGCGCTCACCACCGGGGCGGGGCCGTACCTGTCGCAGGTGCTGGTGGCCGATCCGACCGGTTCGGTGCGGACCTTCGACGCCGCCACCGGCCGCCGTCTCGGTGCCGTGGTGGTGCCCGCCCCGCGCCCGCTGCGCGGGCTCGCGGTGACGGCCGGCGGCTCGGTGGTGCTGCTGGACGCCTGGGGCCGCCCGGAGCCGGTGGTCCCGGACGAGCCGCGGCCGGGCCTGGACGCGTACGGGCTGATGGCGGCGCTGGACGCGGTGCGGGCGGCGGCCGGGGACCTCAGCGCGGTGGCGGCGATCGGCGCGCTGGCCGACGCGGCGCCCGCCTTCGGTGACGCGGACGGCGCGGTGCACTGGGCCGAGGACGGCAAGGTGGTGAGCGAGCGGCTGCACCACGGGCCGGTGACCGCGCTGGCCGGCACCGCGCTGGGCGGCGGTCCGCTGTCCGATCCGGAGATCCCGCTGCTGGTGAGCGGTGGCTTCGACGGCGCCGTCCGGCTCTGGGGGCCGCGCTCGGCGCCGATGCCGGAGCCGTCGGACCGGCGCGGCTGCCCGGTGACGGCGGTGGCCGCCGGGGCGACGGCGGCCGGGCCGGTGGTGGCGGCGGCCTGGTCGGACGGGCTGGTACGGGTGCGGGACCTGGCCGGCGGTGGGGCGCTGGACCTGCGGACGGGCTCGGAGGTGTGGTCGCTGGCGCTGGCCGGGACCCTGCTTCTGCTGGGCATGCCGGACGGTCTCGCGGCGGTGGACACCCGGCGCTGACCCCTGGCCGGGGCCGGGATGCGGACGGTCGCAATCCAATTTTCTTTAGTCAAAGTAATGACGTAGGCTAAAGAACATGCCCGAGATGTCCGAGCAGGACCTCGCAGCGATCAGTCAGCTGCGGTCGTCCGCCATGCGCCTCTCCCGTCGACTGCGCCACCAGCGGGTCGAGGAGTCGCTCAGTCCCACCGAGATCGGGGTGCTGGGCACCCTCGCGCGGTGCGGGAAGGCCACGCCGGGTGAGCTCGCCCGGAAGGAGCACGTACAGCCGCCCTCGATGACCAGGATCGTCGCGATGCTGGAGGAGAAGGGCCTGGTGCGGCGCGAGCCGCACCCGGAGGACCGCCGGCAGGTGGTCGTCAGCAGTACCGAACAGGCCGAGGAGATCCTGGCGGAGTCCCGCCGGCGCCGCAACGCCTGGCTCGCCGAGCTCGCCGAGGGGCTCGACGAGGAGGAGTGGGCGAAGCTCCGCGAGGCGGCGCCCGTGCTCTACAAGCTCGCACACCTCTAGGCACAGCGGATCCGGTAGCCGCCGGAGGACGAAGGAGAACCGCATCACCGCAGGACCGATGACCGACACCAGGAGCGCGACGGCCATGCCACCGGCCGTCGCGCCGCGAGGGGAGACCACCGTGACACCGCCGGCCGCAGCCAGCGCCGCCACCCGTACCCGGACCGACGAGCAGACCACCGACCCCGCCGCGGCGAGCGCCGCGGCCGCCGACGCCCAGGCACCCGCCCCGACGGGGCTGCCGGGCAGCGGTGACGACGACCCCGACGAACGCACCGCGGCGGACGACCCCGCCGCTCCCGGCCGCACCCGCGCGGCCGCGTCCCCGACCGGCGCCCGCTTCACCCGGCCCGGGGGGATGTTCTCCTCACTGCGCGTTCGCAACTACCGCTACTACTTCGCCGGCCAGGTGGTGTCCAACACCGGTACCTGGATGCAGCGCATCGCCCAGGACTGGCTGGTCCTGAGCCTCACCGGCAGCCCGCTCGCGGTCGGCATCACCACCGCCATGCAGTTCCTGCCGATGCTGCTGCTCGGCCTGTTCGGCGGGGTGCTCGCCGACCGGATGCCCAAGCGCCGGCTGCTGATCTTCACCCAGGGCGCGATGGGCCTGCTCGCCGCCGGCCTCGCCGTGCTCACCGTCGGCGGCGTGGTGACCCCGTACTACGTGTACGTGTTCGCGCTGCTGCTCGGCCTGGTCACGGTGGTCGACAACCCGACCCGGCAGGCCTTCGTCTCCGAGATGGTCGGCCCGAAGGACCTCGCCAACGCGGTCAGCCTGAACGCCGCCAACTTCCAGACCGCCCGGTTGGTCGGCCCCGCCGTCGCGGGCCTGCTGATCGCCGCGGTCGGCAGCGGCTGGGCGTTCGCGCTGAACGCGCTGTCCTTCGCCGCCGTGATCGGCGGGCTGCTCGCGATGCGGACGGGCGAACTGCGCCCGACCGCGCCGATCGCCCGCGAGAAGGGGCAGCTGCGGGAGGGCCTGCGGTACGTCAAGGAGCGGCCCGAGCTGCTCTGGCCGCTGGTGCTGGCCGGGTTCATCGGCACCTTCGGCTTCAACTTCCCGACCCTGCTGGCGGGTTTCGCCACCGACACCTTCCACGTCGGCGCCGGGCAGTACGGCCTGCTGAACACCGCGATGGCGGTCGGCTCGCTGACCGGCGCGCTGATCGCGGCCCGCCGGGGCGCGCCCCGGCTGCGCAGACTGGTCGGCGCCGCCCTCGGGTTCGGCGCGCTGGAGGTGGTGGCGGCGTTCGCGCCCGGCTACTGGACCTTCGCGCTGCTGCTCACCCTGATCGGGGTGTTCGGGCTGAGCTTCAACACCTCGGTCAACGCCTCGCTCCAGCTGGCCACCGAGCCCGCGATGCGCGGCCGGGTGATGGGCCTGCTGATGCTGGTCTTCACCGGCGGCACGCCGATCGGCGCGCCGATCGTGGGCTGGGTCACCGCCTCGTACGGCCCCCGGCTGGGGCTGCTGGCCTGCGGTCTGGTCTCGGCGGCGGCGGCCGGTGTGGTGGGCCTGGTGCTGGCCCGCAGCGCCGAGCTGCGGCTGCGGCTGGACCTGCACCCGGGGCGCGGCGGCCGGGTGGTGGCGCTGGTGCCGCGTCCGGCGGCGGGCGCCAAGCCGGAGCTGGCCACGGCCTGCTGACCCGGCCGGCCCCGGGAGCGCCGCGACGGCGTTCCCGGGGCCGCCGACCGGTCAGAGCCGGATCGCGAGGATCTGCCCCGGCCAGGGACCGGCCGGCTGCTCGACCTCGAAGGACTCGGTCTCGGTGAACCCGAGCGCCCGGTACCGGCCGACCAGCTTGCGGTCGTCACCGCCGAAGCAGTCCACCCGCAGCAGGCCGATGCCGCGGCGGCGGGCCTCGTCGAGCGCGTCGGCGATCAGCGCGGCGCCGATCCCGGAGCCCTTGCGGGACCGGTCGGTCACCAGGTTGCGGATGTACAGCTCGGGCTCGTCCACCGGTGTGGCGTACTCGGGCCGCTGCTCCGACAGGACGCAGGAGCCGACCGTGCGCCCCTCGTCGTCGAGGGCGAGCCGGATCAGGAACGGCTCGCGGCCGTACCTGCCGATGTGCTCGACGCGGGCGGCCGAGCCGCTGAACGACCGGTCGCCCCACTGCCGGGTCCGGCCCTGCGCGGCCAGCCAGGCCACGGCGCCGTCGAGCAGGGACAGGATGTCGGGGATGTCCTCGGGGCCCCCGTTGCGGATCTTCATGGTCATCAGTTCTAGCCCGAACCGCCGTGCGCGGGAAGATGGCTCCATGAGGCTCTTCGTGGCGGTACTGCCTCCGGTGGAGGCGTTGCAGGGCTTGGCCGACGCGGTGGCCCCGCTGCGCGGGCTGCCGGGGGCGGACCGGCTGCGCTGGACCTCGGCCGACGCCTGGCACCTGACCCTGGCCTTCCTCGGCGAGGTGCCGGCCGACCGGGTGCCGGAGCTGGAGGTCGCGCTGGCGGAGGTCGCCGAGGGGCATCCGGTGCACACGCTGCGGCTGGCCGGCGGCGGCCGGTTCGGCGACCGGGTGCTCTGGGCCGGGGTGACGGGGCAGGACTGGGCGCTGCGCCGGCTCGCCGAGGCGGTGCACGGGGCCACCGCCGAGGTGACCGGTGAGACGGACGCGTTCAGCTTCCACCCGCACCTGACGCTGGCCCGGGCCGGCTCCTCGCGCGGCCGGCGGCGGGCGGAGCAGCGGCTGGCGGCGGGCGAGCTGGACGCCCTCGCGGCGGCGCTGGACGAGTACCGGGGACCGGAGTGGGAGGCCGCCGAGCTGCACCTGATGCTCAGCGCGCACGAGGGCGGCACGGTCCGCTACACCTCGCTGTCCTCCTGGCCGCTGGCCCGCTGGGAGGCCGAGGCGGAGTAGTGCCGGGCCACCGTGCTCCCCGGGCCTCGGCGTCCGGGCGCGGACCGGTCGGGGGTACGCTCGTTGACCGTGGATCCCAAGACTCGAATGCGAATCGTGACCGGCGCCCTGGTACTGCTGCTGGTCGTCGTGCTGATCAGCTCGCTGGTCGGCGGCTGACCACCGCGGACGACATGCGGGAAGGGCCACCGCCCGGAGGCGGTGGCCCTTCCCGTTGGCCTGTCGGCCCGTGGCCCGTGGGACCGGGTCAGAGGCGCTCGACCACGTAGTCGACGCAGGCCGTGAGGGCGTCCACGTCGGCCGGGTCGACGGCCGGGAACATCGCGATGCGCAGCTGGTTGCGGCCCAGCTTGCGGTACGGCTCGGTGTCGACGATGCCGTTGGCGCGCAGCGCCTTGGCGACGGCGGCGGCGTCCACCGCGTCGTCGAAGTCGATCGTGCCGACGACCTGCGAGCGCTCGGCCGGGTTCGCCACGAACGGGTTGGCGAACGAGGACTTCTCGGCCCAGCCGTACAGCCGGGACGAGGAATCAGCCGTACGGGCGACGGCCCAGTCGAGCCCGCCGTTGCCGTTCAGCCACTCCAGCTGGTCGGCCAGCAGGAACAGGGTGGCGATCGACGGGGTGTTGTACGTCTGGTCCTTCGACGAGTTGTCGATGGCCGTCGGCAGGTCGAAGAACGGCGGGATGTACCGGCCGGAGCCGGCGATCGCGGCGGCGCGCTCCAGGGCGGCCGGGGAGAACGACGCCAGCCAGAGGCCGCCCTCGGAGGCGAAGGACTTCTGCGGCGCGAAGTAGTAGACGTCGGTCTCGGTGATGTCCACCGGCAGGCCGCCGGCGCCCGAGGTGGCGTCCACCAGGACCAGCGAGCCCTCGTCGCCGCCGGCCGGGCGGGCGATCGGCATCGCGACGCCGGTCGAGGTCTCGTTGTGGGTGAGCGCGTAGACGTCGACGCCGGCCTCGGCGACCGGCAGCGGGTGGGTGCCGGGGGCGGTCTTGATCACGCTCGGCTCGGCGAGCCAGGGCGCGGCCTTGACGGAGGAGGCGAACTTGGAGGAGAACTCGCCGAAGTCGAGGTGCTGGGACTTCTCCCGTACCAGGCCGAAGGCCGCGATGTCCCAGAAGGCGGTGGACCCGCCGTTGCCGAGAACCACCTGGTACCCCTCGGGGAGGGAGAACAGGCTGCTCACGCCCTCACGCACGCGCTTGACCAGGTTCTTCACCGGGGCCTGGCGGTGCGAGGTGCCGAGCAGGGAGGTCTCGGTCGCGGCGAGGGCACTCAGGGCCTCGGGGCGCACCTTGGACGGGCCGCAGCCGAAACGGCCGTCGGCGGGCTTGATGTCAGCGGGGATCTGGATCTGAGCCACGGGCGCAGCCTACCCGCAGGGGTGGCCTAAATCGACGGCGGTCCGCCCGCTGAGATGCCGTCGACCGGCCTGCGAGCTGCGGAAACAGCGGGTCCGGTTCACATTCCGGACCCGCCGCTCCCGCGGTCGGGCGGTGACCTGCGGAGGTCTGCCGGGGTCAGCGCGCGATGGCGTCGTAGCCCTCGATCTCCTGCGGGCCGCGCGGGCCGGGGCCGATGTAGCGCGCGGCGGGGCGCACGAGCCGGCCCGTGCGCTTCTGCTCCAGGATGTGCGCCGACCAGCCCGCCGTCCGGGCGCAGGTGAACATCGAGGTGAACATGTGGGCGGGGACCTCGGCGAAGTCCAGCATGATGGCGGCCCAGAACTCGACGTTGGTGGCCAGCACGCGGTCGGGGCGGCGGTTGTGCAGCTCCTCCAGCGCGGCCTTCTCCAGCGCCTCGGCGACCTCGAAGCGCGGCGCGCCGAGCTCCTTGGCGGTGCGGCGCAGCACCCTGGCGCGCGGGTCCTCGGCGCGGTAGACGCGGTGGCCGAAGCCCATCAGCCGCTCGCCCTTGTCCAGCGCGTTCTTGACCCAGGTGGTGGCGTCGCCGGTGCGCTCGATCTCCTCGATCATGCCGAGCACACGGGACGGCGCGCCGCCGTGCAGCGGGCCGGACATCGCGCCGACCGCGCCGGACAGGGCGGCCGCGACGTCGGCGCCGGTGGAGGCGATGACCCGGGCGGTGAAGGTGGAGGCGTTCATGCCGTGCTCGGCGGCTGAGGTCCAGTAGGCGTCGATGGCCTTGATGTGCTTGGGGTCCGGCTCGCCGCGCCAGCGGATCATGAACCGCTCGACGACGGTCTCGGCCTTGTCGATCTCGCTCTGCGGGACCATCGGCAGGCCCTGGCCGCGGGCGGACTGGGCGACGTAGGAGAGCGCCATGACGGCGGCGCGCGCGAGGTCGTCGCGGGCCTGCTCGGCGTCGATGTCCAGCAGCGGCTTCAGGCCCCAGACCGGGGCGAGCATGGCGAGCGCGGACTGCACGTCGACCCGGATGTCGCCGGAGTGGACCGGGATCGGGAACGGCTCGGCGGCCGGCAGGCCGGGGTTGAACCGGCCGTCGACCAGCAGGCCCCAGACGTGCCCGAAGGAGACATTGCCGACCAGGTCGTCGATGTCGACGCCCCGGTACCGCAGAGCGCCGCCTTCACGGTCGGGTTCGGCGATCTCGCTCTCGAACGCGACGACACCTTCGAGCCCGGGTACGAAGTCGGACATGCACGGCTCCTTCAGTTCTGCGATCGGCGGCCGCCGTGGTGGGGAGGCACGCCTCTGACCGAATGGTGGTTGGCACTCGGTGCCAGGGTGACAGGCACGGGGTGCATTGCGCCATACACCACGGTGGTGATGTTTTCCCGGGGCCCGCTTGACTTTTCGCCCGACGGCCGGTCGTGCCCGGCGGATCGCCGGACCCAAGGGTGCGGTTGCGGACAAATCACCGTACGACGGGCGGCCGATCGGGGGCGAGTCACCTTATCTCCCACCGGGGTTTGTCCGGAGGTAGCGGTGCCGGTTGCTTGTCGTACGGGATGATGTTGACGTGCAGACCCCGGACCGCGCCCAGTCGACGCCCCTGACCCCCGCCACCCGGATCCTGGCCGACGAGGCCCGACCCGGACCGGACCTCACCGTGATGCGCAAGCACTACGCGCACGAGGGCCTGGCCGAGGAGGAGCTCGCCGCCGAGCCGATCGGCCAGTTCACGCGGTGGTTCCACGACGCGGACGACGCGGGGGTGGTGGAGCCCAACGCGATGGTGCTCTCGACGGCCGACGCGGAGGGGCGGCCCAGCGCGCGCACCGTGCTGCTCAAGGCGTTCGACGCCCGCGGCTTCTCCTTCTTCACCAACTACGGCTCCCGCAAGGGCACCGAGCTGGCCGTCAACCCGCACGCGGCGCTGCTCTTCCCGTGGATCGCGCTGGCCCGCCAGGTGATCGTCCAGGGCCGGGTGGAGAAGGTCGGCCGGGACGAGACCGCCGCCTACTTCCGCACCCGCCCGCACGGCTCCCAGCTCGGCGCCTGGGCCAGCGAGCAGTCCAGCCCGGTCGCCTCGCGCGAGGTGCTGGAGCAGCGCTACGCGGAGCTGGAGCGGCGCTACCCGGAGGGCGAGGGGGTGCCGGTGCCGCCGTTCTGGGGCGGCTACCGGGTGGTGCCGGAGAGCGTGGAGTTCTGGCAGGGGCGCGAGAACCGGCTGCACGACCGGCTGCGCTACGTCGCGGACCCGGACGCCCCGACGGGCTGGCGGGTGGAGCGGCTCTGCCCGTGAGGCGGGTCCGGGGCCGCCCGGGAGGCCGTCCGCGCCCCCGGCCCGCGCGCCCCTGACCAGGGACGTCGAGGCGCCGGGCCGCACTTGTGACGACACCGCGACAACTTCCTTCGCCCGCCGGCTGACCCGCCGTCACCCCGACAGTATGGTGGGGACGTTCACCGGGTCGGTGGGGGGTTGTGGGTGCGGCCGTACTTCTTCTTCAGCTACGCGCGGCGGGACCATCTGGTCGGAGGCGCCTTCGTCGACCAGTTCTTCACCGACCTGCGGGACGAACTGGCCCGGATCGAGCCCGAGGCCGGACCGGGCGAGCTGGCCTACCGCGACACCGAGCGGCTGCGGGTCGGCGACGACTGGGAACGGCAGCTCTCCCGGATGGTCGGCGCCAGCCGCACCATGGTCGCCCTCTACTCGCCCGCCTACTTCGCCAGCGCCTACTGCGGCAAGGAGTGGACCGCCTTCGACCACCGGACGCGGCGCCACGAGGAGCAGACCGGCGAGAGCGTCCCGGCGCTCATCCCCGTCCTGTGGGAGCCGCCGCCCGGGGACCTGCCCGCCGAGGTGCGGCGGATCCAGTACGTCCAGGACGACTTCGGCCCGGAGTACGCCACCGGCGGGCTGCGCCACCTGCTGCGCACCGACCCGCACGGCACGGCGTACCGGCTGGTGGTGCGGGTGGTCGCCGAGCGGGTGCGGGAGGCCGCCGCCTGGCGGGTCTCCGAGCTGCGGGACCTCGACCTCGGCCGGGTGGAGGGCTGCTTCCCGGTGCCGGAGATCGCCCCGGTCGCCGCCCGCAGCAGCCTGGTCCGCCTCTTCGTCGCCGCCCGCTGGATCGGCGACCGGTCCGACCGGGCCGCCGCCGCGAACGGTGACCGCGTCCCGCCGCAGCGCTCCGAGGGCCCGCCGGCGACGGGGGCGGACGGCGCGGGCGGCTCCGACGAGCGCTACCGCGGCGGCTGGTACGGGGCGCACCCCCGCGACTGGGCGCCCTACCACCCGCCGCGGCTGCCCTCACTGGCGGTCCAGGCCCAGCAGGTGATCACCCGGGCCGGGCACAGCACCAGCCTGGAGACCGTCGGCCCCGACCTCGCCGACGCGCTCGACCGGGCCCGGGAGAACAACGAGGTCAGCGTCCTGCTGGTGGACCCGTGGGCGGCCGCCGGGGAGCCCTACCGGCAGGCGCTGCGCGACTTCGACCGGCAGAACCACCCGGTCACCGCCGTGCTGCTGCCCGACGGCTCCGACGACCCGCCGCCCGGTCCGGCGCGCGCCCGGCTCTGGGAGGGGGTGCGCGAGGTGTTCGCGCGCACCTGGTTGCACCGGTCCGGGCCCGAGCCGCTCTTTCGCATCCACGTCCGGCGGGAACGCTTCGAACGCGAGCTCCTGTCGACGGTGACGGTGGCCCAGAACCGGCTGCTGGACCAGGTCGACGACGACCCGGTGACGGCCCGCGCCCAGTTCGGGCTCGGCCCCGACCCGCGGCCGATGCCCGGGCTGACCATCCCGGCCTGGCCGCCGCCCGCGCCGTCGGCCCCGTCGAACCCGCGGAACCCGTCGAATCCGTCGAATCCGTCGGGCCCGCCGGAGCCGCCACCGGATCCGCCCGCCCAGGCGGGGCCACCCCCGCCGCGCCCGGGGAACACCCCGGGGAACGGGGCCGCCCCCGGGGCACGGGCGGTCCTGCGCGAGGAGACCGTGCCCCCGGCCACCCGGGCGTCCAGTGAAGGAGAAGCGGACCGATGAGCCCCGAGCACGCCGCCCTCGCGGACCACGGGTCCGCGGCCCTGGCGGCCCCCGACACCGGCACCGTCGTCACCTTCTACTCGTTCAAGGGCGGCACCGGCCGCACCATGGCGCTCGCCAACCTGGGCTGGATCCTGGCCAGCCAGGGCCTGCGCGTCCTGGTGGTGGACTGGGACCTGGAGGCCCCGGGCCTGCACCGGTACTACCACCCGCTGCTGGTCGACCCCGAACTCCACGCCACCGACGGCCTGATCGACATGCTGCGGGCCTACGTCGACGAGGCGCTGCCCGGCCCCGACCGCCCGGGGCCGGGACCGGACCCCCGGGAGTGGCTGGCCGCCCCCGGCCGGCTGGAGCAGTACCTGTGCGGCCTGGCGCTCGACCTCCCGGAGGGCGGCCGGCTCGACCTGATGCCCGCCGGGCGGCAGAACGCCGCCTACTCGGCCGCCGTCACCAGCTTCAACTGGCGCAGCTTCTACACCCGCGCCGACATCCGCGGCGCGGAGTTCCTGTACGCGCTGCGCGAGCAGTGGACCGGCGCCTACGACTACGTGCTGATCGACAGCCGTACCGGGGTCAGCGACACCTCCGGCATCTGCACGGTGCTGATGCCGGACACCGTCGTGGACTGCTTCACCCTCGGCGCCCAGAGCATCCGCGGCGGCGTCGACGCGGCCCGCGCCATCGTCGACGCCGACGAGCGCGAGATCCGGGTGCTGCCCGTCCCGATGCGCGTCGAGGACGCCGAACGCGCCGGACTCGCGGCCGGCCGCGACCTCGCCCACGACGCCTTCGACCCCTACCTGGGCCGCTGGCTGGGCGCCGAGCGCCGCGCGGAGTACTGGCGCGACGTCGAGGTGCCGTACAAGCCGTTCTACGCCTACGAGGAGGTGCCGGCCACCATCGTCGACCGGCCGCAGCAGGGCCGCACCCTGCTCGCCGCCTTCGAACGGCTGGCCGACTGGCTCACCGGCGGCCGGGTCCGCGAACTGCGGCCGGTCCCCGACCAGGCCCGCCGCCGGCTGTACGCGGCCTACCTGCGCCAGGGCCGCACCCGCTCCCGCCAGGTGTACGTCAGCTACGCCCCCAGGGACCGGGTCTGGGCCGAGTGGATCGCCGGGACCCTGCGCGGCTTCGGCTACCTCGCCACCCTGCACAGCGCCGCCGTCCCGCTCGAACCCGGCCCGGCGCAGGCCGCCCCGCTGTCCGAGGCCGCCGGGCCGCTGGACGGCGACGGCCGACTGCTCGCCCTGCTCACCGCGGACTACGCCGCCCTGCCGCGTGCCCGGGAGATCTGGCGCCGGCTCACCACCCAGGGCCCGGTGGGCGACTCCGGCGGCCTGCTCGCGGTGCGGATCGGCACACCGGAGCGGCCGGAGCCGCCGCAGTTCGCCGGGCACCGGGTGCTGGACCTGGCGACCGGCTCCGCCGAGCAGGCCGAGGCGCAGCTGTTCGAACTGATCGGCCCGCCGCCCGGCGCCGGCCGCTGGATGGACTCCGGCGAGTTCACCGTCTCGCGCCTGCCGCGCTTCCCCGACGGCC
This sequence comes from Kitasatospora sp. NPDC008115, assembly GCF_042957205.1. Classification (NCBI taxonomy): domain Bacteria; kingdom Bacillati; phylum Actinomycetota; class Actinomycetes; order Kitasatosporales; family Streptomycetaceae; genus Kitasatospora; species Kitasatospora sp. NPDC008115. Next base: position 281,110 of record NZ_JBIBHU010000001.1, on the reverse strand, counting down.
GCCCCGCCGTCCAGAAGGTGCCGCCCCGGCTGCCCACCTTCACCGGCCGGATGCGGCTGCTGGAGGCCGTCCGCGACGGCTTCACCGCCGACGCCGCGCCCGTCCAGGTGCTCTACGGCATCGGCGGGGTCGGCAAGTCGCAGGCCGCGATCGAGTACGCGCACCGCTTCGCGGCCGGCTACGACGTGCTCTGGTGGGTGCCCTCCCAGCAGTCCGCGGTGATCCCGCAGCGGCTCGCCGAACTCGCCCCCGGTCTCGGCCTGGAGACCGACGGCGACGTCACCCGCACCGCCCGCGCGGTGCTGGAGGCGCTCGGCAGCGGCCGCCCCTACCGCCGCTGGCTGCTGATCTTCGACAATGCCGAGGACCCGGAGCTGCTGGACCCCTGGCTGCCCGCCGCCGGGCCGGACGGCCACGTCCTGGTCACCTCGCGCGACCGGCGCTGGGCCCGCCGGCCCGGGCGCACCGAGGTCGAGGTGTTCGACCGCGCGGAGAGCGTCGAACTCGTCCGGCACTTCAACACCGGTGTCGAACGGGCGGACGCGGAGCGGATCGCCGAACTCCTCGGAGACCTGCCGCTCGCCGTCGGCCAGGCCGCCGCCTGGCTGCAGGAGACGCCGATGCCGGCCGGCACCTACGCCGACCTGCTCGACGAGACGCTCACCGACATCCTCGACCGCTCGGTGCGCGTCGGCTCCGGCTCCTCCGACGGCTCCGCGCCCGGGACCGGCTTCGGCGCCGACGCCGGGCGGGCCGGCGAGGAGGGCCCCAACGCCACCGCCACCGCCGCCACCTGGCGGATCGCCGGCTCCGACCTGCGCCGGATCAACGCCCCGGCCGCCCGGCTGCTGGAGATCTGCGGCTTCCTCGGCCCCGACGCCATCCCGATCGGGCTGCTGTACAGCTCACCGGTGATCGAGGTGATCGGGCTCCCCCCGGGCACCTCCGACCACCGGCTCGCCATCGGCGACATCCTGCGGACCGTCAACCAGTTCAACCTCGCCCGCTACGACCAGGCCGCCGGGACGCTGGTGGTGCACCGGATCGTCCAGGCACTGCTGCGCGAGCAGGTCGCCGAGGCCGACCGGGACCGGGTCCGCGGCGTGGCCCACCGGGCGCTCGCCCTCGCCGACCCCGGTGACCCCGACGCCCCGCACCACTGGCCCCGGTACGCCGAACTGCTGCCCCACCTGCGCCCGTCCGGCGCGGACCAGTCCGCCGACCCGGCGGTCCGGCAGTGGATCGTCAACTCGGTCCGCTACCTGTGGCAGCGCAGCCTGCACGACGCCGGCCGCGAACTGGCCGAACGGGTCCTCGCCCGCTGGCGGGAGGCCGGGCCGCTGGGCACCGGGCCCGATGTGAAGGTGCAGTTGCTGCGCATCCAGCTCGCCAACATCCAGCGCACCCAGGGCCTGGTCCGGGAGGCGTACGCGACCGACCGGGACGCCTTCGAGCGGCTGACCGAGCTGCTGGGGCGCGAGCACCGGGAGACCATCCCGGCCGCGATGAGCCTCGGCGGGGACCTGCGCCACCTGGGCCGCTACGCCGAGGCGCGGGAACTGGACGAGGGGACGCTGGCCGTCGCCCGCCGGGTGCTCGGCCCGGACAGCCGCCGCACCCTCATGGCGGAGAACAACCTGGCGGTCTCCATCATGCTCGCGGGGGACTTCGCCGGGGCGCTGGCCATCCACGAGGTGCTCTACCCGCGGAAGCTGGAGGTGCTCGGCAAACGCAGCCCGTACACGATCCTCGGGGGCGTCGTCTACGGCCAGGCGCTGTGCGAGGCGGGGCGGCTGGAGGAGGCGCTGTCCCGGCTGGACAAGGCCGTGCGGCGCAGCCGGCAGGCGCTCGGCGAGGAGCACGACGAGACCCTGAGGGCCCGTCGCTTCCGCTGCGCCGTGCTGCGCCGGCTCGGCCGGCTGCCGGAGGCCCTGGGGGAAATCGAGGACGTCCACCGGCAGCTGATGGAGCGCTACGGCGCGGACCACCCGGGCACCGCCGCCGCCTCCGGGAGCCTGTCCGCCACGCTCAGCGCGCTCGGGGACACCGGCCAGGCCGTGGAACTCGCCGAGGAGTCGTACCTCTACCACCGCGACCACCTCGGCTCCGACCACCCGATCGAGCGCGTCGTGGCGGGCAACCTCGCTGTGGCGCTGCGCCGCGCCGGGCGGACCGAGGAGTCACGGGCGCTGTCCGGCAAGGTGCTGGACGACCTGACGGAGCTGCTGGGCGAGCACCACCCATACGTCGGGACCGCCCGGCTCAACCGGGCCAACGACCTGGCCCGGGCCGGCCGGTCCGCCGAGGCCCTGGTGCTCGCGGAGGCGGCCGCCGAGCTGCTCACCGAGCGGTTCGGCACCGACCACCCCGAGGCGCTGGCGGCGACGGCGAACGTCGCCCTGGCGCTGGCGGCGGTCGGCGAGACCGCCAGGGCGGCGGAGCTGCGGGTGCGGACGCTGACGCGGGCGCGGGCCGTCCCGCAGCTGGGGGACGGGCATCCGCTCACCGAGGCGATCCGGGTGGGGGAGTGGGTGGACGTGGAGACGGAGCCACCCCTGGTGTGACGGAGCACGACGGGCATCGGCCGAGAGGGAGTTGAGGCATGGAACCGGACATCCCGGTGGAGCAGGACGGGGCGCGCGGCGCCGCCGAGCGGCCCGCGCTGGCGGAGCTGGCGAAGGTCGACGCGGGTGAACTGGCCCGGGGGCTCGAACTGGCCTTGCCGGGAGCGGGCGCCCGGTCGGTCGCGGCGTTCAATTCAGGTATCTGAGAACACGATTGGTAGGCGTCCGGCCTTGGAAACGTGCCGTCATGACGTCTCCTCCGCCGCCGTTCACGCAGGTCGTGCTGAAGGTCCACAGCCGGTGCGACCTCGCCTGCGACCACTGCTACGTCTACGAGCACGCCGACACCGGCTGGCGGTCCCGGCCGCGCGTCGTCGGGGACGCCGTGCTGGCGAGAGCCGCCGAGCGGATCGGGGAGCACGCCGTCGCGCACGGGCTGACGGCGGTGCGCGTCGTCCTGCACGGGGGTGAGCCGCTGCTGGCGGGGCCGGCGGTGATCCGGCGGGCGGTGGAGGCGCTGCGGGCCGCGCTGCCGGAGGTCTGCGAACCGGACCTGCGGGTGCACACCAACGGGGTGCGGCTGAGCGCGGCGTACTGCGAGCTGTTCGACGAACTCGGCGTGCGGGTCGGCCTCTCGTTGGACGGCGACCGGGCCGCCAACGACCGCCACCGGCGGTTCGCGGACGGGCGCTCCAGCCATCCGCAGGTGCTGCGGGCGGTCGGGCTGCTGCGAGAGCCCCGGTTCCGGCACCTGTACGCGGGGCTGCTCTGCACCGTCGACGTGGCGAACGACCCGGCGGCCGTCTACCGGGCGCTCGCCGAACTGGAGCCCCCGGCCGTCGACTTCCTGCTCCCGCACGCCACCTGGGAGCGGCCGCCGTCCCGGCCCGCCGAACTCGGCCCGACCTCGTACGCGGACTGGCTGCTGGCCGTGCACGCGAGGTGGGAGGCGGACGGCCGCCCGTTCGCCGTCCGCACCTTCGACTCGGTGCACCGCACCCTGTCCGGGCTGCCCGGGCTGGGCGAGGCGCTCGGCCTCGAACCGGTGGACCTGGTGGTGCTGGAGACGGACGGCGCGTACGAGCAGGCGGACAGCCTGCGGACGGCGTACGACGGCGCGCCCGCCACCGGGATGGACGTCTTCCGGCACAGCCTCGACGACGTCCTGCGGCACCCGGGGATGGCCGCCCGGCAGGCGGGCCCGGCCGGGCTGAACGCCGTCTGCCGGGCCTGCCCGGTGGTGCGGTCGTGCGGCGGTGGCCTGTACGCGCACCGCTACCGGGAGGGCTCCTTCGACCACCCCTCGGTGTACTGCGCGGACCTGCGGGTACTCATCGACGGGCTGGCGGCGCGGGCGGGCACCGCCGCACGGGCTGTTCCACCGCCCGTGGACGTAGCCGGGCCGGGGCTCACCGATTCGCAACTCGGCGAACTGGCGCTCGGATTGGGCGGACCGGAGACCGTCCGCGCGCTGGCCCGTTCGCAACTCGCGCTCACCCGGGCGATGCTGGCCGCCGTGCACGGCTCGGCGGGGCTGGCGCGCTCGGCGGCCTGGGAGCTGCTGGCGGAGCTCGACGCGGCCGAACCCGCCGCTGTGGACGCGGTGCTGGCCCACCCGTACGTCCGGGCCTGGGCGGCGCGACGGCTGAGCGGCGACCCGGGCGCGGGCCTCGGCCCGCTGGCCGAACTGGCCGCTTCCGCCGCCGTCCTGGCGGGTCGCGGCGACACGGTGACGGTGCCGGTCCGCGACGGGGTCCTGCATCTGCCGACCCTCGGCCGGCTCGTACTGGGCAGGGGTGTTCGGGAGGCACTGATCACCGGCGGTCCGACGGGCTGGACAGCGTGCACCGACGACGGTGCGCTCACCGGTCCGGGTGATCCGCGCTGGCAGCCGGTCCGCCGGATCGGGGCGATGGCGCTGGAGGACGTGGATCCGCAACGGGCCGTCCACCGCTGGCCGGTGGCGGACCGGCTGTCCTCGGCCGCATACACGGGCTGGGCGCACGACCTGCGGACGGCCACCCGCCTGCTGGACCTTGAACTACCGGACTACGCAGTCGGGTTGCGGGCCGGCCTGACCACCGTCACACCACTGCGCCCCGGCCCGGACGGCCGGGACCTCAGCTCGGCGGCCCGGCAGGCCTTCGGCGCGGTCGCCGTCGCCCGCCCGCGTGATGCGTCGACGCTGGCGCTGCTGCTGGTGCACGAGTTCCAGCACGTGAAGCTGGGCGCGGTGCTGGACCGGGTCGAGCTGTACGACCGGGGCGACACCCGGCTGTTCGAGGCCTTCGGGCTCTCGCCGAGACCGATCGGCTCACTGTTCCAGGCCGTGTACGCGCACCTGGCGGTCACGGCCTTCTGGGGCACCCGGGCGGCCGACGGACCACCGTCGGCCCGGGCCCGTTTCGCGCACTGGCGCGGCCTGACCGACGAGGCGGTGGACCTGCTCGCCGACAGCGGAGCCCTGACCCCACTGGGAGAGCGATTCGCCGCCGGGGCGCGGCAGTCGGTCGACCTCTGGCTGCTCCCGCACGCGTCGCGGGAGCAGCCAGGAGAGCGTCCACTCAGACGCGCTCGATGATGACGGATTCGAGGACGACATCTGTGGTGGGGCGGTCGTTGCGCCCGGTTTCGACCTTCGCGATCTCGTCGACGACACCCGCGCCCTGGACGACCTCGCCGAAGATCGTGTGCTTGCCGTTGAGGTGCGGGGTGGGGGCGACGGTGATGAAGAACTGGGAGCCGTTGGTGCCCTTGCCCGCTTGGATGCCGGCGTTGGCCATGGCCAGCAGATAGGGCCGGTTGAAGACCAGGTCCGGGTGGATCTCGTCGTCGAACTTGTACCCCGGCCCGCCGACACCCTGCCCGAGGGGGTCCCCGCCCTGGATCATGAACCCTTCGATCACCCGGTGGAAGATCGTCCCGTCGTACAGCTTGGCGGTGGTCTTCTCCCCGCTCTCGGGATGCACCCACTCCCGCGTCCCTTCGGCGAGTTCGACGAAGTTCTCGACCGTCTTGGGCGCGTGGTCGGGAAACAGGCGGACCTTGATGGTGCCGTGGTTGGTCTTGAGCGTGGCGATGAGGTTCTCGGTCATGGCTTGCCCTTCCGGGGATAGGTCGAGGTCGGACCCAGCCTGCCGCCCCGGCCCGCCGCCAAGGCGCACATCAGCCGTGGAATCACCCGAACGGGCGTTGCGGCAGCCCGGGGGCGTCGGCGGTCAGCGGGTGTGGTGGTCGAACCTGCCGGCCTTGGTGGCCTGGAGGCAGGCGGCGAGCTGGGCCTTCATGATGGCTATGACAGCGGTGGGGTCGTCGGACTCGCGGATGTGGACGAGGTCGCCGTCGGAGGCGATCTCCACGCAGTCCATGTTCTCCCCGCTGTAAGTCGACTTCTGCCAGTTGAGCTGCTTCACGGCTACCTCCCCAGGAGTTTGTAACGGACGTGCTGGATCATGCCCCACGAGTCCCGAAAGGCGGGTGATGGCCCAGGTGCGCTGCTGTCCAGGGGTGGGAGGGCCATGCCCTTGATCCGGTCGAACTTCCGGCGGAACGCGGCCACTCCCTCGGGATCTCCCAGGAAAGTCCCGCCGTGTGGATCCTCCAGTACAACGGTGTCCAAGCGGGAATGCGGTCCGTGCATCAGCATGAACGCCGTGTCGGTCGATGCATAGACCGTGCAGTCGAACGGGAGGATCTGGACTGTCACGTTGGGCAGATGGGCCATCTCGACCAGGTGGTTCAACTGGTCTCGCATGACGGCCGGACCGCCGTACATCATGTGCAGCGCCGCCTCGTGGATCACAGCGTGGAAGGGCTGAGGGTTCTCCCCGGTGAGCACCTGCTGGCGTTGGCGCCGGAACTCGACCTTCTTCTCGGCGTATTCGTGGATCACCTCGCTGTATGTCTTGGTCTGGAGGAGGCCGGGGATCAGGTGCGTCTGGTAGTTGCTGAACGAGTCGGCGGCGGCCTCGAACTCGGCCAGATCGAGGGCGCCCGGTACGACATGGGTCCGGTACTCGCTCCACCAGCCTTTGCCGGTGCTCTGGCACATGGCGGCCATGCCGGCCCGGTAGTCGGGGTCGGTCATGCCGCAGACGTCGAGCCATACGTGCAACCGTTCGATGTTGAGGCTCAACCGCCCGGCCTCCGTGTGGCTGACGGCAGGGCCCTTCATCCCCATCAGCTCGCCGATCTCCGGGCCGGACATGCCAGTGGCCTCGCGTACGCGACGAAGTTCCTCGCCGAAGCGGCGTTGGCGTTCGCTGATGACGCCCCTGAGTCCCATGTTCGTCACCTCTCGTCCGGATGGCTGGTCGCTCACAGGCAGTGTAGGGGTGATCGCAGAGGGTGTTGCAAAAATGGATCGAGGTCAATTACAGTCGTGGCAGCCAAGCATCCAATGGGTTGTCAGTAACGTCCAACCCAAGGGCAGTTGGTACCGGCTGCCCGGGCACCGAAGAGCACTCGCATGCGGCGCCTCCAGTCCCGCTGCGGGCTTGTTCACGGCGACAGACCCCAAGGTGTGCCCCCTCTACACCGCAGGGAGTTTCCCCGTGTGTATCCCCAACCTCAACTCCCCCTCCCTCACCCTCGCCCGGCAGTCGTTGCGCGACGCGATGGCGCGCGCCGGGTGGGGCGATGACCGTATCTTCGACGCCGAGCTCGCGCTCGCCGAGCTGATCGTCAACGCCTGGCGGCACGGTTGCACCGCCGCGCCCGTCGTCTTGGTCGTCATCATCGGCAACACCGTCCGGGTCTCGGTCGGCGACGAGAGCCACACCCTCCCCGAACAGCGCGGACCCCTCTAACTCGCCGAGTGCGGGCGGGGCCTCCAGCTCGTCGAAGGGCTCACCCACCGGTGGGGCGCGGATCCGCAGAAGAGAGGCAAGCTCGTCTGGTTCGAGCTGGACTCGGCCGCGTGACGGCCGGCGAGGCCCGGCGAACGCAGGTGCCATAGATGGCACCTGGCCCCTCGCCCGGCCCGGTGAGGGGGCGGAGCGTAGATTCGGGCCATGAACGAGCAGCCCCCGGTCCTGGTCACCCGTCGTCTCGCGCCCGGTGTCGTCGAACGGCTCACCGCGCACCACGCCGCCACCGTGCACGACTCCGACCTGCCGATGGCGCGCGCCGACCTCCTGGCCGCCGTTCGCGGCCGGAAGGCCCTGGTCACCACCCTGGACGACCGGGTGGACGCCGAACTCCTCGACGCCGCCGGCCCCGGTCTCGCGATCGTCGCCAACCACGCCGTGGGCCACCACAACATCGACAAGGCCGCCTGCGCCGATCGCGGCATCCCGGTCACCAACACCCCCGGCGTGCTGACCGCCGCCACCGCCGACATGGCCTGGGCCCTCCTCCTCGCCGCCACCCGCCGCCTCGGCGAGGGCGAGCGCCTGCTGCGCTCGGGCGAGACCTGGGCGTGGGCGCCGAACTTCCTGCTCGGCATGGAGCTGACCGGCACCCCGCTGGGCATCCTCGGCATGGGCCGGATCGGCCGGGCGGTGGCCCGCCGGGCGCGCGGCTTCGACATGCCGGTCCGCTACCACAACCGCACTCCCCTCCCGCCCGAGCAGGCCGACGGCGCCGAGTGGCTGCCGCTGGACGACCTGCTCGCCACCTCCCCCGTCCTGGTGGTCACCTGCCCGCTCGGCGACGCCACCCGCCACCTGCTGGACGCCCGCCGGCTCGCCCTGCTGCCGCCCGGCGCGGTGGTGGTCTCGATGACCGCCGGCGTCGTCGACGAGGTGGCGCTCGCCGCCGCACTGGAGTCCGGCGCGCTGTTCGCCGCCGCCGTCGACAACTTCGAGCACGAGCCCGCCGTCCCGTCCGCCCTCCTCGCCCAGGACCGCGCCGTCCTCGCCCCGCACCTGGGCAGCGCCACCGTCCGCACCCGCCAGGCCATGGGCGACCTCGCGGTCGACAACGTCCTCGCCGTCCTCTCCGGCAAGGCCCCGGTCACCCCCGTGGCCCGTTAGGAGCCCGGATCGGCGAGCCAGGTCCCGTCCTCGAACTCGGCGGGGACCTCGTCCTCCCACGGGTCGATCCCGCGCCGCTCCAGCTCCTCGAACCAGCGGTCCCGCCGGGACTCGGGAAGGCGCCGTCCGCACCAGGGGCAGAAGGCGATCCCGATGACCGCGGTGCTGCCGTCGTGGACGATCGGCCCGTACTCCCGGAACCCGGCGCTGAAGTGCATCAGCGTGTCCGGGCAGTCGAAGGGGTCGTCGTGCCGGCCGCAGTGCTGGTTCAGCTGCTCCGTCATCGACTCGCAGCAGTGGTCGCTCATGGACGGCGTGACGGGGGCCGCAGGCCGAGCCACTGTTCGGCGCCCCAGGCCTCGAAGCGCTCCACCTCGGTGAACCCCAGCTTCGCGGCGAGGCGCATCGAGGCGAGGTTGGCGGACTGGGTGGTGAGCACCACCGGTTCGCCGGGGAGGGCGTCGTCGAGCCAGCCGAGCGCCGCCGCGCACGCCTCGGCGGCGTATCCGAAGCCCCATGCCCGGGGCAGGAACAGGTAGCCGAGGTCGGCCTTCCCCGCGGCGGCCGGGCGGCGGTGCCCGGTCGCCCTCCTGAGCAGGATCTGGCCGATCATCGCCCCGTCGAGCTCGACGACGAAGCTCCCCGGCCACCGCTCGGGCACCTCGGGCGTCTCGTGTTCGAGCTCGTCACGCGGGCGCGGGCCGCCGAGGTAGGTGTGCACCTCCGGTGAGGCCAGCAGGTCGATGAACGCCGCGCGGTCCCTCGCCTCGGGCTCGCGGAGCACGAGGCGCTCGGTCCTGATCGGCTGAGGCGGCCAGGCCGCCGGTCCCAGATTGTCCATCCGAGCACGCTAACAGGTGGTCAGATCGTCCTACTGGGACCGTTGTCGATGGCGTACCCGCCTGCGCAGGACCGCCCTGGACCGCCCTGGACCGCCTCCCTCCGGCCCGCCGTTCAGTGGTCGCGCTCGGCGGAGCCGTTGACCTCGCGGCGGGCCTGCCAGGTGGTGTGCTCGCGGGAGACGGCGTCCTCGGCGTCGCGGGAGAGGCGGGCCCAGAGCTCCTCGGCGTCGGGGGAGCCGACGTCCAGTCGGGCCAGCTGGGCGCGGATCTGGGCCAGTTCGTCGGCGGCCAGGCCGTAGGCGGCGGCGAGCGGGCGGTACTGGCGCAGCTGGGCCCAGGCGGTGACCGACGCGGCGACGGCGGAGACGGTGCCGAGCGCGTCGAAGGAGAACTCGCCCATCGCCCGCAGCACCGCGAGCACCAGGCCGAGCAGCGGCAGCCCGACGCCGGCCACGCCGGTCCAGAACCCGGCGCGGGCGCAGTAGCGGGACTTCGACCGGTACCAGTCCTGTTGCACCTGGATCCGCTCGCGCAGGTAGACGTCCCGGCGGACGGTGAGGGGCTGCTCGCGCAGGCCTCGCATCGCCGCGGTTATCTGGCTCTCGGCCGGCCGGCCGGCCAGGCCGGCGCCGACCGCGCGGCTGCCCCGGAAGGCGTGCAGCACCCGGCCGAGCTGGAGGCCGTACAGCCCCTCGGCGTCCGGCAGCGGGCGCGGGGGCGGCTGGACGGCGTCGGCGCGGACGGCGAACTTCCAGGCGAGGGTCTTCACCGACTCGGCGGCGGCCCGGCCCTCGTACCAGAGGCCCTGCGGGTTCTGCCGGCTGGTCACGGCGGACAGGGCGATCGCGCCGAGGTAGGCCACCGCGGCGAGCCAGGACCACACCGTGCCGTCGGCGGAGCCGGCCGTGGCGGCCGCGACCAGCAGCACCAGTTCGGCGGCGGACAGCCGCACCGCCCTGGTCTGCCCCTGCTGGGAGGCCGAGTCGGCCGCCCAGAAGAGTTCCGGCAGCAGCTCGCGCTCCCGCACCACCCGGTCCGTCCCGCCCGTGCCCGACGTCATCCCGTTCCCCCGCTCGCAGCTCCGCCCGCCCCGGCGGTACCTGCCCCGGGAGGGGCCCCGGTACGCCTGGGACGGGGCCATCGGGATCATCGGGGCCATCGGGCCGGGGTGGGGCCGCGGGGCGCGTGGCCCCGGGGTGGGGCGCGCCGGGCCGGGCGTGCTGCGGTTCGGCGGCGGGGCGCGGTCGGCCCCGCCGCCGGGTGGGCGGGTGCGGTGTCCACGCCGGTCGGCCGGCTGGCGTAGGCCGACCGGTACCGGTCGGCCGCGCCGGGGTACGGCGGACGGCGGGGCGGGGTCAGAAGGTGTAGAAGATCCGCTCCGCGTTGTCGGACATCTGCTTGGCGTTCCACTCGGTGCCGCCGGGCACGTTGCCGGAGCGGAACAGGGGCGGGGTGGCGCCGGTGCCGGCCAGGGCGGCGTCGGCCAGGCGCTCCACCGCGGAGGCGACCACGGCCTGCATCAGGGCGCTGGTGACGATGGTGGAGACCGGGCCGAAGGTGGTCTCGGCGCCGGGGTGGGTCAGCTCGCCGTCACCGATCGCGATCTTGTTGTCCAGGACGACGTCGCAGTGGTCCTTGAGGTAGGTGCCCGACGGGTGCCCGGACGGGATCTCGCCGGGGTAGGCGAGCGAGGTCAGCCCGATCACCTTCATGCCCCGGCCCCGGGCGTGCTGGGCCAGCTCGACCGGCATCACCTGGCGGCCGGAGAGCGAGATGAGGAACAGCAGGTCACCGCTGGTGGCGGGGGTGTGGTCGAGGGCGGCGGTGGCGAGTCCCGAGACCCGTTCCAGGGCGCTGGACAGCGGCGCCGGCATCACGGTGACCCCGGCCATCCCGGGGACCTCCAGCAGGTTCATCGGCACCAGGCCTCCCGCCCGGTAGACGACGTCCTGGGCGGCGAGCGAGGAGTGGCCGGCGCCGAAGGTGAAGATCCTGTGCCCTTCGGTGATCGCCTCGGCCAGCAGGGCGGCGGCCGCCTCGATGTTCTCCGCCTCCTCGGTGCGGACCCGCTGGAGGTGCGCGATCGCGGCGTCGAAGTACCGGCCGACCAGCTCGCTCATCTGTTGCCTTCGCTCTCTGCCGGTGGGGGATCCGGCCGGGTGGGGGCGGGCCGGGGTGGTCCGGCCGCGGGGGAGGAAGCTACGGCCAGCACCGTGCTGCCTCACCGGCGCCGCTGTCAACAGGCGGGAAAACCCGCCCCCCGCGCCCTGCGACGGGCCCGGTAGTCGGTGCGGTAGGTCAGAATTGGCGATGAGGACACCGAGGAACGGAGCCAGCGGCGATGTCTGGGCTGATCGACACCACTGAGATGTACCTTCGCACCATCCTGGAGCTGGAGGAGGAGGGCATCACCCCGATGCGCGCCCGGATCGCCGAGCGCCTGGAGCAGAGCGGTCCCACGGTCAGCCAGACGGTCGGCCGGATGGAACGCGACGGACTGCTGCGCGTCGCGGGCGACCGGCACCTGGAGCTGACCGAGGAGGGCCGCCGGCTCGCCGTGCGGGTGATGCGCAAGCACCGCATCGCCGAGTGCCTGCTGGTCGACGTGATCGGCCTGGAGTGGGAGCAGGTCCACGAGGAGGCCTGCCGCTGGGAGCACGTGATGAGCGAGACGGTCGAGCGCAAGGTGCTCGCCATGCTCGGCCACCCCACCCAGTCCCCGTACGGCAACCCGATCCCGGGGCTGGACGAGCTGGGCGACGCCAAGGCCGAGGGCGAGGGCTTCGACGCCGGGCTGGTCCCGCTGGACACCGTGACGCCGGGCGCGGACGGCGCCGACGTGGTGGTCCGCCGGATCGGCGAGCCGATCCAGACCGACGGCGACCTGATGCGCACGCTGCGCCGGGCCGGGGTCCGGCCGGGGTCGACGGTGCGGGTGAGCGCCGGGGTCGGCGGGGTGCTGGTGGGCACCGGCGACAACGCCGCCGAGCTGGGCAAGGACATCGCCGCGCACGTGTTCGTCGCGCAGGGCTGAGCGGGGCCGAGCACGGGAGGACGGCACGGCGGCGACCGACCGGTTGAGCAACGCCGGACGGGGCCGGGCGCTCCCCGCGCACCCGGCCCCGTCCGGCCCCTCCCGTTCCCTCCCGCCTTCCGTGGCACCGGCCTCCCCGAACCCGGCCGGTACCACGGCCCCGCCCTGTCCCTCCCGTCCCCTCCGTTCCCCTCCGGTCTCCCCTCCGTCCCTCCCGTCCGCCTCGCCCGGCTTCCCCGACCGAGCGCCCCGTCCGGCGTCCCCTCACGCTGGGAGTTCTCCCACTCGGACGATCAAGGCAATCCTTGAGCGCTGTCACTCGTACGAGGGGCTTTCGCCGTTGACCAGCGGGTACACCGAAGCCTTATCCGCACATGCGTATGACGGGCCCCGCCTCCGGTGGGAGACAAGGCCCGTCACTCGCGCGCGGGGTGTCGCGCGGGGCACGCCCTCACCCGATCGGCGTAGGGCGGCAGTCGGGGGAAGCGGTCAGCGCACCGCCTCGGGCAGGGCCGGCCAGGGCGTGGACGACGGCGCGTCGCGCCCGCAGGCGTAGGCCAGCGGGCCGATCAGCTCGGCGGCGTCCGGCAGCCAGCGTCCCCGCGCGGCGGGCGGCCGGGCCCACTGCGCGAAGCCGCCCGGGCCGACCCGGGACGGCGGGGCCACCGTCCAGTCGCCCTCGCCGCGGGCCACCAGGTCCAGCCGGCCGGGCGGCCACCCCAGCCTGCGGAGCAGCTCCGGCAGCCGGGCCGCCGCGCCGGGCAGCACCAGGAAGTGCAGCCGCCGGCCGGAACGGCCGGGTGCGGCCGGGACCACCACCACCGGGCCGAGCTGCAACCCCATCCGCTCCATCCGCGCCACCGCCAGGCAGCCGGCCACCTCCGGGACGTCCAGCACGTCGAAGGAGCGGCCGGTCGGCAGCAGGATCGACGCCCGCGGGTGCTCCGTCCACCAGCGCAGCACCGCGCCCGGCCCCGCGCTCGCCCGGCGCGCCCAGTCCGTGTCGATCGGGTGGGCACCGGGGAGGGCGCAGCGCCGGTCGCCGCAGGAGCAGCGCGCGGGCCCGTCGCAGTCGACCGGCCAGGCACCCGGGGCGACCTCCCAGTGGCAGGTCTCGGCGTAGCCGACGGCCGCGACGAGCAGCGGCGGCACTCCGGGGCCGGCACCCTGGCCGGGGGGATCGGGGATGGTGTCCACGGGGTGCTCAACTACCGTGCGTGAGCCGGGTTACGGGCGGGCCGGGCCCGCTGGGCCACCCGGGGGTGATTCACCCGAACCGGTGAGGCGGACCGTGCGGGAGCGCGCCGGGGGGAGGCGGGGTGGGCGCAGTGGGGGCGCACGGGAGCATTCTGCCGGGCGCGTGGGGGGTGGGGATCGTCACCGTGGGTATCCCGCTGGCGTTGCTGATCGCTAACCTGGTGTCAGTTTCCTTGAACGGTCGGACAGTCGGCAACTCGGCAACAGAGATCAGCAGAAAGCGTCGCCCGCCGGCCGGGACCGGAGGGTGTGGGGAGGCGAAGCCCAATGGCCGCGAGACCACTTGTCGCACGACAGCCCAACGAGCGTCTCCAGCAGCTGATCCAGGAGGCCAGCTGCTCCAACGCCGGTCTGGCACGGAGAGTCAACCTCTGCGGTGCCGAGCACGGTCTGGACCTGCGGTACGACAAGACCTCCGTCGCGCGTTGGCTTCGCGGCCAGCAGCCGAGGGGGCAGGCGCCGGCGGTGATCGCCGAGGCGCTGGGGCGCAAGCTGGGGCGCGGCGTGTCGGTCGAGGAGATCGGCATGGCCGACGGCAAGAACCTCAGCTCCGGCATCGGCCTGCAGTTCGCGCCGACGCTGGGCGCCGCGCTGGAGCAGGTCTGCGAGCTGTGGCGCAGCGACGTCGGCCGGCGGGACTTCCTGACCGGGGCGACGGTGGCGGCCTCCGCGCTGGTCGAACCCAGCCGGGACTGGCTGATCACCCCGCCCGACCCGGTGGTGGCCCGCACCGGCGGCACCCGGGTCGGCCCGACCGACGTCGCGGCCGTCAAGGCGACCACCGCGATGCTGGTCGACCTGGACCACCGGTTCGGCAGCGGGCACGTCCGCCCGGTGGTGGTGCACTACCTCAACAGCGTGGTCTCCGGGCTGCTCGGCGGCTCCTACCGGGACGAGACCGGACGTCAGCTCTTCGCCGCCGTCGCGCGGTTGACCGAGCTGGCGGGCTACATGGCGGTGGACACCGGCCAGCCGGGCCTGGCCCAGCGCTACTACATCCAGGCGCTGCGCCTGGCCCAGGCCGCCGACGACCGGGGCTACGGCGGGTACGTGCTGGCGGCCTCGATGAGCCACCTGGCGGCGACCCTGGGCAACCCCCGGGAGATCGCCCAGCTCGCCCGGGCCGCCCAGGAGGGCGCCCGGACGGTGGCCACCCCGACCGCGATGGCGATGTTCTACGCGGCCGAGGCGCGCGGGCACGCCCTGCTCGGCGACGCCAAGGCCTGCGAGGCGGTGGCCGCCAAGGCGCTGGAGATGATGGAGAAGCGCCGCCCGGAGGACGACCCGGACTGGATCGTGCACTTCGACGACGCCTACCTCGCCGACGAACTGGCCCACTGCCACCGGGACCTGGAGCAGGCCGGCCCGGCCGAGCACTACGCCCGGCGGGCGCTCGACCTGCACCCGCCGACCCGGGTGCGGCGCCGCGCGGTGGACCTCGTGCTGCTGGCGACGGCGCAGCTCCAGCAGCGCGACGTCGAACGGGCCTGCGAGACCGGGGCCCAGGCGGTCCGGCTGCTGAGCGGGCTGCGCTCCAACCGGGGCGTGGAGTACCTGGACGAGTTCCGGCGGCGGCTGGAGCCCTACCGGGAGCAGCGGGTGGTCCGCGAGTTCCAGGCCAGGGCGGAGGCGGAGGCGGCCTGAGCACGAGGCCGTCGAGGATTCCGTCGAGGAGGACGGCGGGGAGCGTGCAGGGTCGGTGAGGGACGGTCCGCCCACGTGGTCGGCCGGTTCGGTGAACCGGTAGCGTGGGCGCGACGTCCAAGGAACTGTGATGCTCCCAAGAACCGACGAGATGTGGTCCGCCGTCAGCGCGCGGTCGTGCACAGGTGAGGAATCGCGTTGAGCCAGCGCCGCTCGTACCCCAACTCGGGTGACTTCAACCTGGACGACCTGTTCCGCCCCGAGCCCGGTCAGCAGCCCGGCCCACCGCAGGGTCAGCAGCCGGTCCAGCCGCAGCAGCAGCCCGGCCCGCCGCCGCAGGGACAGCCGTACGGGCCTTACCCGGGGCAGCCGTCCGGGCAGCCGGAGTACCTCGGGGACAGCGCGCTTCCCACCCAGGCCATGCCGGTCCAGCCGTCCTGGGGCGGCGCCCCGCAGCCGGGCCACCCGGGCGACCCGGCCCAGGCGACCCAGTACCTGCCGCCGTACCCGGCCGCGGACCCGCAGGCGGTCGGCGGCTACCCGCCCGCGCAGCCGGGGTACGCCGACCGGCCCGCGCCGGGCTACCCGGAGCACCCGGGCGAGGCCCCGGCCGGGCGGGACGGCGGCCGCGGCGGCCGTTCCTCGTCCAGGCTGCTGATCGGCGGTGTGGTGGCCGGCGGCGTGGCGGCGGCCATCCTGGTCGCGGTGCTGCTGAACGGCGACGACGAGGCCGGCACCGAGAAGCAGGCCGCTCCCGTTGCCACCGGCAGCGGTACGGCCGCCGCCGCCACCGCGACGCAGAGCGCCGGCCCGACCACCGCCTCGGTCAACCCGGAGGTCAAGGCCCAGGCCCAGGCGCTGTCCGACCTGCTCGGCACCGCCAACGACAGCCGGCAGGCCGTGATCGGCGCGGTCGCCTCGGTGCAGAAGTGCGACAGACTGCCGGAGTCGCAGCAGGCGCTGACCGCCGCGGCCGGCCAGCGCAGGGAGCTCCAATCCAAGCTGGCCGGGCTGAAGACCGACAAGCTGCCCAACGGCTCGCAGCTGGTGGAGCAGCTGAACGCGGCGTGGACGGCGTCGGCGACCGCCGACGACGAGTACGCGGCCTGGGCGGGGGACGCCCAGGGCGGCTGCGACCCGAAGAAGAACGACAACCAGCACTACAAGAACGCCGTCGCCGCGAGCGGCACCGCCACCACCGCCAAGAAGCAGGCGGCCGGGCTCTGGAACACCGTCGCCGGCCAGACCGGCCTGCCGACCCGCACCGACGGCGACCTCTGATCCCGGCACGGTCCGGGACAGACGCTGACGGAAGAGACGCTCAGGGGACAGACGCTCAGGGGACAGACGCTGACGGGACACGGCGAAGGGCCCGACCGGTGCGGCCGGGCCCTTCGGAACCGCGGATCAGGCCGGCGGCCTGCCCCCGGTGAGCACCCAGCGCACGTCCACGAAGCCGGGCCGCTGCAGGGTGAGCTGCCCGCCCTTCACCTCCTGGTAGGTGACCCAGGTGTTCACCAGCCGGGGCGACTCGGTGCTCGCCAGCATGTTGGTGGTCGCCCAGTTCAGCGGCGGGGTGAGCCCCACGTCGATCTGCTCGCCGCTGTCCAGCAGCGCGGTGATCGTCTTGCTGGAGAGCGGGCGCCCGGCCGCGGCCAGCCGGTCGGCGACCTGGCGGAACACCTCGAAGGCCACCCAGGTGGTCTGCACCCCGGGGTCGGCGGCGTCGATGTGCCGGCCGGCCGTGTTGGAGCGGATCACCGCGCGCAGGCCGTCCCAGATCTTGGCCGACTCCGGCGGGTACCAGCCGGTCACGAAGGCGCCGGCGAGCGGGCCGGCGTCGCCGCCGGTGGAGTCGACCACCGACTGCTGCACGCTGCCGATCACCGAGGCGATCCGGGTGTTCTTGGCGCCGGTCCGGCGGAAGGCGTCGAGCAGGTTGCCGGTCGGCTCGGCGCCCAGCGCGCTGGTGACGCAGTTGCCCGGCTGGTCGCCGCCGATCGCCTTGCGGGCCACCGGCGAGTAGTCGTTGGACTTCTCCGGGGCCTTGACGTCCAGCAGCTTGATCCCGGCCGGCTTGAGCGCGTTGCCCAGGTAGCCGAGCAGGTTGTCGCCGGCCGGGGTGTCCGGGCGGATCAGTGAGACCGCCTTGCAGCCGGCCTCCACCAGCTGCCGGCCGCTGCCGCCGATCAGGGCCGGCATGCCGCCGCCCACGGGGTAGGACAGCGGGCTGCTGAACTCCAGCTGGGACAGGCCGTAGCCGCCGATCAGCGGGATCCCGGCCCGCTCCAGGACGGGCATGAAGTCGTCGCCGTACTGGCTGTAGGAGCCGAGCACCGCGACCGCCTTGGCGTCCGCGGCCTGCTGCGCGCAGGCCTTGGCGCCGTCGGCGGTGTTGTGCTCGTTGCAGGTGATCACCCGCAGTTGGCGACCGTGCAGGCCGCCCTTGGCGTTGACGTCCCGGCCGATGGCCTCGGCCAGGTCGGTCATCCCGGGGCGGTCGGCCGAGCCGGTGCCGGACGGCGCCCAGGTCATCACGGTGAGTTCGCCGCTGCCGGTGGCGGCATCGGCCGGTCCGCCGCACGCGGAGGCCGAGAAGAGGGTTGGGAGCAACGCGGCGACGGTCGCCGCTGCGGCGATCGGGCGCCGGCGGCGCCGTCCCGCGATCGGGTGCATGGCCTGGGACGAGCCCCTACGGCTGGTCATCGGTCTTTCCCTCCCTGGGCGCTGTGCTGCGCACCGGTTCCAGCCAATCCCCGGCGCCGCAAGCCGAGAGGGCCGTCCAGCCAACAGCCGGCAAACGGGGGCGGAACTCCGAGGGGGAACGCGTGTAGATCGGGAGTGGAGTACGAACGGTGGGGGAACGTACGATCGTTCACCATGTCCGCCAGCACAGAATCTTCGTATCGGTCTGCCCGAAACCCTTCTCGTCCGGGCCACCGCTCCAGCACGATGGGCGGCATGCCGCTCAACGACCTGCCCTGGTGGCGCTGGCGGGCCCGACTCCGCTCGGCGCTGCACATGCTCTCCGACCCCGGGTTCCAGCGGGACGCCTGGCTGGCCGGCCGCGACGAGTACGGCGACGTCACCGACGCCGTCTACCGTCTGGTCGAGGACACCTGGCTGGACCGCTGGTCGGCCGAGAAGTACGTCGGCACGATCTTCCGGGACTCCGCCGAGGCCACCCTGGTGGACGTCGCGGTGCTGCGGGTGGTGCGGATCCTGCACGAGGTCGGCGCGGACGCCCCGACCTCCGCGTACCTGGAGCACCACGGGTGGCCGGAGGCGGTCAGGGCGGCCCGCGAGGCGCACGTCAAGCTGGCCGTCAGCGACGGCGAGGACCCGGACGCGCCGCCGCGCTCGCTGGACGTGCTGCGGATCCTGACCCGGGTCTGACCCGGGTCAGGATCCGGGTCCGAGCGGGGCGGCGCCCAGGCCCTGGGCGGCCCGTCCCGCAGTGCGGGCAGCCGGAGGGGGGCCTCCCGGAGTGTGACACGCTGGAGCATTCACACCAGCACGAGCTCAGGACGGGATACCCCCACCGTGGAACAGCAGCCGGCCAGCGCCCAGTACGTCCTCACGCTGTCCTGCCCCGACAAGCAGGGCATCGTGCACGCGGTCTCCAGCTACCTCTTCATGACCGGGTGCAACATCATCGACAGCCAGCAGTTCGGTGACGGGGACAGCGGTCTGTTCTTCATGCGGGTGCACTTCTCCGCCGCCGAGCCGGTGACCGTCGACAAGCTGCGGGCGAGCTTCGCCGCGATCGGTGCCTCGTTCGGGATGGACTGGCAGATCCACCCGAGCGACGAGAAGCTGCGGATCGTCCTCATGGTGAGCCGGTTCGGGCACTGCCTGAACGACCTGCTGTTCCGCACCCGGATCGGCGCGTTGCCGGTGGAGGTCGCCGCGGTGGTCTCCAACCACACCGACTTCCGCGACCTCACCGAGGGCTACGGCATCCCGTTCCACCACATCCCGGTGACCAGGGAGAACAAGGCCGAGGCCGAGCAGCAGCTGCTGGACCTGGTCGCCAAGGAGAACGTCGAGCTGGTCGTGCTGGCCCGCTACATGCAGGTGCTGTCGGACCAGCTGTGCACCGCGCTCTCCGGCAAGGTGATCAACATCCACCACTCCTTCCTGCCGAGCTTCAAGGGCGCCAAGCCGTACCACCAGGCGCACGCCCGGGGCGTGAAGCTGATCGGCGCCACCGCGCACTACGTCACCGCCGACCTCGACGAGGGCCCGATCATCGAGCAGGAGGTGGCCCGGGTGACCCACGACATCACCCCGGACCAGCTGGTCGCGCTCGGCCGGGACGTCGAGTGCCAGGCGCTGGCCCGCGCGGTGAAGTGGCACAGCGAGCACCGGGTGCTGCTGAACGGCACCCGGACCGTGGTCTTCGCCTGACCGCCCCGGCCCGGTCTGCGGCCCGCTCTGAGGCCCGGTTCGAGGCCTGCCCTGAGGCCCGCCCTGAGGCCCGGTCGCTACGGGCGGGAGAGCAGCGGCGCCGCGTGCAGCACCTCGCGGATCGCGGCCCGGTCGCCGTGCTCGCCGACCGGCAGCCGGTCCGGGTCGCGGTGCGCGGCGGCCAGCTGGCAGAACTCCAGCCCGTCCAGCACCATCGCGGCCACCGGCTCGCCGACGGGCGGGCCCGCGTCCGGGCCGTCCAGCGGTATCAGCCACTCGCCGGAGGCCGGGCCGTCGATCACCAGCCGGATCCGGCGGCCGGCCCGGCCCCCGTCCGCGCGCACGGCTGCGCCGAGCGGCGCCCCGGTGAGCTCGGGGCGGGCCGCCCGCTGCCCGGCCAGCGCCAGCGGCAGCATCCGCACGGCCAGGTCGATCATCTGCCGCAGGTGCTGTGGGGCGGGCGGGTCGTACGGGTAGGCGACCGCGCGGGCGACGTCCTCGCCGTGCACGTAGCACTCGAAGGCCCGGTCGACGAAGGCGTCCCGGAGCGGGACGGTCGCGAAGCCGAAGTCCACCGGGGTGTTGCCCTGCGGGGCGAGCGCGGCCGAGCGGACCAGCTCGTGGCAGTGCCGGCGCCAACGGGCGCGGATCCGCTGCGGCGGCTGGCCGGCCTGCTCGGCGGTGAGCCGGGCGGTGCGGTCGGTGATCTGGGCCCAGCGCCGGCCGGCCTGCGGCGGCACCCGGGGGAGCGGCGGGAGGACGGCCTCCTGCGGCGGGACCCGGCGCTCTACCGCCGGTCCGGTGCGGCCGGGACCCGCGCCTTCGTGGCCGGGGCCGCCCGGGACGGGGTCGGGCAGGCCGAGGGCGACGGCCAGGTAGCCGTCCACCGCGGCGAGGTGGCAGAGCACCTCGGCCGGGCGCAGGTACTCGGTACCGCCGTGCCAGGGCAGTTCGGCGACCTCCTGCCACTCCTCCGGGCCGAGGTCGCGCAGCAGTGCGTCGAGCTTGGCGGTCTCGGCGGCGTACGGCACGCCCCAAGCGGGGACCGGGAGTTCGGCCGGCCGGCGGGCCAGGCACCAGTCGAGCACCTGCTGGCGCAGCGCGGCGGGCTGGTCCAGCGGCTCCTCGACGGAGAGCCAGCCGGCCGCCTCGCGCAGCCGCTCGGCCTCGTCGGCGCACGGCGGACAGCCGGTCAGGTGGGCTTCGAGTCCGGCGGCCTCGCGGGACGGGACGGCGCCGAGCGCCCAGGCACCGAGCAGCGATCGCAGGGCCTCGTGCTGCTCGTCGGTGATCGTCACGTCCCCCCGCCCTCCTTCCGCCGCCCGCCGCCCTGTTCCGCGTCCGTCCGTTCCGCGTCCGTCCGTTCGGGGTCCGTCCGTCCGGGGTCCGCCGGGGCGGGGCCGCGGTGCCGGGCGCGCTCCTGCTCCAGTTCGGTGGCGAGCAGTTCCAGGCCGAGCCGCATCCGCTGCTTGGCGGCCTGTTCGCTGATCCCCAGCCGGCGGGCCGTCTCCTGGTAGGTGCGGCCGTCGTAGTAGGACTCGGCGATGGTCTCACGCAGCGGCTGCGGCAGGGCGGCGACCACGTACTGGACGCGGGCGGCGGTGGCCACCGCGCGGATCTCGTCCTCCGCGTCCCCGGCGTAGCCCGCCTCCTGGGCGCGGCGGGCCCGCAGCCGGTCGACGGCGCGGCGGTGGGTCAGCGCGCCGAGCCAGGCGCGGAGCGAACCGTGGGCCGGGTCGAAGGCCTCGGGGTGTTCCCAGACGTGGGCGAATATCTCCCGGGTGAGTTGCGCCGCCGCGGTCTGGTCGGCAAGTATCCGGCCCGCCAACCCGTGGACCATCGGGGCGAGTTGGTCGTACAGCTCGCCGAGGGCGGTCTCCTCGCCGCGGGCCAGGCGCCGCTGCAGCTGCTCGTCCCGGCGCGGGGAGCCGTCGGTGGTGGCCACCGGTCACCACCCTCCTGCCGGACCGACCGCTGACACGTCCCACGGTATCCCGCGTGAATCGGGCGGCGGGTGGATTCGGTGAAGAACAGGAGGCCGGGGCTTCGGATCGTCAGATCGTGGGATCTGCCGTCGATCCCGCGGTTGCGCTGTTCGAAGGCGGTTGGACATATGTCGCACGGGTGGTTCGCGAGTGGCGCCCGGGGCGCGGGGGGCGGACGGCGGTAGGTTCGCCTCTGCGTCGCGGGCCGGCCGGCCCGGACCGGGCGATCGCCGGTCCGTGGCTCGCCAGAGTGAACGGGACAGTATGCCCTGCCCTGTCCCCCGATCGCTGGAATATGCCCGAAGCGCTTGCTGCGGTCCGCCCGCCGACTCATCCTGAGGCGTATTCGTGTCGCGGCCGGTGCGCGACGGACGAGGTGACGCGGGTGTGCGGCGGCGGGTGCGACCAGCGGTCACCCGCCGGGCGGCGGCCCGACGGACGGCGGGCCCGGCGCGCGCCCGGGCGGGCCGGGCGACCGGGGCCCGGCCGAGACGGTGGCCGAACTGCGAGTGCGGGTGGTGGAGCGGTGCAGGTTCTTCAGGTACAGCTTGCGGTGCAGGCGGACCCCGCCGAAGTCGGCCGGGCCCGTCGGTGGGTCCGCTCGCGGCTGCTCAACCACGGGGTGGACCCGGACGCGCCGATCGCCGAGACGGTGGTGCTGGTGGTCTCCGAGCTGGTCACCAACGCCGTGGTGCACACCGGTTGTCCGGCCGTGCTGCGGCTCTGCTTCCCGCTGGGCGATCTCCGGGACGCCGCGCCGGACGCCTCCCCGGGCGGCGGCGGGCACGGCGGAGTGCGCGAGGCGGCGACGGTCGGCCCGCTGCGGGTCGAGGTCGCCGACGCCAGCCAGGTCGCCCCCGCCCCCCGGCACGCGGGCGCGGACGTCGACGCCACCAACGGCCGCGGCCTGGAGCTGGTCGAACTGCTCTGCGACCGCTGGGGCTGGTACCCGGACGGCGCGGGCAAACGCGTCTGGTGCGAGATCGGCCCGGATGCCAGGCCCGCCGACCCGCTCGCCGCCGTCGACTGGGTGGCCCTCGCGCAGCCCTGACCGAGTCCCCTGACGACCCCTCCGGCGGCCGGGCCGAAAGCTGACGCAACCATTCCGAATTTCTGACAACCCATTGACGTGACGTATCCGACTGATCACGCTTGGGTGCAGCGCTCCGTCGCGAGGGGACGCCGAGGGAACACCCGAACGCCGCTGCGGTGCTGCTGTCCAGGGGGACCACGTCAGCAGGGGGGCCGTGGAACGGTCGTGCGCTGGCTCCTCGGCGAGTGCGGAGAGCGTTGCACGGGTTCAGGGCCCGTGTGCCGAGGTCGGATGGCGGCCGGCCGTGCCGTGCTCGGGGTGCGCGCGGCCCGCCGCCATTCGATCCACCCGCCGCGGGCGGTCCGTTTCGGCCACCGGGCCCGCCCTGTCGCCTCGCGGCTCGCGGCCGGCCGGTTCCCGCCGCCGGTTGGCCCGATTCCGGCGAAAGCTGGCAGCCCCGCCCCTCGTGGCCCGCCCCGCGTCGTCGGGAGACTCGCCGGGTGAACGAGACCGAAGCCCCCACCGCCCCGGCCCCCACCGCCCCGGCCCCCGCCGACACGCTCCCCGCGCCCGCCCGCGCGCCCCGGGTGCACTACGCCTGGGTGGTGGCCGGCGTCTCGCTGCTGGTGCTGCTCGGCTCGGCCGGATTCCGCTCCACGCCCAGTCTGATGATGGACGCGCTGCACACCGAGTTCGGCTGGTCGATGGGCACGATATCCAGCGCCACCTCGGTCAACCTCACCCTCTACGGCCTCACCGCGCCGTTCGCCGCCGCCCTGATGGACCGGTTCGGCGTGCGGCTGGTGGTGGTCTGCGCGCTGCTGACGATCTCGGTCGGCGCCGGCCTCACCATGCTGATGCGCGAGCCCTGGCAGCTGGTGCTCTGCTGGGGTGTGCTGGTCGGCCTCGGCAGCGGATCGATGGCCGGCGCCTTCGCCACCACGATCACCGGGCGCTGGTTCCGGGCCCGGCAGGGGCTGGTCACCGGCGTGCTGACGGCCGCCGGCGCGGCGGGCAACCTGGTCTTCCTGCCGGTCGGCGCCTGGCTGGTCGAGCAGCACGGCTGGCGCTCGGCGGTCGTGGTGGTCTCGCTGGCGGCCAGCGCGGTGGCCGTCCCGGTGCTGCTGCTGATGCGCGAGCGGCCCGCCGACCTCGGGCTGCTCCCGTACGGCGCGAGCGAGCCGCCGTCCCTCCCGGCCACCGAGGGCGGGGCGCTGGTCCGCTCGCTGCGGGTGCTCCGGGAGGCCGCCCGCTCCCGGGCGTTCTGGCTGCTGGCCGGCTCCTTCGCGATCTGCGGCGCGACCACCGCGGGCCTGGTCGGCACCCACTTCATCCCGGCCGCCCACGACCACGGCCTGCCGGTCACCGCGGCGGCGGGCCTGCTCGCGCTGATCGGCGTGTTCGACGTGATCGGCACCGTGGCGAGCGGCTGGTTCACCGACCGCTTCGACGCCGGGCGGCTGCTGATCGTCTACTACGGCCTGCGCGGGCTCTCGCTGCTGGTGCTGCCGCAGCTGTTCGCGGGCTCGCTGGAGCCGCCGATCCTGGCGTTCGTCATCTTCTACGGACTGGACTGGGTGGCCACCGTGCCGCCGACCGTCGCGCTCTGCCGCCGCCACTTCGGCGAGGACGCGCCGATCGTCTTCGGCTGGGTGCTGGCCTGCCACCAGATCGGCGCCGCCGTGGTGGCCTCCCTGGCCGGCTTCGCCCGGGACGCGCTCGGCGACTACGACCTCGCCTGGTACGCGGCCGGCGGCCTCTGCGCGGTCGCGGTGCTGCTCTGCCTGGCCCTGCGGACCGCGGCCCCGGAGCGGACCGCCCCCGCGTTGTCGTAAGGGGCTACTAGGCTCCGGGGGCATGACGCTGAGCTTCACCCTCGACCCGGAACCCGACCCCGCGCTGCACGCCGAGATCGCCGCCCTGTGGACGGCCGCCAGCAACGCCGGCGGCGCCGTCGGCTTCGTCCACCAGGTGACCGAGGAGGAGGTCCGGGCCGCCGGGGAGCGGCAGTTCGCCGGGACGGCGCCGAACGGGCCGGACCGGCTGCTGATCGCCCGGGAGGCCGGGACGGGGAGGCTGGCCGCGCTGCTGGTCTTCGAGTCGATGCGGTTCGGGCCGATGGACCACTGGCGGCTGGTCGTCAAGGTCATGGTCCACCCCGAGCTCCAGGGACGCGGCCACGGCGCGGCGCTGATGGCCGAGGCCGAGCGGATCGCCCGGGGCTGGGGCCTGGACGGGCTGAAGCTCCAGGTGCGGGGCGGGCTCGGCCTGGAGGCGTTCTACGCCCGCAGCGGCTACGTCGAGGTCGGCCGGGTGCCCGCCACCATCCGGGTCGCGCCCGGGGACGACCGCGACGACGTCATCATGTGGCTCGACCTGCGCTGATCGCGCCGGTGCCGGACGGTGCCCGGCGGGACCCGTTCCCCGCCGGGCGCGTCGGGCATGCTTCACTGGGAGACCGGCCCGGTTCCCAGCGCAGTGAAGGATGTGTCCCCCGGTGGGCAGCAATGTGAGCAAGAAGTCGCACGCCACGCTCCGGTACACCTCGATGCGGGTCTCCATCTTCCTCGGCTGCCTGCTGGTCGCGCTGCTGCTCGGGCACTTCCGGATCATCCCGGTCTCCGGCGAGGCGGGCGTGGTCTTCCTCTTCCTGCTGGCCGCGGTCGCCTCCGCCCCGCTCAGCTACGTCCTGCTGAGCCGGCAGCGCGACGAGATGTCGGCCGCGATCTCCGGCAAGGTGGACGGCATCCGCTCCCGGACCGCCTCCAAGATCGCCGCGCAGAACGCCGAGGAGGACGCCGCGGACGACGCCGCCCGCGCCGCGGCCGCCAAGGCGTCCACGACCGGCCCCGCCGCCTCGGCTCCGCAGAACTGACCCGCGCCGCCGTGCCGGAGAACGCCGCACCGGGCAGCGCCGTGCCGGAGGGGGCCGGGGACAGCGCGCCGCGGGAGCGGCCCGCGGCCGGGACCTGGCCCGCGCCGGTCCGCCGTCCCACCGGCCGGGACGTCGCCCGGCTCGCCGGGGTCTCGCAGGCCACCGTCTCGCTGGTGTTCTCCGGCTCCGAGGCCGGCCGCCGGGTCTCCGACGCCACCCGCGAACGCGTCCGGGAGGCCGCCCGCAGCCTCGGCTACCGCCCGCAGGCGGCCGGCCGGCAGCTGCGGCTGGGCCGCAGCGGCATGATCCTGCTGGCCGTGCCCAACATCCTCGGCCCGTTCTTCGGCCGGGTCCTGGAGGGCGTCCACGAGGAGGCCGGCAAGCACGGCCTGGCGGTGGTGGTCAGCTCGGGTTGGGGGAGCGCCACGCTCGCCGAGGCCGCCACCACCAGCCGCTTCGACGGCCTGCTGATCTGCTCCCCGGACGACAGCCAGCTCGGCGAGCTGCCCGCCGACACCCCCGTCGTCTTCCTGGACGCCGACCCCGGCACCGACCGGACCCGGCCGACCGTCGAGCTGGACGTGGCCGGCGGCATGCGGGCCGCCGTCGAGCACCTCGCCGGGCTCGGCCACCGCCGGATCGGCCGGCTGCGCTCCACCCACGCCGCGTACACCTTCCGGGTCCGCCAGGCCGCCTTCGAGGAGACGGCCCGGGCGCTCGGCCTGGACGTGGTCGAACTCGGCGTCAGCCTGAACGAGGGCCAGCCGGCCGCGCGCGAGGTCGCCCACCGGCTGCTCGACCGCCCCGACCGGCCGCACGCGGTGATCTGCGACGACGACGTGGTCGCCTCCGGCGTCTACCAGGCCGCCGCCGAGCGCGGGCTGCGGGTGCCCGCCGACCTCTCGGTGATCGGCATCGACAACGTTCCGGTGGCCGCGCTGCTCGCCCCGCCGCTGACCACCGTCGACCTGCCCGGCGAGGAACTGGGCCGGGCCGGGGTGGCGGCGCTCGCCGGACTGCTCCGGGGCGAGGCGGTCGCACCGGTGCCGCCGCTCGCCACCGCGCTGGTGCGGCGCTCCTCCACCACCGCGGCGACACGGCCCGGCTGAACGCCCATTCGGGTGCGACCGACCATTCGGTCTAAGCCGAACAGGTGAAAGATCGTCCAATCACCTCGCGGCGCGGCCTCGGGCGGGTTAGCGGGCGATGAGATTCCGCTCATGTGGACGTCACGACCTAAACCCTCACGGCCCCCACGCTTCTCCCGGCCGTCCCGCCTGCCGCGCCTGGCCGCCGCGCTCGGCCTGATCGGCGGCACCCTGCTCACCGGCACCCTGACCGCCCCGCCCGCCCAGGCCGCCGTCACCTTCACCAAGACGGTGGACAAGCCCAGCGCGGCGCCGGGCGAGAACGTCACCTACACCCTGCGGTACACCTGCTCGGTGAGCGACTGCGTCAACGGGCAGATCACCGACGTGCTCCCGGCCGACATGGAGTTCGTCGGCTGGACCCCGGACGCCACCACGGTCGACGTCCCCAACTCCACCGTCCCGGCGGCCGGCAGCATGGGCGGCACCCTCACCGTCAAGCTGCAGACCCTCACCCCGGGCACCACCGCCACCATCAACGTGGTGCTGCGGTACCCCAACTTCACCACCCCCAACGGGACCCAGAGCACCAACGCGGCCACCCTCACCGCCGACGGCGAGCCGCCGCAGACCGGTAGCGCCACCACCACCGCCGTGGTCCAGCCCGGCTACACCACGACCAAGGGCGTGCAGACCAGCAGTCAGGACGGCCGCTCGGTCACCTACCAGTTCAGCGCCTGCTCCACGGCCGGCGTGCCCAACGTCGACCTGGAGAGCAGCCGGCTGGTCGACACCCTGCCGCCCGGCGCCGTGGTCGACACCAGCCGCTCGCCGGGCTGGGTCAACGACCCGGCCGGCTCCACCACCTGGGTCTACGACATCGGCGCGTTCGTGGCCGGCAACGGCCAGGCCGGCTGCCGGATCCCCGGCGTCCTGGTGGTCGACTACCCGGACCCGGCCTTCCCCAGCGGCACCACCTCCACCAACGTGGTGACGCTCCAGGGCGACCCGCTCGGTTCCGAACCGCGGCGCGACCTGGACACCGCCACCGCCGAGACCCCGACCTTCCAGCCGCCGGTCACCGGTGTGCAGATCGGCGCCTCCAAGGTCTGGCAGGAGACCACCGCCTCCGGCGACCTCGCCTCCTTCAGCCTGCGCGTCTCCAACAACGCCGACCCGGTCACCGGCCTGGTGATGACCGACCCGGGCACCGGTACCACCGCCGACCTCTACAACTGGCTGATCGCGCAGTCCATCCAGCTGGAGGCGTGGAACCCCACCTCGATCACCCTCGTGCTGGAGTACCGGCTGGACGGTGACCCCACCTGGCGGGCCTTCACGCCCGGTCAGCCGCTGAACGGCTCGACCACCCGCCGGATCACCTTCGCCGAGGGCGCCGGGGACCCGGCCAACGACGTGCTCGGCATCCCGGCCGGCCGCCACCTGGACGGCCTGCGGTTCAGCTGGAGCGGCCCGATCCCCGGCGGCTGGAGCCCCGGCAACGCCGTCCAGGTGCTCGCCCAGGTGATCACCCCCGGCCACGACGGGCGCGCCGCGCCGGTGCCGCTGCACAACTGCCTCGACGCGGTCGGCACCGGCGCCGGCGGCGACACCGCCGCCGCCGGTGCCTGCGCCGACAACACCGTCACCGCCGCCACCAACCTGGGCGCCGCCAAGACCACCGTCTCCGGCGCCGTGCTCTCCCCGGGCGGTGTGGCCACCTTCCAGGTGATCCCCTACAACCGCACCGGCCGCGCCCTCGACCGGCCGCTCGTCCTCTACGACCTGCTGCCGCCCGGCATGGTGTACGTCGACGGCAGCGCCCGCCGGGACCCGGCCTACGCCGAGTCGGTGGCCCCGCAGTCGGTCACCGTGCTGCCCGGCCCGGACGGCCGCCAGTTGCTCAGGATGACCTGGCCGGCCGGCGCGCCGGACATGATGTACCTGAACGACCACCTGGCCTACCGCACCCTGATCGACGTCCAGGTGGCCGGCAGCGCCCGGCCCGGCACGCTCACCAACGACGTGTTCGTCACCGCCGAGGGCGCCGGACCGCCGGTCTCCTGCTTCTACTTCGGCAGCGACGGCGGGGCGCCGGACACCCAGGACATCGACAAGGACGGCGACACCACCGAGACCGTGTGCCGCGCCTCCTCGCAGGTCGAGGTGCAGGTCCCGGCCGTGCTGCGGTCGTACAAGGAGGTCAGGGGCGACCTCGACCCCGACTACGCCACCACCGGCACCACCCGCCCCGGCGGCGGGATCTCCTACCGGATGACCGTCCGCAACGACTCGGCCGACCCGGTCACCGAGTTCGTCGCGTACGACAAGCTGCCCACCCCGGGCGACTCCTACGTGCTGCGGCCGGACGTCCCGCGCAACTCCGCCTGGACGCCCTCGCTGGTCGAGCCGCTGACCTCCAGCGACCCGACCGTGGTGATCGAGTACACCACCTCGCCCGACCCCTGCCTGCCCGGCGAGTTCGCCGTGCCCGGCCCGTGCGACGCCGCCGCGCAGTGGAGCACCGCCTTCCCCGGCCCGGGCACCGCGACCTGGTTCCGGGTGCACCGCCCCGGCACGCTCGCGCCCGGGGAGCTGTTCACGCTGACCTGGCCGATGGTCGCGTCGTTCGACGCGGGCCCGGACGAGTTCGCCTGGAACAGCTTCAGCTACACCGCGACCGACGCGTCCGGCAATCCGCTGTTGCCCGCCGAGCCGGCCAAGGTCGGCGTGGGCATCGAGCAGGCCGTACCGCCGGCCAACGTGCTCGGCGACTTCGTCTGGAGCGACGTCAACAAGGACGGCGTCCAGCAGCCCGGCGAGCCCGGGGTGCCCGGGGTCCGGGTCGAACTGCTGGACGGCGAGGGCCGGGTGGTCCGGGACAAGGACGGCAACCCGGTCACGGCGGTGACCGACGCCAACGGGCACTACCGGTTCGAGCGGCTGCCGGACGGGGTGTACGGGGTGCGGTTCGACCTCGCCACGCTGCCCGAGGGCGCCACCGTGACCGTGCGGGCGGCCGGGGCGGACCGGACGCTGGACTCGGACGCCGACCCGGCGACCGGTGTGACGCAGACCGTCACGCTGGCCGGCGGGGCGGAGGACCTGGGGCTGGACCTGGGACTGGTGCTGCCGACGGTGAGCCCGTCGCCTACGCCTACCCCGACGCCTACCCCGACCCCGACGCCTACCCCGACGCCTACGCCGACCCCGTCGCCGACCGTGACGCCGACGCCGACGCCGACGCCGACGCCGACGCCTACGCCGACGCCTACGCCGACGCCGACGCCTACGCCCACGCCTACGCCGTCGCCGACCGTGACGCCTACGCCGACGCCCACGCCTACGCCGTCGCCGACCGTGACGCCTACGCCTACGCCGACGCCCACGCCGACCGTGACGCCCACGCCGACGCCGACCGTGACGCCTACGCCGACTCCTACACCGACGGTGACGCCCACGCCCACGCCCACGCCGTCGCCGACCGTGACGCCGACGGTCACCCCGTCCCCGACCCCGTCGCCGACGGAGACCTCGACGCCGTCGCCGAGCCACTCCCACTCGGCCTCGCACTCGCCGACGCACCACCCGTCGACGCACCACCCGGAGCCGACCCACTCGCCGAGCCACGGCGGTGAGCTGCCCGGGACCGGTGCCGGGGTGGGCAAGCTGATCGGTGTGATCGCCGCCGCGACGCTCGGGGTGGGCCTGCTGCTCGCTCTGATCGCCTGGGGAGGCCGAGGCCGCCACAGCTGAGTGAAGCGAAGGAGATGAAGTAGTGACTGCGCCCGTCGGCCAGACCACCCGGTCCGACGGGCGCAGTCACGTCCAGGGGGAGGTGGGCGTCAGCCCACCGGCACCGGCTCGGCCGGCAGCGACCGTGCCCCGGCCGGCGCGGTGGCCGGCCGGAACCAGCGGCGGGCACCGAACAGCAGCAGCCCGCCCAGCGCGATCCCGCCCGCCGCGCACAGCGCCACCGGTCGCAGTGAGCCCTCGGCGAGGTGGCCGGAGACGGCGTAGCCGAGCGAGTTGCCGGTCGCGAAGAGCGTGACCAGCCAGGCGAACGCCTCGGTCACGGTGCCGGTCGGGGCCAGCTCGGCGACCAGGACGAAGGCCGCCGCCAGCAGCGGGGCCAGTGCGATCCCGGACACGAAGGCGAGTCCGGCCATCGCGGCCGGTCCGGGGAGCAGGACCAGCGGCAGGTAGCTGACGGCCATGCCGAGCGCCATCAGCCAGGTGCGGGTGGCCGTCGAGCTGCGCCACCGCACCGCGCCGTAGACGAGTGCGCCGAGCAGTCCGCCGAGCGCCGCCAGCGCCAGCAGGGTGCCCGCGCCGCCGGGCAGGCCGTCCGCCGCGTGGGCCTCGGCGTAGGCGATGAACAGCACGTTCTGCGCGCCGACCGCCCAGCCGGCGCCGGCCAGGCCGACCAGCAGCAGGACCAGGCCGGGGGAGCGGAGCGGTCCGAGCAGGCCCGCCGAGTGCGCGCGCGGCGGGGCCTGCCAGGCCCGGGCCGGTGCGGCGGTGGCGACGACGGCCGCCCCGAGCAGGCCCAGCGCCGCGGCGACCCAGAGCGCGGCGACCGCGCTGACCGCGCCCGCGATGCCGGCCACCGCGAGCGGGCCGGCGACGTAGAGGATCTGCTGGGAGGCGGAGTCGAAGGCGTAGGCGGTGTCGAGCTGCTCCTCCTCGACGACGTCCGGCCAGAGCGAGCGCAGGCAGGGTTCGAGCGGGGGCATGGCCAGTCCGGCGATCGCGGCGCCGAGCGGGGCGGCCAGCGCGGAGCCGGGTGCCAGTGCCAGCAGGGCGTACCCGCCGCCGGCGATCACCGCGGAGACCAGCAGGACGCGCGGCTGCCCGGTGCGGTCCACGATCCGGCCGAGCACCGGTCCGCCGACGGCCGCCGCGATCGCGTACGCGGCGGTGGCCAGGCCGATCCGGCTGAACGGCGCGTGGGCCTCGCGCAGCGCGAGGGCGATCACCAGGGCGGTCATGCCGGCCGGGAGTCGGCCGAGCAGGGTGCCGAGGAGGAGGCGGCCGACGTGCGGGGCGCGGAGCAGGGCGAGGTAGCCCATGGGCGGGATTCTCCGGTCTGGGCAGAGGAACGGGCGGGCGGGGGATGCCGTCCAAGTTATACGTATAACTGTTGACCGGTCAATCGGTCCGTGTCCGGAACTCAAACAACTACTTTGAACATCTCAAAGCTTTACTGCTAACGTGTCCGCCGTGACCACCTCAGACGCACGTTCGCCGCTCGGCCCGGGCCCGCTGCCCGCCGCCGCCCGCGCGTGTCGTCTGTCCGGTGCTGTGGACAGCCCGCGCCGTTGTCGCGCCATGAGCTGTATTCAGGCGGCACGCCCCTGACCGGGGCCGGTCCTCTCCCCGTCCGGCCCGCACGCCGTGCCGCCGTCCCCACTCCCCTCACCACCAGCAACGCCTCCCCCGGAGCCGCACCGTCATGTCCACAGCGCCCGAGGCGACCTCGTCGCCGTCCGTGCTCGCCAGAATCCGCAAGACCCCCTTCTGGGCCCAGATCGTCGCCGGCCTCGTGCTCGGCGTGGGCCTCGGCTACCTGGCCCGCGCGGCCGACATCTCCTGGCTGGCCACCACCCTGGAGACGATCGGCCGGATCTTCGTCCAGCTGCTGAAGCTCGCCGTCCCGCCGCTGGTGTTCACCGCGATCCTGGTGAGCGTGGCGAACCTGCGGAACGTCACCAACGCGGCCCGCCTCGCCGTCCGCACCCTGCTCTGGTTCGCGATCACCTCGCTGATCGCGGTGGCCATCGGCCTCGGCCTCGGCCTGCTGACCAACCCGGGTGAGGGCACCAACCTCAAGACCGAGGGCCTCAAGCCGCCGAAGTCCACCGGCAGCTGGATCGACTTCCTGACCGGGATCTTCCCGACCAACATCGTCACCGCGTTCACCGAGGTCGAGGTCCTGCAGATCGTCTTCCTGGCGATCGTGGCCGGTGCCGCCGTGATCAAGCTCGGCGCCAAGGCCGAGCCGATCCTCAAGCTCAGCGAGTCGGTGCTGGAACTGATCCAGACCGCCCTCTGGTGGGTCATCCGGCTCTCCCCGCTCGGCACCCTCGGCCTGATCGGCAAGTCCGTCGCCAAGTACGGCTGGGACCTGCTGGAGCCGTTCGCGACGCTGACCGTCGACGTCTACCTCGGTTGCGCGCTGGTGCTGTTCGGCGTCTACTCGCTGCTGCTGAAGTTCGCCGCCGGCCTCAACCCGGTCAACTTCTTCAAGGGCGCCTGGCCCGCAATCCAGCTGGCCTTCGTCTCGCGCTCCTCGGTCGGCACCCTGCCGGTCACCCGCCGGGTCACCGAGCGCCTCGGCGTCCCGAGCGAGTACGCCTCGTTCGCCGTGCCGTTCGGCGCCACCACCAAGATGGACGGCTGCGCCGCGATCTACCCGTCGCTGGCCGCGATCTTCGTCGCCCAGGTGTACGGCATCGACCTCGGCATCAAGGACTACCTGCTGATCGCCTTCGTCTCGGTGATCGGCTCGGCGGCCACCGCCGGTCTCACCGGTGCGATCGTCATGCTGACGCTGACCCTCTCCACCCTGGGTCTGCCGCTGGAGGGCGTCGGCCTGCTGCTGGCCATCGACCCGATCCTCGACATGATGCGCACCGCGACCAACGTCGCCGGCCAGGCGCTGGTGCCGATCGTGGTCGCGGCCCGAGAGAAGACCCTCGACCTGGTCGCGTACAACAACCCGACCGGCGACCTCTACGACGAGAGCCCGGCCCCGGCCGAGGCGAAGGTCCCGGCCCAGGCCACCGCGGCGGCCTGACGCCCCTTCGGAACGGGCGACGAGAAGGGCCCTCCTCCCCACGACGGGAGGAGGGCCCTTCACGTTCCCCCGGGGACACCGGGCAACAAGGCAGGGGGCCCGCCGAACGGCGGGCCCCCTTGGGTACTGCTGCTCTTGTGCTCACGGTGACGGCCGGCGGCCGTCTGCGGACCCGACGGGTCCCGAGCGATCAGATCATCATCGAGGATGGTCAGACGACGGTGACGTTCTCCGCCTGCGGGCCCTTCGGGCCCTGGGTGACGTCGAAGCTGACCGCCTGGTTCTCCTCCAGCGAGCGGAAACCGCTCGCGTTGATGGCGGAGTAGTGGACGAAGACGTCGGGGCCGCCGCCATCCTGGGCGATGAAGCCGAAGCCCTTCTCAGCGTTGAACCACTTGACGGTTCCCTGAGCCATGCCGTTCTCCTTGCGAGGGACGTGTCGGGGCCACACCGTGTGGCACCCGGTCCGCTGCGCTGATCGCCCTGCCTCCGGACGGGTCCGGAGTTTTTCGATATTGCTGAAAAACTACGAAAAGCCTGCGGTTACATGCTCCGCAGGCTTCAAGTACTGCAAGGGGAATCAAACTGCAACTGAGGGCAACGCTAGCATGCGGCTGCTGTGACGACCAGGGGTGACTTGCGGGCTGGACAGCGCGTGTCGTAAGGCCGTTGTGACGCTCGGTGCGGTCTGTTGCGGTGCGTCGCGGAAGGGCGGTGCGGGGCTCCCGGGGCGGCGGGCATACCCTGCGGGGAGGCGCACGAACAGCAAGGGAGCGGCGCAGTGGCAGTACCGGAAGCGGAAGCGCGGGAGACCCAGGAGAACACCCCGGTCCGGCCCCGGGTCGGGCATATTCAGTTCCTCAACTGCGTACCCCTCTACTGGGGACTGGCCAGGACCGGCAATCTGCTCGATCTGGACCTCACCAAGGACACGCCGGAGAAGCTGAGCGACCGGCTGGTCGACGGTTCCCTGGACATCGGTCCGATCACCTGCGTGGAGTACCTGCGGCACGCGGACGACCTGCTGGTGCTCCCGGACATCGCGGTGGGCAGCGACGGCCCGGTGATGTCCTGCGTGATCGTCAGCAAGCTGCCGCTGGCCGAACTGGACGGCCGGCGGGTCGCGCTCGGCTCCACCAGCCGCACCTCCGTCCGGCTCGCCCGGCTGCTGCTGGAGGAGCGCGAAGGGGTGCGGCCGGAGTACTTCAGCTGCCCGCCCGACCTGGACGCGATGCTCGCCGAGGCCGACGCGGCCGTGCTGATCGGGGACCCGGCGCTGCGCGCCTGCCTGGGGCAGGCGGCCGAACAGGGCCTGGCCGTGCACGACCTGGGCGAGATGTGGAAGGAGTGGACCGGGCTGCCGTTCGTCTTCGCCGTCTGGGCCGCCCGCCGCGACTTCGCCGAGCGGCGCCCCGGGCTGACCGCGGCCGTCCACCGCGCCTTCCTGGAGTCCCGGGACCTCTCGCTGGTCGAGTCCCGCGAGGTGGCCGAGCAGGCGGCCCGCTGGGAGGCCTTCGACGCCGGGGTGCTGGAGCGCTACTTCAGCGAGGCGCTGGACTTCTCGCTCGGTGAGCGGCAGTTGGCCGGGCTCGCCGAGTTCGCCCGGCGGGTCGCGCACGACAGCGGCTTCGCCCCCGACGTGGCCGTCCGGCTGCTGGAGCCGGTGCCGCAGCCGGTGGCCTGAGCACGCCCGCGTCCGAGCCCGCGCCTGCCGCCCGCGTAGCGCCCCCGTGGCGTACCCGCCGACCGATAGCGTCTGCACGCGAGACGGCCCCGGCGGCGGGGCGGGCGGGGCGACGGGAGCGTGCGCGGGATGCAACCACTGGAGACGGACGACCCGGGCGCGGTGGGCGGGTACCGGCTGCTGCGGCGGCTCGGCGCGGGCGGCATGGGCCGGGTCTACCTGGGCCGGACGGCCGGCGGCCGCACGGTGGCGGTCAAGGTGGTGCGCGGCGAACTCGCCGAGGACGCCGAGTTCCGCGCCCGGTTCCGGCAGGAGGTCGAGGCGGCCCGCCGGGTCGGCGGCGCCTGGACGGCGCCCGTACTGGACGCCGACACCGAGGGCGCGCACCCCTGGGTGGCCACCGGCTACATCGCCGGCCCCGCGCTGGGCGGCGCCGTCCGGCGGTACGGGCCGCTGCCCGACTCCGCCGTGCGCACCCTCGGGGCGGGTCTGGCGCAGGCGCTGGAACACGTGCACGGGCTCGGGCTGGTGCACCGGGACGTCAAACCGTCCAATGTGCTGCTCACCCTGGACGGCCCGCGGCTGATCGACTTCGGCATCGCCCGGGCCCTCGACGCGGCCACCGGGCTGACCCGGTCCGGGTTCGTGGTGGGGTCGCCCGGCTTCATGTCGCCCGAACAGGCGAACGGGCGGCCGGTCGGGCCGCCCGGCGACGTCTTCTCGCTCGGCGCGGTGCTCGCCTACGCGGCCACCGGGGTGCACCCGTTCGGGGAGGGGGTGAGCGCGGCCGTCCTGCTGTACCGGGTGGTGCACGAGGAACCGGACCTGGCCGGGCTGGACGGGCCGCTGCGCTCGATCGTGCTCGGCTGCCTGGCCAAGGACCCGGCGGCCCGGCCGACGCCACGGCGGCTGGGGGAGTGGCTGGACCCGGACGGCGCGGCCGTCGGGCGGCTGGGGCGGGACGGCGGAGGGTGGCTGCCGCCGGTGCTGGCGGAGACCGTCGGGCGCAGCGCGGTGCAGTTGCTGGACCTGGAGGCGGAGGCCGGGGCCGCCGCGCCCTCCTTCGGGGCGGGTCCGGCACAGGAGGAGCGGACGCCGACCCAGGCGCCGGGCGGGGGAGCACCGACGGGCGGGGGCGCTCCCCGACGGCGGGGCGCGGCCTGGCTGGCGGCCGGGGCGGTGCTGCTGGCGCTCGCGGGTGGCGGGTACGGGGCGTACCGGGTGTGGGGGCCGGGCGAACCGGGGCCGGGGCCCACCGCCGCGACGACCGGGAGCCCCACGCAGGCGCTGCCGCTGCAGCCGTCCCCGACGCCGACGCAGTCCCCGACGCCGACGCCGACGGCCGCGGCTTCGGGGACGGCTGCGGCTTCGGGGACGGCTGCGCCCTCGGGCACGGCGACCGGGCCGAACGCCGTGCCGGAGTCGTTCCTCGGTACCTGGCGCGGGGAGATGACGACGCAGAAGGGCGTGCCCTCCGGCACGACCACGCTGGTCATCGGCCGTGCGGCGGTCGGGCAGGACGCCGTGACCAGCCGCAACGAGCTGACCGGACTGCTCTCGATCACCTGCGAGGGCGCCTGGACGCTCACCACGGCCGAGCCGCGGAAACTGGTCCTCGCCTCCCGGTTGGTCCGCTCCTCGCTGCCCGGGGCGTGCACCGGCGGCTCGTACGCCGAGACGCTCGCGCTGCAGGAGGACGGCACGATCCGCTTCACCTCCGCCGACCCCAGCGCCGGCAACCCGTCCGGGACGTTGCGGCGGACGGGCTGACGCGGGGGCCGGAGAGCGCTGGCGTAGGCTGATCCGGATGCGGCCGTGCCCCGGCGGGGCGTTGTCGCACGTCGTAGCACGCGAAGTACCCGAAGTACCCGAAGTACCCGAGAGAGAGAAGGCCGCCAGGTGTCCGAGCTCGCAGCGACCACCCTCGATGCGCCCAGCACCGACCTGGAGGCCGTGCTCGCCAGGGCGGCCGGCGGCGGCCGGATCACCCCGGAGGAGGCGCTGGAGCTCTACCGCTCCGCCCCGCTGCACGCGCTCGGCTCGGCGGCCGACGCGGTGCGCCGCCGCCGCTACGCGGGTACCGAGCACATCGCGACGTACATCATCGAGCGCAACATCAACTACACCAACGTCTGCGTGACGGCCTGCAAGTTCTGCGCCTTCTACGTGCCGCCGAAGAGCGACAAGGGCTGGTCCCGCGACCTCGACGAGATCCTGCGCCGCTGCGCCGAGACCGTCGAGCTGGGCGGCACCCAGATCATGTTCCAGGGTGGCCACCACCCGGACTACGGCGTCGAGTACTACGAGCGCGCCTTCTCGGCGATCAAGGCGGACTTCCCGCAGCTGGTGATCCACTCGCTGGGCGCGTCCGAGGTCGAGCACATGGCGCGGATCTCCGGCGTCTCGATCGAGGAGGCCATCACCCGGATCCACAAGGCGGGCCTGGACTCCTTCGCCGGCGCCGGCGCCGAGCTGCTGCCGGAGCGCCCGCGCAAGGCGATCGCGCCGCTCAAGGAGTCCGGCGAGCGCTGGCTGGAGATCATGGAGGCCGCCCACGGCCTGGGCGTGGAGTCCACCTCCACCATGCTGATGGGCACGGGCGAGACCAACGCCGAGCGGATCGAGCACCTGCGGATGATCCGCGACGTGCAGGACCGCACCGGCGGCTTCCGCGCCTTCATCCCGTACACCTACCAGCCGCAGAACAACCACCTGAAGGGGTCGACCCAGGCGACCGTCTTCGAGTACCTGCGGATGATCGCCATCGCCCGCCTGTTCCTCGACAACGTCGCCCACATCCAGGGCTCCTGGCTCACCACCGGCAAGGAGGCCGGTCAGCTGTCGCTGCACTACGGCGCGGACGACCTCGGCTCGGTCATGCTGGAGGAGAACGTGGTCTCGGCGGCCGGCGCCAAGCACCGCTCCAACCTCACCGAGCTGATCCACCTGATCCGGGCCGCCGACCGCGTCCCCGCGCAGCGCTCGACCACGTACGAGCACCTGCGCGTGCTGGACGACCCGGCCAACGACCCGGTCGACCCGCGGGTCGCCTCGCACATCGCCTCCACCGCGATCGAGGGCGGCACCGCGCACCCCGAGCTGAAGATCCTCGACAACGGCTGAGGCACCGTCCCGCCGTGCTGACCCTGCACCGGGCCGCCCTCGTGCTGCCCGACCCGGCCGATCCCACCGCCCCGTCCCACGCCGACGGGGCGGTGCTGGTGCGTGACGAGCTGGTCGAGGCGGTCGGCCCGTACGCCGGCCTGGCGGCGGCGCACCCGGCGGCCCGGGTCAGGGACTGGGGCGACGCGCTGCTCACGCCGGGACTGCGCAACCCGTACGGGCACTGGCTGCTGGAGCGGGCGTACCACCCGGACCCGCGCGAAGGGGTCGGGGACGAGCCGGTGCCGGACGGGCTGGCGGGGGAGCGGGACGAGACGCGCTGCGGGGCGAGTGCCCGGCGCGGGCTGCAGCGGATGCTGGGCTTCGGTGTGACGGCGGTGGCCGGGCCGTTCGAGCGTGCCTCGGTGCGGACGGCGGTGGCGCGGTCCGGGCTGGTCGTGCCGCCCGGGCCCGGGGCGGGCGCGGGGGCCGGGCCGCTGGACCCGCTGGCGGTGCTGCCGCTCGCCGAGGCGGTGCACGGGCGGGTGGCCGCCGGGGGCCGGGCGGACTTCGCGGTGTTCGCGTCCGGGGCGTCCGGGGCGTCAGGGGTGCCCGGGGCGTCCGCGGCGGACGGTCCGGGTGCCGCAGGAGGCTGCCGGGCCACGGTGCTGGCCGGCCGGCTGGTGTTCCGGCGGCGCTGAGCGCGCGCCCGGGCCCGAGCGCGTGCGCTTGCCCGCTTCGTTCCCGGTCGTACCCTACTCGTCGGTAGTCGTACGGTCCGGCCGCGTTCCCTCGTACTCCCTTGCGACGACCGGGACTTGCTTCGTGTGCCACTGAACTGCGTGTTCGCCCCCGTGGCCTGATTGTCCCTTCGTCGTGACCTGAGGGCCCGCCAGCGGATAGCATCCGGCTCAGCTCAGTCCGTACCCTCACCACACCTCGCCCGTGCCCGCGGGCGGCGGGGCCCCGTGCCAGGCCCCGAACGCAAGCCAGGACAGGAACCATGCGATCCGCGACCGTCCCCCCGCAGCGCACCCCGCGGTTGGGCCGTGGCTGGTACCTCACCGCCGTGCTCAGCGCCGTGCTGGCCGTCGGGATGTGCCTGCTGGGGTGGCGTCAGGCCGAGCAGGCCGACCGGATCGGGGCCCACCCGGTGCGGGTCCAAGGAGTGGTGACCCAACTGCCGAACGGCGGCGGCTCCTACAGCACCGTCAGCTACCAGGCGGCCGGCCAGCACCACACCGCCACCGCGCTGCCACTGGCGGAGGGCACCGCGGTCGGGGAGACCGTCTGCCTGGAGCACGCCGCCGACGAGCCCAAGGTCGTGCGGATCTGCGGCGACACCTACCCGCAGCCGGTCGGCGTCGGTCTGGCCCGGTTCAGCGTGCCGGTGGCGGTGCTGATGTTCGCCGTCTGCCTGCTGCGGATCCGGCGGCACCGGCGGGCGGTGGCCGTCCGGAGCGGGCAGAACCGCTTCGCCACCACCGTCGCCCTGGCGACCGAGGCGCTGGCCGACGGGATGCCGGCGATAACGCAGGGCAAGCGTTCGCGCCGCCGACGCCGCGCGGGCGGGCGGCGCGGCCTGCACTGAGCCGCGGTGCGCGGCGGGTCCGCTCGCCGGGAGCGCCCGGAAGGCGCCCCCTTGCCCGGATCGTCGGGGCCAGGGTGAACAATGGGGGGCGTGACCCGAGCCTCCCTGGACAAGCAGCCGCACGAAGTCGCCGCCATGTTCGACGACGTCGCGGCCAAGTACGACCGCACCAATGACGTTCTCTCGCTCGGCCAGGCCCGCGCCTGGCGCCGGGCGGTGGCCGAGGCGGTGGCCGCCGGGCCGGGGGACGTCGTGCTCGACCTCGGGGCCGGAACCGGCACCTCTTCGCTGCCCTTCGCGGAGGCCGGGGCGCGGGTCGTCCCGTGCGACTTCTCGGTCGGCATGCTCGCCGAGGGCAAGCGCCGCCACCCGGAGCTGGCGCTGACCGCCGGGGACGCCACCAGGCTGCCGTTCGCCGACGACACCTTCGACTCGGTGACGATCTCCTTCGCGCT
The DNA here is from genome assembly GCF_042957205.1 of Kitasatospora sp. NPDC008115. NCBI lineage: Bacteria > Bacillati > Actinomycetota > Actinomycetes > Kitasatosporales > Streptomycetaceae > Kitasatospora > Kitasatospora sp. NPDC008115. The sequence goes on along the minus strand of NZ_JBIBHU010000001.1, from coordinate 240,772 downwards.
GCGCAACGTCCATGACACCGTGGCGGGTCTGAGCGAGATGCTGCGGGTCACCAAGCCCGGCGGCAAGCTGGTCATCTGCGAGTTCTCCACGCCGACCTGGACGCCGTTCCGGACGGTCTACACCGAGTACCTGATGCGCGCGCTGCCGCCGGTCGCCACCGCGGTCAGCAGCAACCCGGACGCGTACGTCTACCTCGCCGAGTCGATCCGCGAGTGGCCCGACCAGCCGGCGCTGGCCGCCAAGCTCCAGGAGGCCGGCTGGTCCAAGGTGGCCTGGCGCAATCTGACCGGCGGGATCGTCGCGCTGCACCGCGCCTACAAGGTCTGACCGGCCCCGCCGGACCGGCCGCGGCCCCGTCCGCAGCTCATAGACTCGTCCAAGCCCAGCCGCGCCGGCCCCCGCCGGCCCGGCCGACCCCCAGCAGGAGTGTGCCCACCGTGTCCGAGACCGCCGTTGACCTGAGCGCAGGCGTTGTGGAGAGCACCGCGGACGTCATCGTGGTCGGCGCGGGCCCGGCCGGGTCCACCACCGCCTACCACCTCGCGCAGGCGGGCCTGGACGTGCTGCTGCTGGAGAAGACCAGCTTCCCCCGGGAGAAGGTCTGCGGCGACGGCCTCACCCCGCGGGCCACCAAGCAGCTGGTGGACATGGGCATCGACGTGTCCACCGAGAACGGCTGGCTGCACAACAAGGGCCTGCGGATCATCGGCGGCGGGATCCGGCTGGAGCTGGACTGGCCCGAGCTGTCGTCCTTCCCGGACTACGGCCTGGTCCGCAAGCGCGCCGACTTCGACGAGCTGCTCGCCCGTCAGGCGGAGAAGGCCGGGGCCCGGCTCTACGAGCGCTGCAACGTCAGCGGCCCGGTGCTGGACGAGCGGACCGGCCGGATCGTCGGGGTCACCGCCAGGCTCGGCGAGGAGAAGCGGCCGGTGACCTTCCGGGCCCCGCTGGTGGTGGCCGCCGACGGCAACTCCACCCGGCTCTCGCTCGCCATGGGCCTGCACCGCCGGGAGGACCGCCCGATGGGCGTCGCCTACCGCACCTACTTCACCTCCCCGCGCCACGACGACGACTACCTGGAGTCCTGGCTGGAGCTGTGGGACACCCGCGGCGGGGAGCGCAAGCTGCTGCCCGGCTACGGCTGGGTCTTCGGCATGGGCGACGGCACCTCCAACGTCGGCCTCGGCATCCTCAACTCCTCGCCGGCCTTCGGTGAGCTGGACTGGCGCGAGGTGCTCAAGGCCTGGTGCGCGAGCATGCCGGAGGAGTGGGGCTACACGCCGGAGAACATGACCGACCCGATCCGCGGGGCGGCCCTGCCGATGGCCTTCAACCGGCAGCCGCACTACACCCGGGGCCTGCTGCTGGTCGGCGACGCGGGCGGCATGGTCAACCCGTTCAACGGCGAGGGCATCGCCTACGCGATGGAATCCGGTCAGATCGCCGCCGGGGTGATCGTCCAGGCCCTCGCACGGGTGACCGACGGCGGCCGGGAGCGCGCGCTCCAGGCCTACCCGCGCATCCTCAAGGACGTCTACGGCGGCTACTACACGCTCGGCCGGGCCTTCGTGAAGCTCATCGGCAACCCGAAGGTCATGCAGCTCGCCACCCAGCGCGGGCTGACCCACCCGATGCTGATGCGGTTCGTCCTGAAGCTCCTCGCCAACCTCACCGACCCGCAGGGCGGTGACGCCATGGACCGCATCATCAACGGCCTGGCCAAGGCCGCGCCGAACGCCTGACGCCGAACGCCCGACCCCTGATGTCCGACGCCTGACCGGGCGGTTCCGCCGTCAGCCGCCCTGGGTGCGGCCGGCGGCGGAGCGCTGCTCGACGTAGGCGAGGCGGTCGGCGAAGACCCGGGCCGCGTCCGGGGTGAGCGTGCGCAGGGCGACCAGGGCGGAGAAGACCACGTCGCACAGTTCGTGCTGGACGTCCTCCCAGCTGTGGGTGACGCCCTTGCGCGGGTTCTGGCCGGTGGCGCCGATCACCGCGGCGCTGACCTCGCCGACCTCCTCGGTGAGCTTGAGGATGCGGGCGAGCCGCTCCTCCCGCGGGGGGAGCGGGGTCTCCTCGTCGAGCCAGGCGACCAGGTGGTCGACGCTTTCCCAGATCCTGCTGTCCATGCGGTCCGCTCCCGTACGGTGTCGGTGGCCCGTGGGTGGGCTCGTGGATGGGGCCTGTCGGTGGGCCTGCTCCACCGTACGGGAGTCCGACGGACGGCTCAGCGCGTGGTCAGCGGGCGGTCAGCGGGCGGAGATCTTCACATTGCGGATGTTCACCGGCAGGGTCGGGAAGCCGTCGCCGGGGCTGTTCTGGTCGTCCTCGCCGCCGGCGGCGATCTTCTGCAGTACGTCCAGGCCCTCGGTGACCCGGCCGAACGGGGTGTAGGCGGGGGACAGCTTGGTGTCCTTCCAGACGAAGAAGAACTGGCTGCCGTTGGTGTTGGGCCCCGCGTTGGCCATCGCGACGGTGCCGGCCGGGTAGGTGGCGCCCTCCAGGTTCTCGTCCGGGAAGGAGTAGCCCGGGCCGCCGCTGCCGGTCCCGGTCGGGTCGCCGCACTGCAGTACGAAGAGCCGCTGGGTGGTGAGCCGGTGGCAGTGGCTGCGGTCGTAGTAGTCGCGCTCGGCGAGGAACCGGAACGAGAAGGTGGTACAGGGGGCCTTGTCGGTGAGCGCCTGGAAGGTGATCGCGCCCTGGGAGGTCTTCAGGGTCGCCTTGTACGGCTTGGCCGCCTTCCGGGCGTCGAAGACCGGGATGCCCTTGAAGTTGTCGGCGGGGACGGCCGGGGTGTAGGTGCAGGTGACCCCGGCGGTGCCGGTGCCGGAACCGGTCGACGGGGTGTCCGCGACGGCGGTGCCGGTGCTCGCGACGAGCGGCAGGACGGTGGCGGCGGCGATCAACGCCCAGTGCGTGCGCGTCACTTGACTGGCCTTCCGATGGGTGGGGGATGGCTCGCTTGGCATGGCGACATCATCCACGGCGGGATGGAGATCCGGTAGGGGGCGGAAAGCCGTTGATCCACGGCGGGGCGGTGCGCGAGGATGGCGGGCCCCGCTCAGCTCCGGGATCCGTCCGACGACGTGCGTGACTCTCGTGTGCCGCTCCCCGCTCGTTCCGAGAGGCTCCGCCGTGCGCGCTCCGTCCTCCACCCTGTTGCGTGATCTTCCGGTGCTGCTGGTGGCGGTGGTGTGGGGGTCGAGCTTCCTGGCGGTGCAGCGGGTGGCCGAACCGGGGACGGTGGTGGCGATGCTGGTCCTGCGGTTCGGCCTGGTGCTGCCCGTCCTGGGACTGGCCGCCTGGAGTTCGCTGCGGCGGTTGCGGCGCGCCGAGTGGCTGGCCGGGGCCGGACTGGGACTGGTGCTCGGGGCGATCTTCCTCCTGGAGACGTTCGGTGCGGTGCACACCTCGGCGACCAACGCCGGTCTGATCATCAGCCTCACGATCGTGTTCACTCCTCTCGCGGAGAGCGTGCTGACCAAGACGCCGCTGCCGCGCTCCTTCCTCGCGGCGGCCACCCTGGCGGTGGTGGGCATCGCACTGCTCACCGGGGACGGCGGGCTGCGCGCCCCGGCCTCGGGCGACCTGCTGGTGCTCGGCGCCGCCGTGGTGCGGACGGTCAACGTGCTGGCCACCGCCCGGACCCGGGCGATCCGGGAGAGCGACACCCTGGCCGTCACCTGGGTCCAGCTCGCGACAGCGACGCTGGTGTTCGCCGCCGTCGCCCCGTTCGCAGGCCCGCTGCCCTGGTCGGTCGCGGCCGCCTACGGGCCGGCCCAGTGGGGCTGGCTACTGCACCTGGCGCTGCTCTGCACGCTGTTCGCGTTCTTCGTGCAGATGTGGGCCGTCCGCGCCACCTCGCCCTCCCGGGTCAGCCTGCTGCTGGGCACCGAACCGCTCTGGGCGGCGGTGTTCGGGATCACCCTGGCCGGCAATCACCTCGGGCCGCTCGCCCTGCTGGGCGGCGCCCTCGTCCTGGCCGGCACCGAGTGGGGCCGGCGGACCGCCGCGGTGCCCCGCCGGGAGGAGGCGGAACCGGCGGAGCGGGCGTCGGTCCCGGCTTGACGGCCGGAGGAGGCGGACCTGCTCATCGGCGACGCCCCAGGGTGCGGCGGGCGTAGGCGACGGTGACGGCGGCGACCAGCGGACCCCAGGCGACCAGCGGCAGGTAGCAGAGGGTCATGATCACTCCGGCGAGGCCCTGTGGCGCGTCCGGATCGCTCAGCTCATGGGCCCAGCCGCCGAGCAGGGAACTCGTGGCGAGCAGGATCAGGACGGCCGATCCGAGTGCGGCGGGGACGATCGCGGCGAGAGGCCGGACGGCCCGGCCGCCGATGAACGGGATCCAGCGGGGAACCACCTCGCCCCAGGGGCGGACCAGCCCCAGGGTGAGGAAGGCCAGCACCTCGGCCAGCCCGCTCAGCGCGACGAGGTACGCGGTGCCCCAGCCCGGGGTGTTGCCCTCGAACGCCGCGGCCAGCTCCCCGCTGAAGCCGACCGGGACGCCGAGGCCGAGGGCGAGCCGCCAGAGCCCGGAGGGCACGGTGGTCCAGACGGTGGCGCGGGCGGCCAGCTCGGCCCAGCGCGGGGTGCCGGCCGGCCGGACGGCGCGCTTGCGCGGTACCGCGGAACCGGCTCCCGCGGAACCGGCTCCCGTGGAAGCGGCGAAGGCGGCGGACTCGCCGGCGGTGGTGGTGGACATGGTGACGGGCTCCCCTCCGGCCGACCACGGTGGCCGGCCCGACGGGATCAAGAGTGGCCCTCGGGCCGGGGTCGCCATCAGTGCCGATCGGGCTGTCTTCGCTGCTCGGAACGGGTGCGGAAATGTGCCGATCGGCACAGGCGGAGCGCTCCGGCGATCCGTAGGCTTCCCGCAGGAAGGAGGCGACGATGAGTCAGATGCTGGCGTTGGCCACCCCGGTGGCGGTGCTCTGCGGGTGGTGGCTGCGGTCCCGGTTCGGGACGGCGGTGGTGACGGGTGCGGCCGGCGCGGTGTCGGCCGGGGCCACGGCGGGCGTCTGGGCCACCGCCCGCTGGACCGAGGCCGAGCGCTGGACGGGTGTGGTCGGGCTGCTCGAACTCGTCGCCCTGCTCGCCCTGGTGGTCGTCACGCTGCGCGCCGAGGGAGGCCGGCGCGGGGCGGTGGCGGTCTGGACGGTCGGCGGCGCGGTCGCGCTCTGGCCGTCCCGGTTCCAGGAGATCGCGGGCCCGCAGGACGGGCTGACCCTCTTCGGGTTCGGCTCGACGCTCTCCCTGCCGGCCCTCCTGGTCGGGCTCTACCTGCGGGGGCTGGACGACACCCGGCGCCGCTCGGTGGCGGCGGCCCGCCGCGCCCAGCGCCTCGAACTCGCCCACGACCTGCACGACTTCGTGGCCCACGACGTCAGCGGGATGGTCGCCCAGGCACAGGCGGGCACGGTGCTGGCGGCCTCGGACCCGGTCCGCGCGGCGGCCCTGTTCGAGCGGATAGAGCGGGCCGGGCTGCAGGCCCTGGCCTCGCTCGACCGGACCGTCCACCTGCTGCGCAGCGAGGACGCCGACGGTCCGGAGCGCGGCCCGCAGCCCGGCCTGGCCGAACTGGCCGAGCTCACCGAGCGGTTCGCGGACTCGGGCGGTGTGGAGGTGCGGTTGGACGCCTCGGCCGAGGAGCCGGCGGTGCCCCGGGAGGTGGCGGCCACCGCCTACCGGGTCGTGGTCGAGGCGCTGACCAATGTGCGGCGGCACGCGCCCGCCGCCCGCACGGTCGAGGTCCGGGTGCGCCGTGAGGGGCGGCGGTTGACCGTACGGGTGCGGGACGACGGTGGCGCGTCTCCGCAGCCCTCCGGGCCACGCCGGGGCGGCGGCAGCGGACTGGCGGGGCTGGCCGCCCGGGTGGAGGCCCTGGGCGGCACGCTGGCCGCCGGCCGGGAGGGCGGCGGCTGGCAGGTGGCGGTCACCCTGCCGCTCACGGCCTGGTGACCGACCGGACCGGCGGCAGCAGCACGAGGACCAGATGCGGTAGGCACGGCACGGGGCCGTCCCGGCGGGCGGAACGAGCAGAACGTGCGGAACGAGCGGAAGAAGGCGTAGGCCGATGACGATCAGGGTGCTCCTCGCCGACGACGACGAGGCGATCCGCAGCGCGTACCGGATCATCCTCGACGCCCAGCCGGACATCGAGGTGGTGAACGAGGCGGCGGACGGCGAGGCGGCGCTCGCCCTGGCCGAGCGGCTGCGGCCGGACGTGATCCTCGCCGACATCCGGATGCCCCGACTGGACGGGCTGGAGCTGACCAGGCGGCTGGGCGGGGAGTTCCGGGTGGTCGTGGTGACCACCTTCGACCTGGACGAGTACGTGCACGAGGCGATCCGCGCGGGGGCGGCGGGCTTCCTGCTCAAGCGCTCCGGACCGGCGCTGCTGACGGAGGCTGTCCGCTCGGCCGTCGCGGGGGACGCGTTGATCAGCCCGCAGATCACCGTCCGGCTGCTCCGCCGGCTGTCGGGCGGCGCACCGCAGCGGGCGGCGGGCGGCCGGGCGGCGGAGCGCCCGCAGGCCGGCCCGGTCGAGGAACTCACGGCGAGGGAGAAGGAGATCGCGCGGCTGGTCGCGGACGGTGCGACCAATGCGGAGATCGCGGCGGAGCTGTTCATCAGCGCCGGGACGGTGAAGAACCACCTGGCCTCGGTCCAGCGGAAGCTCGGTGCCCGGAACCGGGTGGGCATCGCCGCCTGGGCGTGGGAGAGCGGCGCCTGAGCGCACCGTTCGCGCGCTTGTGAACGAAGGGTCAAGCGGGCGTTCGCGGAGCCGCCACCCCTGCGGGTGAGCCGCTATAACACGTCAACATGGCCTCCAGAAATTTGCTCTGGCAGAGGCATAGTTGATATAGGTGCGCGGCTCTGACCAGCCGCTTCGCAGATAATTGCGACTGCTTGTGACCATTTGACTTCTTTGCGTTGACAAATCTCGTCATGCACACCTTCGCCATGATTCACGAGGTGGCGGAGATCACAAAGATCGTCCTGAACTGCGTGTCGCAGATCACAAGCGGACGGGCATAGGATGCGCTCGTTCCAGGCTTTGTGAACTGCCTCACATGGGGTGGATCCGGGGAACTGGAACGCCGGGTTCACCGCAGAGTGACCCGTCGGTTCCGATCTGCAGTCAAGGACGACTGGACGGAGGGAGCGGGGGCTATGAATGCCTACGCGCCGATCCTCGTACTCGGTGCCATCGCGGCGGCGTTCGCGGTCGGCTCCGTCGTGATGGCCTCACTGACCGGCCCGAAGCGCTACAACCGGGCCAAGCTGGAGGCGTACGAGTGCGGCATCGAACCGACCCCGCAGCCCGTGGGCGGCGGTCGGTTCCCGATCAAGTACTACCTGACGGCGATGCTCTTCATCGTCTTCGACATCGAGATCGTCTTCCTCTACCCGTGGGCCGTGAGCTTCGACGCCCTGGGGATCTTCGGGCTGGTCGAGATGCTCCTGTTCATCGCCACCGTCTTCGTCGCCTACGCCTACGTCTGGCGCCGCGGCGGTCTGGAGTGGGACTGACCGCTGACCTTGTGAACGTGCGGACAAGCCAACGGACTTGAGGGCATTGAGAGGGATCTGATGGGAATCGAGGAGAAGCTGCCGAGCGGCTTTCTGCTCACGACCGTGGAGACGGCCGCCGGCTGGGTGCGCAAGGCGTCGCTCTTCCCGGCCACCTTCGGGCTGGCCTGCTGCGCGATCGAGATGATGACCACCGGCGCCGGCCGCTACGACCTGGCCCGGTTCGGCATGGAGGTGTTCCGGGGCTCCCCCCGGCAGGCCGACCTGATGATCGTGGCGGGCCGGGTGAGCCAGAAGATGGCCCCGGTGCTGCGCCAGGTTTACGACCAGATGCCCAATCCGAAGTGGGTCATCTCGATGGGCGTCTGCGCCTCGTCGGGCGGGATGTTCAACAACTACGCGATCGTGCAGGGCGTCGACCACATCGTCCCGGTGGACATCTACCTGCCCGGCTGCCCGCCCCGCCCGGAGATGCTGATGGACGCCATCCTGAAGCTGCACGACAAGATCCAGCACGAGCCGCTCGGCGTGAACAAGCGCCGCGCCGAGGAGCTGGGCGAGGCGCTCGCGCTGCAGGCGACCCCGGTCAGCGAGATGCGGGGGCTGCTGCGATGAACGACCAGGTACCCGAGACCCGTCGCGAGCAGCCGCGCCGCGAGATCCCGGTCGAGGTGGTCGGCCGCCGGCAGGGCATGTTCGGCGCCCAGGGCACCGGCGACACCTCCGGCTTCGGCGGGCTGGTCGCCCCGATCGCCCTGCCGCCGGCCAGCGAGCGCCCGTACGGCGGTTGGTTCGACGAGCTCGCCGACGAGCTGGAGGGCGCCCTGGAGGAACAGGGCCTGGACCCGGCCGAGGTGATCGAGAAGACCGTCGTCGACCGCGCCGAGCTCACCTTCCACGTGGCCCGCGAGCACCTGCTGCGCACCGCCCGCACCCTGCGCGACGACCCGGCGCTGCGCTTCGAGCTCTGCCTCGGGGTGAGCGGCGTGCACCACCCGGGCGACCGGGGCCGCGAACTGCACGCGGTCTACCACCTGCGCTCGATCACCCACGGCCGGCTGATCCGGCTGGAGGTCACCGCGCCGGACGACGACCCGCGCATCCCGTCCGTGGTCAGCGTCTACCCGACCAACGACTGGCACGAGCGCGAGGCCTACGACTTCTTCGGCCTGGTCTTCGAGGGCCACCCGGCGCTCACCCGGATCATGATGCCGGACGACTGGCTGGGGCACCCGCAGCGCAAGGACTACCCGCTCGGCGGCATCCCCGTCGAGTACAAGGGCGCCCAGATCCCGGCGCCCGACCAGCGGAGGTCGTACAGCTGATGAACACCCAGCACTACGAGGAGACGAACCAGGACGGCACCGCCGAGGCTGGCGCCCGGGACACCACCGAGGGCCGGGTCTTCACGGTCACCGGCGGTGACTGGGGCGAGGTGGTCGAGGCCGTCGGCCGCGCCGACGACGAGCGCATCATCGTCAACATGGGCCCGCAGCACCCCTCCACCCACGGGGTCCTGCGGCTGATCCTGGAGATCGACGGCGAGACGGTGACGGAGGCCCGCTGCGGCATCGGCTACCTCCACACCGGCATCGAGAAGAACATGGAGTTCCGCAGCTGGGTCCAGGGCACCACCTTCGTGACCCGGATGGACTACCTGACCCCGCTGTTCAACGAGACCGCCTACTGCCTGGCGGTCGAGAAGCTGCTCGGCATCACCGACGACATCCCCGAGCGGGCCAACGTCATCCGGGTGCTGATGATGGAGCTCAACCGGATCTCCTCCCACCTGGTCTGCCTGGCCACCGGCGGCATGGAGATCGGCTCCACCACGCTGATGATCTACGGCTTCCGCGACCGCGAGCTGATCTTGGACGTCTTCGAACTGGTCACCGGCCTGCGGATGAACCACGCGTACGTCCGCCCCGGCGGCCTCGCCCAGGACCTCCCGCCCGGCGCGGTCGACCAGATCCGCGAGGCCGTGAAGACCTTCCGCTCCCGGATGCACGAGTACGACAAACTCGCCACCGGCAACCCGGTGTTCAAGGCCCGCCTGGTCGACGTCGGCTTCCTCGACCTGCCCGGCTGCCTCGCCCTCGGCGCCACCGGGCCGATCCTGCGCGCCACCGGCCTGCCGCACGACCTGCGCAAGACCGACCCGTACTGCGGCTACGAGAACTACGACTTCGAGGTCGCGATCGCCGACAGCGCCGACTCCTACGGCCGTTTCCTGATCCGTCTGGAGGAGATGAAGCAGTCGCTGCGGATCGTCGAGCAGTGCCTGGACCGGCTGCGCCCCGGTCCGGTCATGGTGGCCGACAAGAAGATCGCCTGGCCGGCCCAACTCGCCGTCGGCCCGGACGGGATGGGCAACTCCCTCGACCACATCCGGAAGATCATGGGCACCTCCATGGAGGCCCTGATCCACCACTTCAAGCTGGTCACCGAGGGCTTCCGGGTCCCGGTCGGCCAGGCCTACACGGCGGTCGAGTCGCCCAAGGGCGAGCTGGGCGTGCACGTGGTCAGCGACGGCGGCACCCGCCCGTACCGGGTCCACTTCCGGGACCCGTCGTTCACCAATCTGCAGACGATGGCGGCGATGTGCGAGGGCGGCCAGGTGGCCGACGTCATCGTCGCGGTGGCCGGGATCGACCCGGTGATGGGAGGCGTGGACCGGTGACAGACGTCCAACTGGGGATGCCGGCGCTGCCGGCCAGGCCGTACCCCGAGGAGGTGCACGCCCGGCTGGCCGCCGACGCCGCGGAGCTGATCGGCCGCTACCCGGTGGCCCGGTCCGCCCTGCTGCCGCTGCTGCACCTGGTGCAGGCCGAGGAGGGCTTCGTCAGCCCCACCGGCATCCGGTTCTGCGCGGAGCAGCTGGACCTCACCACGGCCGAGGTCACCGCCGTCGCCACCTTCTACACGATGTACCGGCGCCGGCCCGCCGGCGAGTACCACGTCGGGGTTTGCACCAACACCCTGTGCGCGGTGCTCGGCGGCGACCAGATCTTCGCCGAGCTCCAGGAGCACCTCGGGATCGCCAACAACGAGACCACCGGCGACGGCCGGATCTCGATCGAGCACATCGAGTGCAACGCGGCCTGCGACTACGCGCCCGTGGTGATGGTCAACTGGGAGTTCTTCGACAACCAGACGCCGGAGAGCGCCAAGCGGCTGGTCGACGACCTGCGCGCGGGCCGCGAGGCCGTCCCCACCCGGGGCGCCCGGCTCTGCTCGTTCAAGGAGACCGCCCGGATCCTGGCCGGCTTCCCCGACGAGCGCCCCGGCGCCGTCGACGAGTCCGGCGCCGGCGGCGCCCCCTCGCTGGCCGGCCTGCGGCTGGCCCGCGGCGAGGCCCTGCCCGGCACCGGCGGCACCCGCGTCGTCTCCCCCCGCCACGAGGGCACCGGCCAGGAAGGGAACGAAGCGTGATGACCTCCGCCGAGCCGGCCGAGAAGCTGCTCACCCCCGTGCTGTCCGCCTCCTGGGACGACACCCGCCCCTGGAGCCTGGCCACCTACCGCCGGCACGCCGGGTACGAGGGCCTGCGGGCCGCCCTCGCCATGCCCCCGGACGACGTGATCGCCCTGGTCAAGGACGCCGGACTGCGCGGCCGCGGCGGCGCCGGCTTCCCGACCGGGATGAAGTGGCAGTTCATCCCGCAGAACGACGGCAAGCCGCACTACCTGGTGGTCAACGCGGACGAGTCCGAGCCGGGGACCTGCAAGGACATCCCGCTGCTGTTCGCCAACCCGCACTCGCTGATCGAGGGCATGATCATCGCGTCCTACGCGATCCGCTGCGACCACGCCTTCATCTACCTGCGCGGCGAGGTCGTCCCGGTGCTGCGCAGGCTCCAGGCCGCCGTCGCCGAGGCCTACGGGGCCGGGCTGCTCGGCAAGGACGCCCTCGGCTCCGGCCTCGACCTGGACATCACCGTCCACGCCGGCGCCGGCGCGTACATCTGCGGCGAGGAGACCGCGCTGCTCGACTCGCTGGAGGGCCGCCGCGGCCAGCCCAGGCTGCGCCCGCCGTTCCCGGCCATCGCCGGCCTCTACGCCTGCCCGACCGTGGTCAACAACGTCGAGTCGATCGCCTCGGTGCCGCCGATCCTGGCCCGGGGCAAGGACTGGTTCAAGGGCCTGGGCACCGAGAAGTCCCCCGGCTTCACGCTCTACTCGCTCTCCGGCCACGTCACCAACCCCGGCCAGTACGAGGCCCCGCTCGGCATCACGCTGCGCCAGCTGCTCGACATCAGCGGCGGCATCCGCCCCGGCCACCGGCTCAAGTTCTGGACCCCGGGCGGCTCCTCCACCCCGATGTTCACCGACGAGCACCTCGACGTCCCGCTCGACTACGAGGGCGTCGGCGCGGCCGGCTCGATGCTCGGCACCAAGGCCCTGCAGATCTTCGACGAGACGACCTGCGTCGTCCGCGCGGTCACCCGCTGGACGGAGTTCTACGCCCACGAGTCCTGCGGCAAGTGCACCCCCTGCCGCGAGGGCACCTACTGGCTGGTCCAGCTGCTCAAGCGGATCGAGGCCGGCGGGGGCACCGAGGGCGACCTCGAGAAGCTCCTGGACATCGCCGACAACATCAACGGCAAGTCGTTCTGCGCCCTGGGCGACGGCGCGGCCAGCCCGATCGTCTCCTCGCTCCAGCACTTCCGGGCCGAGTACGAGCAGCACCTCGTCGAGCGCCGCTGCCCGTTCGACCCGGCCGCCTCCACCGTCTGGGCCGACGGCCCCCGCCCCGGCCACCAGTCCGCCACCGAAAGGGAGGTGCACGCGTGACGATCACTGAACCCTCCACCTCCAAGGGCGGCCAGGCCGCGGTCGAGCTGGTCACGCTCACCATCGACGGCGTCGAAGTGCAGGTCCCCAAGGGGACGCTGGTGATCCGGGCCGCCGAGCAGATCGGCACCCAGGTCCCGCGCTTCTGCGACCACCCGCTGCTCGACCCGGCCGGCGCCTGCCGGCAGTGCATCGTGGAGATCGAGGGCCAGCGCAAGCCGGTCGCCTCGTGCACCATCCCGGTCGCCGAGGGCATGGTGGTCCGCACCCAGCTCAGCTCGCCGGTCGCCGAGAAGGCCCAGCGCGGAGTGATGGAGCTGCTGCTGATCAACCACCCGCTGGACTGCCCGGTCTGCGACAAGGGCGGCGAGTGCCCGCTGCAGAACCAGGCGATGTCCACCGGCGACACGGACTCCCGCTTCGAGGGGATGAAGCGCACCTACGAGAAGCCGGTGCCGATCAGCAGCCAGGTGCTGCTCGACCGGGAGCGCTGCGTACTGTGCGCCCGCTGCACCCGGTTCTCCCAGCAGATCGCCGGCGACCCGTTCATCGACCTGGTCGAGCGCGGTGCCCTCCAGCAGGTCGGCACCGGCGAGGGCGACGACTTCGAGTCGTACTTCTCCGGCAACACCATCCAGATCTGCCCGGTCGGCGCCCTCACCTCGGCGGCCTATCGTTTCCGCTCCCGCCCGTTCGACCTGGTCTCCTCGCCGAGCGTCTGCGAGCACTGCTCCTCCGGCTGCGCCCAGCGCACCGACCACCGGCGCGGCAAGGTGCTGCGCCGGCTGGCCGGCGAGGACCCGGCGGTCAACGAGGAGTGGAACTGCGACAAGGGCCGGTTCGCCTTCCGCTACGCCCAGCAGCGTGACCGGATCACCGCCCCGCTGGTCCGCCGGGACGGCGAACTCGTCGCCGTCTCCTGGCCGGAGGCGCTGGCCGCGGCCGCCGAGGGGCTGCGCGAGGCCCGCACCGGCGTGCTCACCGGTGGCCGGGTCACCGTCGAGGACGCCTACGCCTACGCCAAGTTCGCCCGGGTGGTGCTCGGCACCAACGACGTGGACTTCCGGGCCCGCCCGCACAGCGCCGAGGAGGCGGAGTTCCTGGCCGCCGCGGTCGCCGGGCAGGGCGTGGACCTCACCGGCGAGGGCGTGACCTACCAGGACCTGGAGGTCGCGCCGGTGGCGCTGCTGGTGGCCCTGGAGCCGGAGGAGGAGTCACCGATCGTCTTCCTGCGGCTGCGCAAGGCCAACCGCAACCGCGGCCTGGCGGTCTTCTCGGTCGCCGCGCACGCCTCCCGGGGACTGGCCAAGCTGCACGGGGCGCTACTGCCGGCCGCCCCCGGCACCGAGGCCGAGTGGCTGGCCGCGCTCGCCGCCGACGAACCGCTCAACGACGAGGCCGGCCGCGCCGCCGGACTGCTCCGCACCCCCGGCGCGGTGATCCTGGTCGGCGAGCGGGCGGCCGGCGCGCCGGGCGCGCTCTCCGCCGCGCTGCGCCTCGCGCACGCCACCGGCGCCCGGCTCGCCTGGATCCCCCGGCGGGCCGGCGAGCGCGGCGCGGTCGAGGCGGGCGCGCTGCCCGGACTGCTGCCGGGCGGTCGCCCGGTGAACTCCGCGGCCGCCCGGGCCGAGGCCGCCGCCGCCTGGGGCGTGCCCGGCCTGCCGGTACGGCCCGGCCGGGACACCGAGGAGATCCTCGCCGCGGCCGTCGGCGGTGAACTCGGCGCGCTGCTGGTCGGCGGCCTCGACCCGGAGGACCTCGCCGACCCGGCGCGGGCCGAACTGGCCCTGGCCGCCGTCCCGTTCGTGGTCTCGCTGGAACTGCGCCCGTCCGCCGTCACCGCGCACGCCGACGTGGTGCTGCCGGTGGCCGCGGTCGCCGAGAAGGCCGGCACCTTCCTGGACTGGGAGGGCCGGGTGCGGATGTTCGAGGCCGCGCTCAAGCCGGACCAGCAGATGGGCCGTCATCTGCACCCGGACCTGCGGGTGCTGAACATGCTGGCCGAATCGCTGGGCCACCGGCTCGGCCTGCCCGACGTCCGCGCCGCCCGGCTGGAGCTGGACCGGTTCGCGCCCTGGGCCGGCGAGCGCCCGGCCGCCCCGGCCGGCCATCCCGGTGTGCTGCCCCGCCCGGCCACCGGGCAGGCGGTGCTGGCCGGCTGGCGCCTGCTGCTCGACAACGGCTCGCTCCAGCAGGGCGATCCGCACCTGGCCGGCACCCGGCACCGCGCGGTCGCCCGGATCTCGCCGACCACCGCCGAGGAGATCGGCGCCCTCGGCGCCCCCGCGCTGCGGCTCACCGGCCCGGCCGGCTCGCTCGCCCTGCCGCTGGAGATCAGCAAGGAGATGCCGGACCGGACGGTCTGGATCCCGCTCAACTCCACCCCGGGCGGCGCCCACCGCGCGCTCGGCACCACCACCGGCCACCTGGTCACCATCGCCCCGGCGCAGGACGTCGTCGAGCCCGAGGAGGAGGAGAAGTGAACCCCACCTCGCACCCACTGGCCGGGTACGACCTCGCCGCGTACGAGACGCTCGGCTTCTTCGGCCGCGACCCCTGGTGGCTGGTCCTGCTGAAGGCGGTGTTCTGCTTCGCCTTCCTGGTCGGCACGGTGCTCGTGGCGATCGTCTGGGAGCGCAAGGTGGTCGCCTGGATGCAGCTGCGCATCGGGCCCAACCGGCACGGTCCCTGGGGCCTGCTGCAGTCGCTCGCCGACGGCGTGAAGCTGGCGCTCAAGGAAGACCTGGTGGTCAAGGGCTCCGACAAGGTCGTCTACATCCTGGCCCCGATCGTCTGCGCCATCCCGGCGTTCATGGCCTTCGCGGTGATCCCGTTCGGCCCGGCCGGCGACGAGATCTCGGTGTTCGGCACCCGGACGCCGATGCAGCTGACCGACTTCCCGGTGGCGCTGCTCTACATCCTGGCCACCGCCTCGGTCGGCATCTACGGCATCGTGCTGGCGGGCTGGTCCTCCGGCTCGACCTACCCGCTGCTGGGCGGACTGCGCTCCTCGGCCCAGATGATCAGCTACGAGATCGCGATGGGCCTGTCCTTCGCGGCGGTGTTCATCTACTCCGGCTCGATGTCCACCTCGGAGATCGTCTCCTCGCAACAGCCGACCTGGTTCGCGGTGCTGCTGCCGGTGTCCTTCATCGTCTACATCGTGGCGATGGTCGGCGAGACCAACCGCGCGCCCTTCGACCTCCCGGAGGCCGAGGGCGAGCTGGTCGGCGGCTTCAACACCGAGTACTCCTCGCTGAAGTTCGCGATGTTCATGCTGGCCGAGTACATCAACATGGTCACCGTCTCGGCCGTCGCCTCCACTCTGTTCCTGGGCGGCTGGCGGGCCCCCTGGCCGGTCTCCACCTTCTGGGAGGGCGCCAACCACGGCTGGTGGCCGCTGCTCTGGATCACCCTCAAGATCCAGCTGCTGCTGTTCTTCTTCATCTGGCTGCGCGGCACCCTGCCCCGGTTCCGCTACGACCAGTTCATGAAGCTCGGCTGGAAGGTGCTCATCCCGGTCTCGCTGGTCTGGCTGGTGATGGTGGCCGCCGTCCGGGCGCTGCGCAACGAGGGCTACGGCTTCGGCGAGGTGGTGCTGTACGTCGGCGCCCCGGTCGGCGCGCTGCTGCTGCTCGGTCTGCTGCGGGACGTCGTCAAGCGGCGGCCGGAGACCGAGGACGGCGCGCCGAGCGGGGAGTTCGACCCGATGGCCGGCGGCTATCCGGTGCCCCCGCTGCCCGGCCAGCAGCTCCCGCCGGTCCCGCGCCGGCGCAGCCGCGCCCCGAAGCAACTCCAGGACGCCCTCAACGGGGCCGACCATTCCGAAGGGAGCTGAACCGAGATGTCGTCCGACCAGAACCCCCGGTCCGACCGGTCCGACCGGCCCGAGCGGGCCGAGAAGCCGTCCATCCTCGGACCGGCCGCCGGCTTCGGCGTGACCTTCAAGGCCATGTTCAAGAAGCGGCTCACCGAGCAGTACCCGGAGCAGAAGAAGCCCACCGCCCCGCGCTTCCACGGCCGCCACCAGCTGAACCGGCACCCGGACGGCCTGGAGAAGTGCGTCGGCTGCGAGCTCTGCGCCTGGGCCTGCCCGGCCGACGCCATCTACGTCGAGGGCGCGGACAACCGGGAGGAGGAGCGCTACTCGCCCGGTGAGCGGTACGGCGCGGTCTACCAGATCAACTACGCCCGCTGCATCCTGTGCGGCCTGTGCATCGAGGCCTGCCCGACCCGGGCGCTCACCATGACCAACGAGTACGAGCTCGCGGACTCCTCCCGCAAGGACCTCATCTTCACCAAGGAGCAGCTGCTGGTGGGCCTCTCCGAGGGCATGGTCGACACCCCGCACGCGATCTTCCCGGGCGCCGACGAGGGCGCGTACTACCGGGGCGAGATCACCGCGGCGGCGCCCGGCACCGAGCTCCAGGAGCGCACCGAGCGGGAGAGGGAGGCGCAGTCGTGACCGCCGCCCCCGTCGCCCTCGCCGCCGTCTCCGGCGCGGCCTCCACCGGCGAGGCCGTCCAGTTCTGGGTGCTCGCGGTGATCGCCGTCGGCGGTGCGCTGGGCATGCTGCTGATGCGGAAGGCGGTGCACAGCGCGCTCTGCCTGGCCGCCACCATGCTCGCCCTGGCGGTCTGTTACATGGCCCAGGGCGCGGTGTTCCTGGGCGTGGTGCAGATCGTCGTCTACACCGGCGCGATCATGATGCTCTTCCTGTTCGTGGTGATGCTGGTCGGTGTGACCAGCGCGGACTCGCTGAAGGAGCAGCTGAAGGGCCAGCGGTTCGCCGCCCTGCTCTGCGGGCTCGGCTTCGGCGTGCTGCTGGTCGCCGGGATCGCCAACGCCAAACTGGACACCTTCGCCGGCCTCTCGGAGGCCAACGCCGAGGGCAACGTCCAGGGCTTGGCCCGGCTGATCTTCACCAAGTACGTGTGGTCCTTCGAGGTCACCGGCGCGCTGCTGATCACGGCGGCGATCGGCGCCATGGTGCTGACCCACCGCGAGCACGTGAAGGCCCCGAAGACCCAGCGCGAGCTGGCCGCCCAGCGGGTCGCCGACAACCTCCAGGTCCCGCCGCTGCCCGCGCCCGGCGTCTACGCCCGGCACAACGCGGTGGACATCCCCGGCCTGCTGCCGGACGGCTCGATCGCCGAGGACTCGGTGATGGCGACCCTGCGCGAGCGCGGCCAGATCCGCGACGTCAGCCAGGAGATGCTGGCCCGGATGGCCGAGCTGGAGTCCACCACCGCCGACTGGCTGGGCCGCCCGCCGTCCGAGCGCCCGCCGGTGACCGGCCCGCGCCAGGCGCTGGAGCCGGTGGCCGCCAACCACACGGCGCCGGCGAACCGCCCGGCGTCCGACCACGACGAGGAGGGGGCGGAGTGAATCCGGTCAACTACCTCTATCTCTCCGCCCTGTTGTTCACCATCGGCGCCTCCGGCGTGCTGATCCGGCGGAACGCGATCGTCCTGTTCATGTGCGTCGAGCTGATGCTCAACGCCTCCAACCTGGCGCTGGTCACCTTCTCCCGGATGCACGGCAACCTGGACGGCCAGATCATCGCGTTCTTCACCATGGTGGTCGCGGCGGCCGAGGTCGTGGTGGGCCTCGCGATCATCGTCTCGATCTTCAGGACCAGGCACTCCGCTTCGGTCGACGACAGCAACCTGATGAAGCTGTAGGCGGAGGGCCTCGGTGAACTCTCTCATTCCGCTGCTGGTCGCGGCTCCGCTGGCCGGCGCCGCCCTGCTGCTGCTCGGCGGCCGTGCCTTCGACCGCTTCGGCCACTGGCTGGCCACCGCGCTCGCCGCACTGTCCTTCGGCTTCGGCCTCGCGCTGTTCTCGTCCATGCTGGGCCGGGACGCCGAGGAACGCGCCGTCACCGAGCACCTGTTCAGCTGGATCCCGGTGAACGGCTTCCAGGCCGCCGTCGCCTTCCGGCTCGACCAGCTCTCGATGACCTTCGTCCTGCTGATCACCGGCGTCGGCACGCTGATCCACCTCTACTCGGTGGGCTACATGGCGCAGGACGAGCGCCGGCGCCGCTTCTTCGCCTATCTGAACCTCTTCCTGGCGGCCATGCTGCTGCTGGTGGTGGCCGACAACTACCTGCTGCTGTACTTCGGCTGGGAGGGCGTGGGCCTCGCCTCGTACCTGCTGATCGGCTTCTGGCAGCACAAGCCGAGCGCCGCGACGGCCGCCAAGAAGGCGTTCATCGTCAACCGGGTCGGCGACCTGGGCCTGTCCATCGCGATCATGCTGATGTTCGTCGAGTTCGGCTCCTTCGCCTTCGAGCCGGTCTTCGCCACCGCGGACAGCGCGAGCGAGGGCAAGCTGACCGCGATCGGCCTGATGCTGCTGCTCGCCGCCTGCGGCAAGTCCGCGCAGGTGCCGCTGCAGTCCTGGCTCGGGGACGCGATGGAGGGCCCGACCCCGGTCTCCGCGCTGATCCACGCGGCCACCATGGTCACCGCCGGCGTCTACCTGATCACCCGCTCCGGGGCGATCTTCAACCTGGCGCCGGACGCCCAGACCGCCGTCGTGGTGGTCGGCGCGGTCACCCTGCTCTTCGGTGCGATCGTCGGTTGCGCCAAGGACGACATCAAGAAGGCGCTGGCCGGCTCGACCATGTCGCAGATCGGCTACATGATCCTCGCCGCCGGCCTCGGCCCGATCGGCTACGCCTTCGCGATCATGCACCTGGTGACCCACGGCTTCTTCAAGGCCGGGCTGTTCCTGGGCGCCGGGTCGGTCATGCACGGCATGAACGACGAGGTGAACATGCGTCACTACGGCGGCCTGCGGAAGTACATGCCGGTCACCTTCGTGACCTTCGGCCTCGGCTACCTGGCCATCATCGGCTTCCCGGGCCTGTCCGGCTTCTTCTCCAAGGACAAGATCATCGAGGCGGCGTTCGCCAAGGGCGGCACCGAGGGCTGGATCCTCGGCCTGTGCACCCTGACCGGCGCCGCGGTCACCGCGTTCTACATGACCCGGGTGATGATCCTGACCTTCTTCGGCGAGAAGCGCTGGCAGCCGGACGCCGAGGGCCATGAGCCGCACCCGCACGAGTCGCCGCGCACCATGACCGTCCCGATGATCCTGCTGGCGGTCGGCTCGGTGTTCGCCGGCGGGCTGTTCGCCTTCAACGACTCCTTCCTGCGCTGGCTGGAGCCGGTCACCGGCTACGAGCACGGTCACTCGCCGCTCGGCGCACTCACCGTCACCCTGCTCACCAGCGCCTGCATGGTGGCCGGCGTCGCGCTCGCGTACCTGGTGTACGGCCGCTCCGCCGTCCCGGTGGTGCCGCCCTACGGCTCCCCGCTCACCCGGGCCGCCCGCCGGGACCTGCTCCAGGACGACTTCAACCACGCCGTCCTGGTCCGCCCCGGCTCGGCGCTCACGGCGGCCCTGGTCTACTTCGACAGCCGCGGCCTGGACGGCTTCGTCAACGGCCTGGCCGCCACCATCGGCGGCGTCTCCAGCCGGCTGCGGCGGATCCAGAACGGCCACGTCCGCTCGTACGCGCTCTCCATGTTCGGCGGCACGCTGGTGCTGGTCGCCACGACTCTCCTGATGAGGTCCGTCTGATGCACCCGGATTACACACGTC
Source organism: Kitasatospora sp. NPDC008115 (assembly GCF_042957205.1). Classification (NCBI taxonomy): domain Bacteria; kingdom Bacillati; phylum Actinomycetota; class Actinomycetes; order Kitasatosporales; family Streptomycetaceae; genus Kitasatospora; species Kitasatospora sp. NPDC008115. Next base: position 220,831 of record NZ_JBIBHU010000001.1, on the reverse strand, counting down.
GTCAGGAGGCCGAGGCATGAGTGTCCTCCTCACCGCCACCTGCGCGGTTCCGGCGGCCGGCGCGGTGGTGACCGCCGCCCTGCCGGCCGGGACCACCGAGAGCCGGCGGCGGACCGCCAAGACGGTGGCGCTGGTCTTCTCCGCCGTCACCCTGGCCCTGGCCGGCACGGCCGCCGTGCGGTTCGACCCGGACGGCGCGCGCTACCAGCTGACCGAGTCCTACAGCTGGATCCGCTCCTTCGGCATCACCTTCTCGCTCGGCGTGGACGGCATCGGTGCCGTCCTCGCCCTGCTCACCGCCGTCCTGGTGCCGGTCGTGCTGCTCGCCTCCTGGCGCGACGCCGACCCGGTCCGGCCCGCGCCCGCCGCCGAAGGGGCCGCCGACCGCGACACCTTCGAGGCGCGGCGCCGCACCCAGGGCTTCTTCGCCCTGGTCCTGGCGGTGGAGGCGATGGTGATCGTCTCCTTCTACGCCACCGACGTCTTCGTCTTCTACGTCTTCTTCGAAGCCATGCTGATCCCGATGTACTTCCTCATCGGCGGCTTCGGCGACCGGGCGGGCGGTCCCGAATCCGCCCGCCAGCGCTCCTACGCGGCGGTCAAGTTCCTGCTCTACAACCTGCTCGGCGGCCTGGTCATGCTGGCCGCCGTGATCGGCCTGTACGTGATCGCGCAGGACCAGGGCCTGGCCACCTTCGACCTGCAGACGCTGACCGGCGCGGTCGCCGACGGCCGACTGGAGTTCAGCGGCGCCGCCGAGAAGGCGCTGTTCCTCGGCTTCTTCTTCGCCTTCGCGGTCAAGGCCCCGCTCTGGCCGCTGCACACCTGGCTGCCGAACGCGATGGGCGAGGCCACCGCCGGCACCGCCGTGCTGATCACCGCGGTGGTCGACAAGGTCGGCACCTTCGCGATGCTCCGCTTCTGCATCGGGCTGTTCCCGGACGCCTCGAAGACCTTCGCCCCGGCGATCCTGGTCCTCTCGGTGATCGGGATCATCTACGGTGCCCTGCTGGCGATCGGCCAGAAGGACATCAAGCGGCTGGTCGCCTACGCCTCGATCTCGCACTTCGGCTTCATCATCATGGGCATCTTCGCGCTGACCAGCCAGGGCCAGAGCGGAGCCACCCTCTACATGGTCAACCACGGCATCTCCACCGCCGCGTGGATGCTGGTGGCCGGCTTCCTGATCTCCCGCCGCGGCTCCCGGCTGATCGCCGACTACGGCGGCGTGCAGAAGGTCGCCCCGGTACTCGCCGGCACCTTCCTGATCGGCGGCCTGGCCACCCTGTCGCTGCCCGGGCTGGCGCCCTTCGTCAGTGAGTTCCTCGTCCTGGTCGGCACCTTCACCCGGTACCCCGCGATCGGCATCGTCGCCACCTTCGGCATCGTGCTCGCCGCGCTGTACGCCCTGCTGCTCTACCAGCGCACCATGACCGGCCCGGTCAAGGAGGGCGTCGGCGGCATTCCGGACCTCAAGGCCCGCGAACTCGCCGTGGTGGCGCCGCTGGTGGCGCTCACCGTACTGCTCGGCGTCTACCCCAAGCCGCTCACCGACCTGGTCAACCCCTCGGTGAACGCGACCCTCTCGCAGGTCCACCAGACCGACCCGGCACCGGCCCACCCGGTCGCCGACCACGGAACCGCCCAGGACGGGACCGCCCGCTCAGGAGGTGAGCACAAGTGAGCACCGGATGGCTCGCCGCCGCCGGCGGCGGCACCCAGAGCATTCCCGCACCGCACATCGAGTACGGCCAACTCTCGCCGATGCTGGTGGTGTTCGGCGCCGCCGTGACCGGCATCCTGCTGGAGGCCTTCCTGCCCCGGCGGGCGCGGCACTGGGCCCAGGTGGTGACCGCGCTGACCGGCCTGGCCGGCGCCTTCGTCGCCGTCCTGGTGCTCGCCGCCCAGGGCTACGGCACCACCAAGGTCGACGCGATCGCGATGGGCTCGATCGCCCTGGACGGCCCGGCGCTGTTCCTCCAGGGCGTCATCCTGCTGGTCTCGGTGGTCGCGGTGCTGACCTACGCCGAGCGCCGGCTGGAGCCCAAGGCCGGGGGAGCGCCGGCCGACGCGTTCGCCGCCCAGGCCTCCGCCACGCCCGGCGGCGAGCAGGAGCGCGGGGCGATCCGGGCCGGTTTCGCCACCAGTGAGGTCTTCCCGCTCACCATGTTCGCGGTCGGCGGCATGCTGCTGTTCCCCGCCGCCAACGATCTGCTGACCATGTTCGTGGCGCTGGAGGTCTTCTCCCTCCCGCTCTACCTGCTCTGCGCGCTGGCCCGGCGCCGCCGGCTGCTCTCCCAGGAGGCGGCGGTCAAGTACTTCCTGCTCGGCGCCTTCGCCTCGGCCTTCTTCCTGTTCGGCACCGCGCTGCTGTACGGCTTCGCGGGCACCGTGCGGCTCGGCGAGATCGCCGACGTCGTCTCCGGCAACGCGCTGCCGACCCCGGCGCTGGTCTCCTCGACCCAGAACGACGCGCTGCTGCTGGTGGGCCTGGCGATGCTCTCGGTCGGCCTGCTCTTCAAGGTCGGCGCGGTGCCGTTCCACTCCTGGACCCCGGACGTCTACCAGGGCGCGCCGACCCCGGTCACCGGCTTCATGGCGGCGGCGACCAAGGTGGCCGCGTTCGGCGCCGTGCTGCGGCTGTTCTACGTGGCCTTCCCGGCGCTGCGGCTGGACTGGCGACCGGTGCTCTGGGGTGTGGCGATCCTCACCATGGTGGTCGGCGCGGTCCTCGCCGTCACCCAGCAGGACGTCAAGCGGCTGCTCGCCTACTCCTCGATCGCGCACGCCGGGTTCATCCTCACCGGCGTGATCGCCAGCAACCGGCAGGGCGTCGGCTCGGTGCTGTTCTACCTGCTGGCGTACTCCTTCGTGACGCTCGGCGCGTTCGCCGTGGTCACCCTGGTGCGCGACTCCAAGGGCGAGGCCACCCACCTCTCCAGCTGGGCCGGCCTGGGCCGGCGCTCCCCGCTGGTCGCGGCGGTGTTCGCGCTCTTCCTGCTGGCCTTCGCGGGCATCCCGCTGACCTCCGGGTTCACCGGCAAGTTCGCGGTGTTCCAGGCCGCGGCGGCCGGCGGGGCCACCCCGCTGGTGATCGTGGGCGTGCTCAGCTCGGCGGTGGCGGCGTTCTTCTACATCCGGGTCATCGTGCTGATGTTCTTCTCCGACCCGCAGCCGGGCGGCCCGACCGTCGCCATCCCGAGCGCCTTCACGGCGACCGCGATCGGCGTGGGCGTCCTGGTCACGGTGGGCCTCGGGCTGCTGCCGCAGTACTTCCTGGACCTCGCCTCGAAGGCCGTGTTCTTCGTCGGCTGACCATCCGCACACGGCCCGGCCGGCCGCCCCGCCGAGAGGTCGGGGCCGGCCGCTCCCACGACCGTCCGGGTCGCGCCCCCGCGCGCGGCCCGGACCTGGCGTTCGGGCATCCGTGCTGGCCAGCGGGGACGCCCTGGCATGACAGAGCCGCACGCCCGTGCAGTGATCCACTCGCGACCGGATACCCTGCCTGTATGGCCAGCGGCGGCACTCAGGGACCGGGCCGCTAGATCGACCAGGGACAGAGGAGTGGTCTTCGTGACCGTCGTGGGACCCTTTGGGCTCAGCGTGCAGGACCGCGATCTGACCCGCGACGTCCAGGCCGGGATGGACGCGGTGGAGATCGCGCTCACCGACGCCGTGAAGAGTGACGTCCCGTTCATCACCGTCACGGCCAGCCATCTGATGGAGGCCGGCGGCAAGCGCTTCCGCCCGCTGCTGGTGCTGCTCGCCGCCCAGTTCGGCGACGCCGGCGCGGCCGGGGTGATCCCGGCGGCCGTGGTCGTCGAGCTGACCCACCTCGCCACGCTGTACCACGACGACGTCATGGACGAGGCCCCGGTGCGGCGCGGCGCCCCCAGCGCCAACTCGCGGTGGGACAACTCGGTCGCCATCCTGACCGGCGACTTCCTCTTCTCCCGCGCCTCCCAGGTGCTCGCCGACCTCGGCCCGGAGGCCGTCCGGCTGCAGGCCGACGCGTTCGAGCGGCTGGTCACCGGCCAGATCCTGGAGACCGCCGGCCCCGGCCCGGAGGACGACCCGCTCGACCACTACCTGAACGTGCTGGCCGGCAAGACCGGCTCGCTGATCGCCGTCTCCTGCCGGATAGGAGCGCTGGCCGCGGGCGCCGAGCCGTGGGTGATCGACATCCTGAGCGCCTTCGGCGAGCGGATCGGCATCGCCTTCCAGTTGGCCGACGACGTGCTGGACATCGCCAGCGACGGCGAGGAGTCCGGCAAGACCCCCGGCACCGACCTGCGCGAGGGCGTGGAGACGCTGCCGACCCTGCTGCTGCGCCAGATGCCCGCCGACCCGGCCGACCCGGCCGACGCCCGGCTGCGCGAACTGCTCCGCAAGGACCTCTCCGACGACGAACTGCACGCCGAGGCGCTGCTGCTGCTGCGCCGCCACCCGGCGCTGGAGCACGCCCGCCGGGAGACCCTGCGGCACGCCGAGGAGGCCCGCGCGCTGCTGGACCCGCTCCCGGGCGGCCCGGCCAAGGACGCGCTCCAGGCGCTCTGCGACTCGGTGGCCATCCGCACCATGTGACGGCCCGGCGGCCCCGCCCGGAGCGGGCGGGGCGAATCGCCGCCCGTGGTCCCGAGGGGCGCGCGGATGGGGGAGACTGACACCCGTCAGCACCGTGTCCGCACCTCCGCCCACCCGGAAGGCCGCCATGCTTCGCGTCGTCATCGCCGAGGACTCCGTACTGCTGCGGGAGGGCCTGACCAGGCTGCTCACCGACCGCGGCCTGGAGGTCGTGGCCGGCGTCGCGGACGGCGAGGCGCTGATCAAGACCATCCACGACCTGGCCGCCGACGGCGCGCTGCCCGATGTGGTGGTCTCCGACGTGCGGATGCCCCCCACCCACACCGACGAGGGCCTGCGGGCCTGCGTCACCCTGCGCGGCCGCTACCCGGAGCTCGGCGTGCTGGTGCTCTCGCAGTTCGTCGAGGAGCGCTACGCCTCCGAACTACTGGCCGGCTCCACCCGGGGCGTCGGCTACCTGCTGAAGGACCGGGTCGCCGAGGTCCGCGAGTTCGTGGACGCGGTGGTCCGGGTCGCCGAGGGCGGCACCGCGCTGGACCCGGAGGTCGTCCAGCAGCTGCTGAGCCGCAGCCGCAAGGGCGATGTGCTGGCCGGGCTGACCCCGCGCGAGCGCGAGGTGCTGGGGCTGATGGCGGAGGGCCGGACCAACACCGCGGTGGCCAAGCAGCTGGTGGTCTCCGAGGGCGCGGTGGAGAAGCACGTCAGCAACATCTTCCTGAAGCTGGGGCTCGCGCAGAGCCCCGGGGACCACCGCCGGGTCCTCGCGGTGCTCACTTATCTGAATTCCTGACCGGCTCGCCGAAGCCCCCTTCGAAGAGGGTGTTCGCACTCGAACCGAACCGTCCATCCGCGGGTCCAAACCGGTCGTTCGCGGCGTTTTTCGAGGGCGCGGCGGTGATTTTCCGCCGCATCGGGGAGTTCCGTCCAAGGCAATCCTTACCCGCATAGGATGCGAGAGGTGCACCAGGCGGACGGGGCACACGGCTCACGCCCGCGGCTGGTGCCCACGAGGAGGTCCGCGGCAGTGACCAGTCAGGTCGATCAGTCAGAAGCAGTGGACGGCTCGGACGGCGACGAGGGCCGCTCCGGGCCCGGCGGGGGCCGCTCCGGCCCTGCCGTGCCGGTCGGTCCACAGCAGCGGGGCGCCAAGCCGATCCGCAGGCTGGACCGGGTGATCATCAGGTTCGCCGGGGACTCCGGCGACGGCATGCAGCTCACCGGGGACCGCTTCACCTCGGAGACGGCGTCCTTCGGCAACGACCTCTCCACCCTGCCCAACTTCCCGGCCGAGATCCGCGCCCCCGCCGGAACGCTGCCGGGCGTCTCGTCCTTCCAGCTCCACTTCGCCGACCACGACATCCTGACCCCGGGGGACGCGCCCAACGTCCTGGTGGCGATGAACCCGGCCGCCCTCAAGGCCAACCTCCCCGACCTGCCGCGCGGCGCGGAGATCATCGTCAACACCGACGAGTTCACCAAGCGCGCGCTGGCCAAGGTCGGCTACGCCGCGGACCCGCTGGCGGACGGCTCGCTGCAGGCCTACCACCTGCACAAGGTGCCGCTCACCACGCTGACCCTGGAGGCGCTCAAGGACAGCGGGCTGGCCCGCAAGGACGCCGAGCGGGCCAAGAACATGTTCGCGCTGGGCCTGCTCTCCTGGATGTACCACCGCCCGACCCGCGGCACCGAGTCCTTCCTGCGCACCAAGTTCGCCAAGAAGCCGCTGATCGCCGAGGCCAACATCAACGCCTTCCGGGCCGGCTGGAACTTCGGCGAGACCACCGAGTCCTTCGCGGTGTCCTACGAGGTGCCACCGGCCAAGCTGCCGCCGGGCCGCTACCGCAACATCTCCGGCAACCTCGCGCTCTCCTACGGCCTGATCGCCGCCGCCCGCCGCTCCGGACTGCCGCTCTACCTGGGCTCCTACCCGATCACCCCGGCCTCCGACATCCTGCACGAGCTCAGCCGGCACAAGAACTTCGGCGTGCGCACCTTCCAGGCCGAGGACGAGATCGCCGGCATCGGCGCGGCGCTCGGCGCGGCCTTCGGCGGCGCGCTCGGCGTCACCACCACCTCCGGCCCCGGCGTGGCGCTCAAGAGCGAGACCATCGGCCTGGCCGTCTCGCTCGAACTCCCGCTGCTGGTGGTGGACATCCAGCGCGGCGGCCCCTCCACCGGCCTGCCGACCAAGACCGAGCAGGCCGACCTGCTCCAGGCGATGTTCGGCCGCAACGGCGAGGCCCCGGTGCCGATCGTGGCCCCGGCCACCCCGGCCGAGTGCTTCGACGCGGCGCTCGAGGCGGCCCGCATCGCGGTCACCTACCGCACCCCGGTCTTCCTGCTCTCGGACGGCTACCTGGCCAACGGCTCGGAGCCCTGGCGGATCCCGGCGGTCGACGAACTGCCCGCGATCGACCCGGACTTCGCCACCGACCCGAACCGCGAGGACGGCTCCTACTGGCCGTACCTGCGCGACCCGCAGACGCTGGCCCGCCCCTGGGCGCTGCCCGGCACGCCCGGCCTGGAGCACCGGATCGGCGGCATCGAGAAGCAGGACGGCACCGGCAACATCTCCTACGACCCGGCCAACCACGACTTCATGGTCCGCACCCGGCAGGCCAAGGTGGACGGCATCACCGTGCCCGACACCGAGGTCGACGACCCCTCCGGCGAGGCCAGGGTCCTGGTGCTCGGCTGGGGCTCGACGTACGGCCCGATCACCGCCGCGGTCCGCCGGGTCCGGGCCGACGGCGGCGAGATCGCCCAGGCCCACCTGCGCAACCTCAACCCCTTCCCGGCCAACCTCGGGACGGTGCTGCGCAGTTACGACAAGGTCATCGTGCCCGAGATGAACCTGGGCCAGCTGGCGCTGCTGCTGCGCGCCAAGTACCTGGTGGACGCGGAGTCCTACAACCAGGTGCGCGGACTTCCCTTCAAGGCCGCGCAGTTGGCGGACGTGCTGTGGGCGGCGATCGGCACCCTGGACGAGGAGGACAACCGATGAGCGAGCGCTTCCCCTCGTTGCGGCTGGTGCCGAAGGCCGAGTCGCCGCAGAGTGCCAAGGAGTTCAAGACCGACCAGGAGGTGCGCTGGTGTCCCGGCTGCGGTGACTACGCGATCCTGGCCGCGGTGCAGGCGTTCATGCCGGAGTTGGGGATCAGACGGGAGAACACCGTCTTCGTCTCCGGCATCGGCTGCTCCTCCCGGTTCCCGTACTACATGAACACCTACGGGGTGCACTCCATCCACGGCCGCGCCCCGGCGATCGCCACCGGCCTGGCGACCTCGCGGCGGGACCTCAGCGTCTGGGTGGTCACCGGGGACGGCGACGCGCTGTCGATCGGCGGAAACCACTTGATCCACGCGCTGCGCCGCAATGTGAACCTGAAGATCCTGCTGTTCAACAACCGCATCTACGGTCTGACCAAGGGCCAGTACTCGCCGACCAGCGAGCTCGGGAAGATCACCAAGTCCACGCCGATGGGCTCGCTGGACGCGCCGTTCAACCCGCTCTCGCTGGCCATCGGCGCGGAGGCCACCTTCGTCGCCCGGACCATCGACTCCGACCGCCGGCACCTCCAGGAGGTGCTGCGGGCGGCGGCCGAGCACGAGGGCACCGCGCTGGTGGAGATCTACCAGAACTGCAACATCTTCAACGACGGCGCCTTCGAGGTGCTGAAGGAGGCCGGGACCCGGGACGAGGCGCTGATCCGGCTGGAGCACGGGCAGCCGGTCCGTTTCGGCGCGGACCGCGCCCGGGGCGTCTTCCGCGGCGCCGACGGCGAGCTGTTCGTCGACGACGTCACCACGGAGAACGAGTCGGCCGTCCTGGTCCACGACGCCCGCGCGGCCGGGCCGTCCACCGCGTTCGCGCTCTCCCGGATCGCCGACGCGGACACCCTGCACCACACCCCGATCGGCGTGCTGCGCGACGTCCGCAGGCCGGTGTACGACGAGCTGATGGCCGACCAGTTGGCCACCGCCGCCACCGACCGCGGCGAGGGCGACCTGGCCGCGCTGATCGCGGGCGGCGACACCTGGACGGTCGACTGAGCCCGTCCGGTGCGACGAAAGCGCGGCGCCCGCGGCCCTTCCCGGCCGGGGGCGCCGCCTGTTCTCCGTGCCGCTACCGCTGCTCGGCCCACTCCACCAGCTGGACCACGACCCCGTTCGGGTCGGTGACCTGGAAGAGCGTCTCGCCCCACGGCTCCGCGCGCAGCGCCATGGTGATCTTCACGCCGGCCGCCCGCAGGCGCGCCTCCTCGGCGGCGACGTCGTCGACCACGAAGGCCAGGATCAGCCCGGCGGCGACCTCGTCGCGGAAGCCCTCCGGCAGGACCTCGATCCCGCGCTTCAGGAAGACCACGTTCACCCCGGCGCTCGGGTGCCCCAGGGAGACGAAGCCGTCCGCGGACATCTGCTCGGCGAAGCCGAAGTGCTCCCGCAGGAACGACGCGGACGCCTCGACGTCCTCGACGGTGAGCGAGACGGCGGAGGAGTTGATCTGCATGTTCGGTGAACCTCTCGTCGGCGGTTATCCCGTACGAAGTACACTATACATAGTACGGAGAATCTGGGGGCAGTGATCTCGGTCACACGACGGGGTCGCGTTCTCAGTCCAGGCCGGGGAGCGGGTCCTGGTCGACGTCGTGGCGGGCCACCCGCTCGGCCGGGTCGCGGCACTCGGGGCCCAGCCGGAGGATGCGCGACTCCGGGTCGTGCAGCGGGCGGTGGCAGCGGCGGCAGGTCACCCGGGGGCGGACGGCCTCGCGGGTGTCGGTGCCCGGCAGCGGGTCGGGGTCGGCGGCGTTCACGGTCCCGACCGTACCGGCGGGCGCGACGTGAAAGGATCGGCTCCATGGCCAATGACCGCAGCAGTGCCGGGGATCCGGCGCGCACGCTCGCGCTGCTCTGGGGCCTGTCGGCGCAGGAGAAGCCCGGCCGGCGCGGGCCCCGGCAGGCGAAGTCCCCGACGGAGATCGCCGCCGCCGCGATCCGGATCGCGGACGCCGAGGGGGTGGACGCGGTGACCATGCGCCGGGTCGCCCAGGAGCTCGGGTTCTCGCCGATGGCGCTCTACACCTATGTGCCCGGCAAGGCCGAGCTGCTCGACCTGATGCTGGACACCGTCTACGCGGCGATGCCCCGCAGCGCCCCCGGCGGTGACGGCTGGCGGGCCCGGGTGGCGGCCGTCGCCGACGACAACCGCGCCCTGCACCGCGCCCACCCGTGGACGGTGGCGGTCTCCACCAGCCGTCCGCCGCTGGGGCCGGGCCTGATGGCCAAGTACGAGTACGAGCTGCGCGCCCTGGAGGGCACCGGGCTGCCGGACGTCGAGCTGGACGCCGCGCTCACCCATCTGCTGGGCTTCGTGGAGACCTGCGCCCGGATGGCGGCGGACGAGCGCGCCGCCCGCCAGGAGAGCGCGATGACCGACGCCCAGTGGTGGGCCGCCAACGCCGAACTGCTCGCCCGGGTCTTCGACGCCGAGCGCCACCCCGTCGCGGCCCGGGTCGGCGCCGCCGCCGGCGAGGCGCACGGCGGCGCGTACGACCCGGACCACGCCTACGCCTTCGGCCTGGCCCGGGTGCTGGACGGCCTGGCCGCCCTCATCGAGCGGCACCGGGACCAGGGGTAGGCCTACCGCCCCCGGGAGTCGTACTCGTCGCGGGCGGCCATGACGACGGGGACGCGCTCCTCGGTCCAGTGCGCCAGTTCGGCGACCAGCCGGGCGGCCTCCCGGCCGAGCGGGGTGAGGCTGTAGTCGACCCGGGGCGGGATGACCGGGTGGGCCTCGCGCAGTACGAAGCCGTCGCGCTCCAGGGTCTGCAGGGTCTGGGCGAGCATCTTCTCGCTCACCCCGGTGATCCGTCGGCGCAGTTCGCTGAAGCGGTAGCCGCGCTCGTGCAGCGCGCCCAGCACCAGCACGCCCCAGCGGCTGGTGACGTGTTCCAGCACGCCCCGGGACGGGCACATCCGGTCGAAGACGTCGGGCGGCGGCAGTGGGCCGACCGGGGCGCCGGGGGCCGCCCCGGGCGCGGTGTTCATTACCTGCATGTCAGTACCCTACTTTGAAGTGCGTACTTTCGAAAGGTTAGTGCCACCCCTAGGGTGAGTTCCGAAGCAGGAAGTTCAACGGACAACCACCCCAGGGAGCAGCACCATGTACGTCGTCACCGGAGCCACCGGACAGCTCGGCCGCCTCGTCGTCGAGGGCCTGCTGGCCAAGGTCCCCGCGAGCGAGGTGGCCGTGGTCGTCCGCTCCGCCGAGAAGGCTGCCGACCTCGCCGAGCGCGGCGTGGCCGTCCGGGTGGCCGATTACAGCCGCCCGGAGAGCCTGGCGGGCGTCTTCGCCGCCGGCGACAGGGTGCTGCTCGTCTCGGGCAGCGAGATCGGCAGCCGGGTGCCGCAGCACACCGCCGTGGTCGCGGCGGCGCGCGCCGCCGGGGTCGCCCTGCTCGCGTACACCAGTGCCCCGGGTGTGGCCACCTTCAAGCTGGCCGACGAGCACAAGGCCACCGAGGCCGTCATCCGCGAGTCCGGGCTGCCCTTCGCTTTGCTCCGCAACGGCTGGTACACCGAGAACTACCTGGGCGACGCGGCCGGCACGGTCGAGCGCGGCGCGGTGGTCGGCAGCGCCGGCCAGGACGGCCGGATCGCCACCGCCCCGCGCCGGGACTACGCCGACGCGGCGGTGGCCGTGCTCACCGGCGAGGGTCACGAGGGCGCGGTGTACGAGCTGAGCGGCGACGCCGCCTGGACCCTGCCGGAGCTGGCCGCCGAGCTGGCCCTGGCCTCCGGCAGGCCGGTCGCGTTCCACCCGGTCACGCCGGAGGAGCACCTGCGGATCCTGGTCGGCGCCGGCCTGCCGGAGGGCTTCGCGGAGATCCTGGTCGACGTCGACGCCGGCATCGCGCGCGGCGAGCTGGCCGGCACCCCGGGCGACCTGGCCCGGCTGATCGGCCGCCCGACCGTCCCGCTGGCGCAGAGCGTGAAGGCCGCGCTGGGTGCCTGACCCCCGGTCCCCGGTACCGCCCGCGGCACCCGCCGCGGGCGGTGGCGCGCGCTCCCGCCCGGCAATGTCATGACCAAAAACCGAATACGGAGATGACAGTCGCCGCCGTGCCCGCTACCGTCGGCTCGACACTCGCGCGCGCGGAGGGCAGACGGTCCATGCCAGAGATAACCCAGCGGGAGGCCGGACGCGGCCTCTGGTACGGCTTCGCGGCCTACGGCATATGGGGCCTGTTCCCGCTCTTCTGGCCGCTGCTGGAGCCCGGCGCCGCCGACGACATCCTGGCCAACCGGATGGTCTGGTCGCTGGTCGCGGTCGTCCTGCTGCTGATCGCCCAGCGGCACTGGGGCTGGATCCGCCCTCTGCTGCGCCAGCCCCGCCGACTCGCCATGCTGGGCGCCGCCGCCACCGTGATCTCGGTCAACTGGGGCGTCTACATTTGGGGCGTCAACGCCGGGCACGTGGTGGAGACCAGCCTCGGCTACTTCATCAACCCGCTGGTCACCATCGCCTTCGGCGTGCTGGTGCTCAAGGAGCGGCTGCGCGCCGCCCAGTGGGTGGCGGTGGGCATCGGCGCCGTCGCGGTCGCGGTGCTGACCGTCGGCTACGGGCGGCTGCCGTGGATCGCGCTGACCCTGGCCCTGTCCTTCGCGACCTACGGGCTGCTGAAGAAGACGGTCGGGCTGAGCGGGCTGGAGAGCCTGGCCGCAGAGACCGCCTTCCTGTTCCCCTTCGCCCTCGGCTACCTGGTCTACCTGGAGGTCACCGGCCGCGGCACCTTCGGGCACACGGTGGCCGGCGAGTACGGCTGGGGGCACTCCGGGCTGCTGCTGCTCAGCGGCGTGATCACCGCCGTTCCGCTGCTGCTCTTCGGCGCCTCCGCCGTCCGGGTGCCGCTGAGCATGCTCGGCCTGCTCCAGTACCTGGCGCCGGTGTTCCAGTTCCTGATCGGCATCGCGGTCTTCCACGAGTCGATGCCGCCCGCCCGCTGGGCCGGCTTCGCCCTGGTGTGGGCGGCGCTCGCGGTGCTCACCTGGGACGCGCTGCGCCGGCTGCGGACCGACCGGGCGGCCGTCCGGGCCCGGACGGCCGCCGCTGCCGGCGCGGTTCCCGGCGTCGGCGCGGACGCGGTGCCGGTCAGGCGGTGATGTCCCGCGAGGTGAACCGGGCCCAGGCCGCCGAGCCGAACACCGCCACGTAGGCGGCCTGCAGCCCGAGGTTCTTCAGCACCCCGTCCCAGTACATCGGCTCCCGCAGCAGGTCGCCGAAGGTGAGCCAGTGGTGGGTGAAGAGGAACGGCTGGATCGCGTGCAGCTGCGGGAAGCTGTCCAGGATCTGCACCGTGATCACCAGGCCGACGGTGGCCGCCATCGCCGCGATGCCGCTGCCGGTGAGCGTCGAGACGAACAGCCCGATCGCGACCAGCCCGGCCAGCGAGGCGGCCACCACCGCGGCCACCAGCACCGCCCGCAGCAGCGCCTGGCCCAGGCCGATGGTCTCGCCGGAGATCAGCGTGACGTCCCCGACCGGGAACAGCGCCGTTCCGGCGATCACCGCCGCCACCGCGACGGTCGCCGTCGCCGCCAGGCAGAACACCAGCCCGGCGGTGAACTTGGCGGCCAGCAGCCTGGTCCGCCCGGCCGGTGCCACCAGCAGGTAGCGCAGCGTGCCGGTGGCCGACTCGCCCGCCACCGAGTCCCCGGCGACCACACCGACCGTCATCGGCAGGAAGACCGGCAGCGCCACCGCGAGCGCCGTGAACACCAGGAACAGACCGTTCTGGGTGACCTGGGCGATGAACGCCGGGCCCTCGCCGCCGCGCGGCCCGTCCGTCTCGATCCGGACCACCACGCCGATCAGCACCGGCAGCACCGCCAGGATGCCCAGCAGCACGATCGTCCGCATCCGGCGGAAGGTCAGCAGCAGCTCGTTGCGGAACAGCGCCAGGAAGCCGGCCGCGGTCTGCGGCCGCCGCCCGTGCGCCGTTTCCGCGCCGGCCGCCGCGACCGCCGGCACCGCCTCAGCCCGCGACATCGAAGCCCTCCCCGGTCAGCGCCACGAAGGCGTCCTCCAATGTGCCCCGCTCCACGCCGAAGCCGTGCACCCGGACGTCCGCCGCGACCAGCGCCGCGACCAGCCCGGGCAGGGCCTCCTCGGCCAGCGCGCCGACGTCGCCGTCCACCCGGCCGTCGCCGATCCGCACCTCGGTGACCTTGTGGGCGAGCAGCACCTCGCCGGCCCGGTGGGTGTCCGGGGTCCGCACCACCAGCCGGCCCCGGGCCCGGGCGGCCAGTTCGGCGACGGTGCCCTGCACCACCAGCCGGCCGCGCGACATCACCGCGGCGTGGCTGCAGACCTGCTCGATCTCGTCCAGCAGGTGCGAGGAGAGGAAGACCGTGGTGCCCTCGGCCGCGACCTCCCGGACCAGCGCCCGGATCTCCCGCATGCCCTGCGGGTCCAGGCCGTTGGTGGGCTCGTCCAGGACGAGCAGTTCGCGCGGCTGGAGCAGTGCCGAGGCCAGGCCGAGCCGCTGCTTCATGCCCAGCGAGTAGGCCCTGGCCTTCTTGCCGGCCGCGGCTGCCAGGCCGACCCGGTCCAGCGCCTCGGCGACCCGGCGCTGCCGGGTGCGCGGGTCGGAGGTGGGGTCGGCGGCGTCGAACCGGGCCAGGTTGTCCCGGCCGGAGAGGAAGCCGTACAGCGCCGGCCCCTCGATCAGCGCGCCCACCCGGGGCAGCACCGAGGCCACCGACCGCGGCATCGGCTCGCCGAGCACCGTCGCCACCCCGGCGCTGGGGGCGATCAGGCCCATCAGCATCCGGATGGTGGTGGTCTTGCCGGAGCCGTTGGGGCCGAGGAAGCCGAAGACCGAGCCCCGGGGGACGGTCAGGTCCAGCCCGTCCACGGCGAGCTGGCCGCCGCGGAAGCGCTTGGTCAGACCCCTGGTCCTGATCACGTCGTCGGAGGTACGGGAGGGCGAAGCGGCACCGGGGGCCGGGCGCGCCACCGCGCCCGGCCCCCCGGCCGGCTCCGTAACGTCCCCCGTGACGGGAGCCTGGGCCACTACTTCACCCCGGCCGCACTCTGCAGCACCGGCAGGGTCACCGCGCCCGCGAAGACCCGGCCGTCGTCGGTGACCAGCACATTGACCACCTTGGTGCTGATCAGCGAGCCGCCGGCGACCGGCTTGCCCAGCGACTTGGCCAGCGCCAGCGGGTTCTGCGACGTGCCGGCGCCGGCGCCCGGGCCGTGGTGGCCGCGCGGGCCCTTGCCCTCGGCCGGGACGAACACGTCGCCGGCGGGCAGCTTCACCGAGAGCACGGTCGTCCAGCCCTCGCCGATCACGTTCAGGCCCTCGGCGGCCGCCCTGGCCTCCTCCGGCGTCACCTCGCCGCGCGGTGCCCCGGACGCCTTCTGCTCGGTCACCTTGGCGCCCTTGGGCACGGTGAACTCGAAGGTCTTGGCACCCGGCCGGGCGAACGAGACCTGGGTGAAGTGGACGTCCAGCACGGTGGCGCCGTCCGTGCCCTTGACCACGACCGACAGCGGCACCCCGTTGTCGGCGGCCACC
This sequence comes from Kitasatospora sp. NPDC008115, assembly GCF_042957205.1. Lineage (NCBI taxonomy): Bacteria > Bacillati > Actinomycetota > Actinomycetes > Kitasatosporales > Streptomycetaceae > Kitasatospora > Kitasatospora sp. NPDC008115. The sequence goes on along the minus strand of NZ_JBIBHU010000001.1, from coordinate 205,664 downwards.
GCGATCCGCACCTCGCCGATCGTCGAGCCGGGTTGGCTGGGCTTCACGCTCAGCCGGTAGGCCTTCTGCCCGGCCACGGTCGCGGTGCCGTCCACGGTGACGGCGGTGGACCCGGCGCTCGCGGTCAGGAACTGCCGGGCCGCCTCCTGTGGGGTGGCCGGCACGCCGGTCAGCGGCGCCCCGCCCCGGTGGCCGTCCGCCGCCGCGTCCGGCCGGGCGCCGGTCAGGTGCACGGCCTCGTTGGTGCTGCTGTCCCAGGCCCAGACCTGGTCGCCGTTGCGGATCAGCTCGTACCCGGACAGCTTCTCCAGCAGGCCGATCCGCTGGCGCTCCGGCCCGTCCACCGCGACCCGCAGGGTGTGCTCGCCGCCGAGCAGGCCGGTCAGCTTCGACCCGGGCGCGGCGCCCGAGGGCCCGTCCCCGCCGCCGGGCGCCGCCCCGCCGCCCGACAGCCCGCCGGCCGCGGCGCCCAGCAGCTGCCCCGGCACGCCGAGGTCGGTCGAGACCGACACCGTGCCGGAGAGCGTCTGGGCCTCCGAGCCGAGCACCTTCGCGACCAGTTGCTCCGCCGTCAGCGCGGGCAGCTCCGGCGGCGAGGAGTCCGCCAGCGCCGGCACCAGCCCCACCCCGGCGGCGATCGCCGCGGTCACCGCCAGGGGCACGGCCACCCGCACCAGGGTGCGCCGCCGCGACCGGTAGGGAGCCTCGTCCTGCCACTCGTCCGCCGGGCCGCCGCCCGCGGTCGCCCTCTCGTCCGTCATGGTTCCAACCCCTCCGTCAGTCAACGACCGTCCCTGGGTATCCATTAGACGGTCCCGGGACGCCCGCGTCATCGCCCCGCAGGGTGGGTTCGGGGTCGGTCTCCCGGCGCAGCCGACCCTGAGTCCTCCTCAGGGTCGGCTCCTCCGAACGCACGAGGAGGGTACGTGGACTGGCGTAGGGTCGCGGCATGGACGCAACCAACACCCCGACCGCCAACGCGATGCGGCGCGCCCTGCGCCGCGCCCGGGACGGCGTCGCGCTGGACGTGACCGAGGCGGCGGTACTGCTCCGGGCGAGAGGGGACGACCTGCGCGACCTCTGCGCGAGCGCCGCCCGGGTCCGCGACGCCGGTCTCGACGCGGCCGGCCGGCCCGGCGTCATCACCTACTCCAAGAGCGTGTTCATCCCGCTCACCCGGCTCTGCCGGGACAAGTGCCACTACTGCACCTTCGTCACCGTTCCCGGCAAACTGCGCCGCGAGGGACACGGGATGTTCATGTCCCCGGACGAGGTGCTGGAGGTCGCCCGCCGGGGCGCGGAACTCGGCTGCAAGGAAGCGCTCATCACGCTCGGGGACAAGCCCGAGGACCGCTGGCCGGAGGCCCGCGAGTGGCTGGACGCGCACGGGTACGACGACACCATCGCGTACGTCCGCGCCATGTCGATCCGCATCCTGGAGGAGACCGGGCTGCTCCCGCACCTCAACCCCGGGGTGCTGAGCTGGACGGACTTCCAGCGGCTCAAGCCGGTCTCCGCCTCGATGGGCATGATGCTGGAGACCACCGCCACCCGGCTGTGGAGCGAGCCCGGCGGCCCGCACTACGGCTCGCCCGACAAGGAGCCCGCCGTCCGGCTGCGGGTGCTGGAGGACGCCGGCCGCAGCTCGGTGCCGTTCACCAGCGGTCTGCTGATCGGCATCGGCGAGACCCACGAGGAGCGCGCCGAGTCGCTGTTCGCGCTGCGCAAGGTCTCCCGGGCCTACCACGGCGTCCAGGAGCTGATCCTGCAGAACTTCCGCGCCAAGCCGGACACCGCGATGCGCGGCATGCCGGACGCGGAACTGGACGAGCTGGTCGCCACCGTCGCGGTGGCCCGGCACATCATGGGCCCGTCCGCCTGCCTCCAGGCGCCGCCGAACCTGGTGGACGGCGAGTACGAGCGGCTGATCGCGGCCGGCATCGACGACTGGGGCGGGGTCTCCCCGCTGACCCCCGACCACGTCAATCCCGAACGCCCCTGGCCGCAGATCGAGAGGCTGGCCGAGCGCTCGGCCGCGGCCGGCTTCGAGCTGCGCGAGCGGCTCGCCGTCTACCCTGAGTACGTCCGCCACGGCGAGCCCTGGCTGGACCCGCGGGTGCTGCCGCACGTCCGGGCGCTCGCCGACCCGGAGACCGGCCTGGCCCGGCCCGACGCGGTGGTCACCGGACACCCCTGGCAGGAGCCGGAGGACCTGCCGGCCTCCTACGGCCGCACCGATCTGCACAGCACCATCGACACCGAGGGCCGGACCGGCGACCGGCGGGCCGACTTCGAGGACGTCTACGGCGACTGGGAGGTGCTGCGCGAGCAGGCGGCCTCGGCCGTCCCCGGCCCGGCCGGCGCGCCGGAGCGGCTGGACGCCGAGGTCCGGGCCGCCCTGGCGGTGGCCGCCGACGACCCGGTCCGGCTGACCGACGAGCAGGCGCTGGCGCTGTTCCAGGCGGACGGCCCGGCGCTGGACGCGCTCTGCCGGATCGCCGACGCGGTGCGCCGGGACGCGGTCGGCGACGAGGTCACCTACTGCGTCACCCGGAACATCAACTTCACCAACGTCTGCTACACCGGCTGCCGGTTCTGCGCCTTCGCCCAGCGCCGCACCGACGCGGACGCCTACAGCCTCTCGCTGGAGCAGGTCGCCGACCGGGCCGCGCAGGCCTGGGAGGTCGGCGCCACCGAGGTCTGCATGCAGGGCGGCATCCACCCGGACCTGCCCGGCACCGCCTACTTCGACATCGCGCGCGCGGTGAAGGAGCGGGTGCCCGGCATCCATGTGCACGCCTTCTCGCCGATGGAGGTGGTCAACGGCGCGACCCGGACCGGGATGTCGATCCGGGACTGGCTGCGGCGCGCCCAGGAGTCCGGCCTGGACTCCATCCCCGGCACCGCCGCCGAGATCCTCGACGACGAGGTCCGCTGGGTGCTCACCAAGGGCAAGCTGCCGGCCGCGACCTGGGTGGAGGTCGTCACCACCGCGCACGAGCTGGGCATCCGCTCCTCGTCCACGATGATGTACGGGCACGTGGACACGCCCAGGCACTGGGTGGGCCACCTGCGGCTGCTCGCCGGGATCCAGCAGCGCACCGGCGGCTTCACCGAGTTCGTGACGCTGCCGTTCATCCACACCAACGCCCCCGTCTACCTGGCCGGGATCGCCCGGCCGGGCCCGACCGCGCGGGACAACCGGGCGGTGGTCGCGATGGCCCGGCTGCTGCTCCACCCGCACATCCGCAACATCCAGACCAGCTGGGTGAAGCTGGGCGCGGAGGGCGCCGCCGAGATGCTCCGCTCGGGCGCCAACGACCTGGGCGGCACGCTGATGGAGGAGACCATCTCGCGGATGGCCGGGTCGGCGTACGGGAGCTACAAGTCGGTCCGGGAGCTGCGGGCGATCGCCGAGGCGGCCGGGCGTCCGCACCGCCAGCGCACCACCACCTACGGCGAGGTGCCGGCCGAACGGCTCGCCGCCGCGCTGGCCTCGGACGGGCATCTGCCGGAGCTGCTGCCGCTGGTGGAGTGAGCGGGCAAAACCCGGGGCGCCCGAAGGACGGCGGAACATCCGGTGGCGATCCGGTGGAGCGGGAACCCTGCCGTGCCGTTCGGGCATTCGAATACAGTGCGAGGGCGCGCGACCGGCCGTGCGTCGCGCGACCCTGCCCGAACCCGGACGAAAGGCGCCCGTCGTGATGCCACTGTGGTCACGCGCCCAGCAGCAGGACTTCCGCAGCCGGGTGCGGGGGTGCCTGCTGGGCGGGGCGGTCGGGGACGCGCTCGGCGCGGGCGTGGAGTTCGAGTCGCTGGAGAAGATCCGCGCCGCGCACGGCCCGCTCGGCGTCACCGGGTACGTCCCCGCGTACGGGCGGCTCGGCGCCGTCACCGACGACACGCAGATGGTGCTGTTCACCCTCGACGGGCTGATCCGCGCGCACATCCGCCGGGACACCGGGAGTTGGCACCCGCCCACCGACGTCCACCGCGCCTATCTGCGCTGGGCCGCCACCCAGCGGGACTGGGGCCCGGACGAGCGGCGCGCCGACCTCGGCTGGCTGGGCCGCGAGGAGTGGCTGTACGCCCAGCGCGCGCCGGGCCAGGCCTGTCTGTCCGGCCTCTCCGGTCCGGACGCCGAGCGGCTCGGCACTCTGGAGACGCCGAAGAACCCGCACTCCAAGGGCTGCGGCACGGTGATGCGGGCGGCGCCGTTCGGGCTGCTGACCACCTGGGAGCCGGGCCTGGTGTTCCAGCTGGCGGTGGAGTGCTCGGTGCTGACCCACGGTCACCCCACCGGCTACCTCTCGGCCGGCGCGCTGGCGGTGATCGTCCAGACCGCGGCCCGCGGCGGCACCCTGGAGGAGGGGGTGCACCTGGCGCTCGCGCTGCTCTCCGAGCGGCCGGCGCACGAGGAGACCACGGCGGCGCTGCGGGCGGCGCTGGACGCGGTGCGGGCGGGGGAGCCGTCCGCCGAGCGGGTCGAGGCGCTGGGGGAGGGCTGGGTCGCCGAGGAGGCGCTGGCGATCGGGGTGTACTGCGCGCTGGTCGCGCACGACGTCCGCTCCGGGCTGCTGCTGGCGGTGAACCACTCGGGGGACAGCGACTCCACCGGCGCGATCTGCGGGAACCTGCTGGGGGTGCTGCACGGCGACACCGCGCTGCCGCCCGGTCTGGTGGCGGGTCTCGAAGGGCGCGGGGCACTGCTGGAACTGGCGGACGACTTCGTCCTGGAGCTGATGCACGGGCCCGAGCTGCACAGCGCCGACAGCGCGGAGGGCGCGGCCTGGGCGGCCCGCTACCCGGTGCTCGGCTGAGACTCTGTTGACGTGGGCATGCCCATGGGCGCGAAGATGCCCGTAGCGGTGGCCGCCGCCCGGAAAGGGCGGTGGACACCGCTACGGGCACCTGGCCGAGAAGCGGTACGGAGCGGATCAGAACCCGCCGAACACCCCGGTGCCCGCGTCGGCGGCGAACGCGTTCCAGGCTTCGGCGGAGAAGCGCAGTTGCGGACCCTGTGGGTCCTTGGAGTCGCGGACCGCCACCAGGTCGGCGGCCGGCACGCGGATCTCCACACAGGCGCCGTTGCCGCCGCTGTGACTGCTCTTGCGCCAGCTCGTCCCGTTCTCGAAGGTGGTGCTCATCCGTGGTATCCCTCTTCAATGTCGGCTATCAGTGTCCGGGTCTCGGCCACCCCGAGCGCGGCTGCCCGCAGGTGGTCGTAGAGACTGGTATAGCGGCGCACGTCGGCCTCTTTCTCCAGGTAGAGATCGCTCGTCACCCCTTCGAAGTAGACAACTGTGGAATCGGCTGACTCGGGGAACTCCAGCAGGGAGAATGTCCCGGTCATACCGGGGTGGGCGCCGTGCGAGAACGGGATGACCTGGATGGTGATGTTGGGGCGCTGACTCAGCTCCAGCATGTGCTTCAGCTGGTGGGCCATCACCTCCTTGCTCCCGACCTCCCGGCGGAGCACCGCCTCGTCTATCACGGTCCACAGGCTGCCGAGCTGGCTGTCGCCGTTGACCCGGTCCTGACGCTTCATCCGGACCTGGACGCGGCGCTGGACGGCGAGCGCGTCGGTGTCCGGCTGGGTGCCCTCGACCACGGCCTGCGCGTACTGCTCGGTCTGCAGCAGCCCGGGCACGAAGGAGGACTCGTAGGCGCGGATCGAGGAGGCCTCGGCCTCCAGGCCGATGTACACGCTGTAGGGCGTGGGCATGTCGTTGAAGTCGTGCCACCAGCCGCGCTGCCGGGACTCCCGGGCCATCTCCATCAGGCTGGCCCGCATCGCCTCGTCGGCGACGTTGTAGACGTCGCAGAGGTCCCGGACGTCCCGCTGGCTGATGCTGCGGCGGCCGTTCTCCAGTCGGCTGATCTTGGACTGGGAGACCATCAGCCGGCCGGCCACCTCCTCCGCGGTCATCCCGGCCTGGTCGCGGAGCCTGCGCAGTTCCGCGCCGAGGCGGCGCCGGCGCACCGTGGGATTGATGTTCGCGGACACGTCGGCCTCCGGTCGGACCTCTGGTGATCGTCGGAACGGAAGTCCTCGGAACACGGTGGAAATCTGGATCAACCCCCTGATGGTGAGCAGCATGTCACCCCGGATCAGGTCGGCGCCGGGAAATCACGGGAGCGCAGTAGAACAGATCATCGGAAAAGCGCTTCGGTGAGACAGCGAGCGCCCCCGAGTGGTAGAGGCGCCACGATTCTGTCCGGTGGTGGTGCGGCGGTGTGACGGATGTGGTGCGAGTGCGGCCCCGGGACCGCGCAGGTGCTGGTGGCACGTGCGGGGGCGGTATGCGGCCGGGGGTCCGGGTGGGGCCGGACCGGCTGGGGGACGGCGGAGGGGCGGTCGCCCGGCGACTTCCGTCGCGGGCGACCGCCCCTTCTCACTGCCGGGTGCTGCCGGTTGCTCGGCGCCGCCGTAGGGCGCGAGCAGTGTGGTGTGCGCTGCTGTGCGCGCCGGTCCGCGCCCGGCGTACGGGAGTGCTTCGTCCGGCCCGTCGGCCCCGGAGCCCCGGGGTCCCGCGCGCCGCGCGGTCCCGTCGGCCGCGGGGCCGCGGAGCCGTCAGCGGACTCCGACGCGGGACGCCGCGACCCGTCCGCCGCCGCTGCCGCGCCCGGCCGCCGCGCGCTGTCCGGCCCGACCGCCCGCGCCCGGCGCGGCCGGTCCGGCCTGGGCGGAACGGTTCTGCTGGCTCGGCAGGCCGTTCTGCACATCCATCACGGCGTGCGCGACCATCCCGCCCAGCGGGTCGTACCGGATCAGGTCGCGCAGCCGGGAGCGCGAGGAACGGCCCTCGTTGCCCGGGTAGAGGTGCTTGCCCAGCCCGACCGAGTGCGCCAGCGCGGCGAGCGCCGCCGTCCGCGGGTCCGGCGGCACGCCGGTGCGGATCGCGGTGTCCAGCCGTTGCTTGATCGCGGCGTTGGTGCAGTCGTCCGACGCCTGGTAGCGCGTCGTCGGCAGCACCCCGCACACCTGGCCGGGCACGGCGGTGACCATGCCGCACCGCTCCAGGTGCGCCAGGTAGGTCTGCCGCAGCCCCAGCCGGGGCCCGCCGATCCAGTGCGCCGCGCGAACCGGGCTGCCGCGTCGTCGCAGCAGTTCCAGCGCGTGGTCGAGTGTCGGGTCGCCCGTCGGCCGTGGCAGCACCACGGCGATCCGGTCGCCCTCCGGAATGATCCGTCCGGCCAGGGACAGCTCGACGAGCTGCGCCCCGGCGAGTCCGAGGTCGAGGGTCTGCGGCTGCGCGGTGGTACCCGTGGCCGGGTCCAAAGCGAGCAGCAAGAGCTCCTCGGGAACAGTTCTGCGGCTCTTGCCCATCCAAGCCTCCCCGCGTGGATGGGAAACAGCGTGACGCCTCTCACACGGGCTTGTCGAGTACGCCTCCGAATCGTGACCTTGCGATCGGGCGGGGGAACCGGCCGTGCCGGGCCCGGCGTCTGACCGTTGAACAGGCCGCGGTGCGGCCGTGCCGCGGCAATAACCGCCGGTCGGGCGGGGTGTGGGCGACCGGATCCGGTCGCCGGTGGCGGAGACTGTACAGGTACACGGGGCGGGGTGCCGGCTTCCCGAAATACGGGTTGGCCGGTGCCCCGCCGGGCGTTGAGGAGGCTGGGTTACGTGGGCGAGTCCCCCGACAGGGTGCTGCGGGACGGCGATCGGGCGCGGGAGCGGGACGGCGAACGGGCCGGTGCCGCCCCGGCGGCCGAGGAGACGGCCGCGCCGTCGGCGGTCCCGGTGGCGGTCCCGTCGGAGGCCCCGGTGGCGGACTCGGGGGCGGGGGAGCCCGGGCAGGACCGGGTGGCCGCCGACGCCGGTGACCCGGGCGCGGGCCCGGCCGGCGAGGAGCCGGCGGACGCCTCGGGCCCCGCGAACGAGGCCGCCGCGGACGCCGCCGACGAGGGCTCGGGTGACGAGGGCTCGGGTGACGAGGGCTCGGGTGACGCGGCCGGCGACGCGACGGCGGCGCAGGCGGCCCGCCCCGGGCCCACCGTGCAGCTGCGCGTCCGGGATGCGGACAACCGGACGACCGCACTGCGGCTGCCGGCCGAACATGCCACCACCACCCTGCGGGTGCCCGCCGACGACGCGACCACCGCCCTTCGCCTGCCCGAAGAGGTGCGCGAGCCCGCCGACGCGGCCGGGCCCGGCACGCCGGACCGCCCCGTGGGACCCGACCCCCGTCTCGCCATCCGGACAGCCCCCGCGGACGATGGCGAAGGCCCGGCCGGCCCCGACGACGCCCCCGCCGTGGAGGGCGAAGCGCCCGCGCGGGCCGAGAAGTTCGAGAAGCGGGAGAACGCCGAACGGACCCGCGTCCTGCGCCTCCCCGCCGCCGCTGCGACGGGAGCCGCGGCGGCCGCCCCCGACACGGACACCGTCCCGGAGCCGGCCCCCGAGCCGCACCCGGAACCGAAGCCCCTGCCCGAGCCGGAGCCGGTCCCCGGCCCGGAGCCGCTGCCCGTGCCGGCCCCGAAGCCGAAGCCGAAGCCCGCCCCGGCCCCCGAGCCGTTGCCCGTGCCCGACCCGCTGCCGCAGCCCGAGCCGCTGCCGGCCCCGGCGCCCGCGCCGCTGCCCTTCCCGGAATCCACCTCCGAGGCGATGGAGGTGCTGGCCGCGCTCAACGGCCGGCCGGTCTCGCCGCTGCGCCGCGCGCTCAAGCGGATCACCATCTGGACGCTCTTCCTCGCCGTCGTGCTCGGCGCCGTGGTCACCGCCCAGTTGCTGCGACCGCTGCCGGACGCCAAGGTGCGGATGACCGCCAACGGCGGCTTCGGCTTCGCAGGCGACCCGCTGGACCTGGCCTGGCCGGCCAAGGGGCAGTCGGCCGCCGAGGTGGTCGGCATCGGCAGCCTGGGCAGCTCCGGCCCGGAGACGCCGGCCTCGATCGCCAGCGTCACCAAGGTCATGAACGCCTACCTCATCCTCCAGGCGCACCCGCTGAAGAAGGGGGAGGCCGGCCCGAAGATCACCGTCGACAAGCAGGCCGCCCAGGAGTCCGGCAACGTCGACGAGTCCCGGGTCACCCTGACCGAGGGCCAGCAGATCAGCCAGTACCAGGCACTGGAGCTGCTGATGCTGCCCTCCGCCAACAACGTCGCCCGGCTGCTGGCCCGCTGGGACGCCGGGTCGGAGGAGGCGTTCGTCAGGAAGATGAACGACGCCGCCGCCAGGCTCGGGATGGCCAACACCACCTACACCGACCCGGCCGGTTTCAACGCGGAGACCAAGAGCACCGCCAAGGACCAGCTGAAGCTGGCCGGGGAGGTCATGGAGGACGAGATCTTCCGGCAGATCGTCTCCACCCCGGACACCACCTTCAACAATCAGAAGATCTCCAACACCAACACCCTGATCTCCCCGAAGAACGGCATCATCGGCGTCAAGACCGGCTCCAGCACCCCGGCCGGCGGCTGCCTGATGTGGGCCGCGTACAAGGAGATCGCCGGTGTGCGGCGGCTGATCCTCGGCGTCACCCTGGGCCAGCCGGCGACCACCGCCGAGCCGAGCATCCTCAAGATGGTGCAGAACGTCAGCGCCAAGCAGATCCAGGCCGCGCAGAACGGGATCACCGGGCAGACCCTGGCCAAGCAGGGCGACGTGGTCGGCCGGATCGAGGACGGCCTCGGCGGCACCGTCCCGGTGGTCGCCGCCCAGGACCTCACGGTGGCCGGCTTCCCGGGCATCACCGGCACCCTGGTGCTGGACCCGCTGAAGGTCGGCCACCAGGTGGCGGCCGGCACCAAGGTCGGCGTGCTGCGCACCGGCGAGGGCGACAACCGGGTGGAGGTGCCGGTCGTGCTCCAGTCGGACCTGGCCCCGCCGTCCATCGCCTCCCGGCTGACCCGCGCGCTGTGAGGCGCGCCCGCTGAGCCCCGTCCGTTGGGCTCTGGTGGGGGCGGTCCGCGTTCAGAACCGCGGGCCGCCCCACACTCCGGGCGCGGTGCGCGAGCCCAGCAGCCGCGCGACCGTCTCCTCCTCGGCGACCACCCTGCCCAGCGCGATCGCCAGGGTCAGCGCGGTGAACACCACGATCAGCCAGGACAGGCCGGTGAACACCACGCCGAACGGGCCGAACTGGCCGATGCTGCGGCTCATCGCGCCCGGCAGGTAGACCCGCGAGGCCACCCCGATCCCCGCCACCGCCACGCCGCAGAGCACCGCGCCGGGCAGCAGGGGCAGCCAGCGCACCCGGGCGCCCAGCAGCAGGTGCTGGGTCCACCACCACATCGCCGTCGCGAGCAGGAAGGTCAGCGGCAGGCCCAGCCAGGCGCCCAGCCCGAAGCCGTCCTTGACCGGGGTCTGGAACACCAGGCAGACCAGCCAGACCAGCAGCCAGACCAGCCAGCGCCAGGCGGCCACCCTGGTCCCCGCCTTGGGCAGCTCCCAGCAGCGCTCGCAGACGCGCTGCATCGCCCGGCTGAGCGCCGTCGCCGAGAGCAGGGTCACCACTGCGCCGACCACCCCGAAGCCGGTCTCCTGCTCGTGCCCGCTCCCCAGCATCTGCTGCACCGACTGCGCGGCCGGGCCCTCCAGGCCCAGCTCCTTGCGCAGCGAGTGCACCACGCCGTCGCGGACCGCCGCGGGGGTGAAGACCGCCACCACGAAGAGCGCGGGCAGCGCGCTGAGGAAGGCCTGCGCGGCCAGCCGGGTCGCGGAGTCCAGCAGGTTGACCCGGAGCAGCTGGCGCAGCGCCCGGCCCACCAGCGGGACCTGCTCGGGCAGTCCGCGGGCGGAGCCGGCCAGGGCGGCCGACCGGTGCCGCCACCGGGTGGCCCGCCGCCCGTCCCGGTTGTCGTCCGGCTCCTCCCGGCCGCCCCAGTCGTCCCGGTGGTCCCGATGGTCCCGGTCGTCCTGGTGACCCCGGTCGTCCGGCTGCTCGCTCACCCGCCGTCCTCCCGACCGTGGTCGCCGGGCTCCATGGTCGCCCGGCCCCCGGCCCGGCGCACCCCGGACGACCGGGCCGTCCGAGCGGCGGCTCAGCGCCCGGCGCCGGTCCCGTCCAGCAGGGAGAGCGTCATCCCGCCCAGTGGCGTCACCTGCCGCGGTGTTCCGAACCGGGCCCGCAGCGCGTCCGCCTGGGCGGGCGGCAGCGCGGTCAGCGGGTCGGGGGTGTTGCCCAGCACGACCAGCCAGACGCGGCCGCCCTGGCCGGTGCACTCGGCCGGGCGCGGGCACGGCACCGGGAAGAGGTCCTCGGCCCGGACCGCGTCGGTCTCCTCGAACAGTGGATACGGCCGCACGCCGGACGGCAGGTAGTAGGAGACGCCGGGGCCGACCATCGACCAGGCCTGGTTGCCGAGCGGTACGGCCAGCCCGTCCCCCGGCCGGTAGCCGGCCGCGATCAGCCGGGCCACCTCCCGGTACGGCTCCTTGGACTGCGCGTGCGAGCCCGCGTAGCGCACCAGGGACTGCGTCGGCAGGGCCGTCACCCCGGCCACCGCCACCACGCCGACCGCGAGCAGCAGGCCCGCCGCCCGCACCTCCGGAGGGGTCCGGCCGGGGCGGGCCGCCGCGGTGACCGCCGCGTAGCCCGCCCCTATCCCGCAGCCGGCCAGCGCGGCCCAGGCGGGCACCGTGAACAGCAGGTACCGGTCGAGGAAGTAGGAGGTCGGGCCGAACGAGAACCCCCAGACGGCCAGCACCGGCAGCACCGCGAGCAGCAGCAGCCGCAGCGCCGGGCCGCGCCGGCCCGGCAGTACCAGGGCCATCGCCGAGAGCACCAGGAAGACGTGGAACACCCGGGCCGAACCGAACAGCGGCTCGCCGAAGTGCCACAGCTGGTCCAGGGTCGGCCGGCCGAGCCAGCCCAGCTGCCGCTCGGACTGCTCCCGGCCCAGCAGCGCCACCGGCAGCACCGCCGCGCCCAGCGCGGCGAGCACCAGCGCGAGCCGGGCGAGCAGTCGCCACCGCGCCGTACCGGTGGCCCGCCACAGGTACGGCGCGACCAGCGCCGCCTGGCCGGCCAGGGCGCTCAGCGAGACCAGGTGCGCCGCGCCCGCCACCGCCATCGCCAGGGCGTACGGCACCCACCGGCGCAGCACCGGCCGCTCCATCGCGCGCAGCAGGAACCAGGTCGCCGCGGCGACGGCGCAGGTCACCAGGGCGTACGAGCGGGCCTCCTGGGCGTACCGGGAGACCAGCGGCACCATCGCGAACAGCAGTCCGGCGCAGACGCCCGCGACCCGGCCGCCGAACAGCCGCTCGGCGGTCAGCGCGGTGAACGCCGCCGCCCCCGCCATCGCCAGGACGGAGGGCAGCCGCAGCGCGATCTCCGAGTCGCCGAACAGGGCGGTCCAGCCGTGCAGCAGGACGTAGTAGGCGCCGTTGCTGGCGTCGACGTGCTGAAGCATCCGAAGGAGGTCGCCGATCGGCCGGGTGGCCGAGACCCAGCTCGCCACCTCGTCCCGCCACAGCGCGGGCGTACCCAGCCGGTAGGCGCCCACCGCCAGCATGACCAGTGCCGGCGCGAGCCACACCACCGGCCCGGCCGCCTTCCGCGCGAGGCGGACGGGGCCCCGGTCCCACCGGTCACCCGACGCCATCTGCCGCCCCCGTTCTCTCCCCTTGCCGGGGGCCCCGGGCCCGTCGGTCCGAGGGCTCCGTTCCTCCAGGCTAGCCGCGTCCGCTCAGGTCGGGCCGCCCGCCCCTGCCCCGCCTGACCCACCGTCGGCGGTCGCTCGCCCACTCGGGCACCCCCGGCCCGGGGCGGGCGCCCGGGGCCGTACCGCCCACCGCTCCGCCCCCGATCCGCTAGGCTGTCAGCGGTCGTCCCCGCCTCAGTAGCTCAGGGGATAGAGCACGGCTCTCCTAAAGCCGGTGTCGCAGGTTCGAATCCTGCCTGGGGCACAACGCCGGACACGGCGGATGACGTGAATGCGGGCCCCCTCGGTTGCGACCGAGGGGGCCCGCGGCGTTCTCACCGGGGTGAGGGGGCGTCAGCGCAGCAGGCCGTCGGGGTGGTCGGCGGCGGGGTCCGGGGTGCGGGCGGCGGGGTCCCTGGGCGGGCGGGGCGGGGAGGCCAGGACCCGTTGGACGCGGGGGCGGGTGCGCCAGTTCACCCGGCGGAAGTCGCGGGCGAGCGCGCCGGGGCGGGCGAGTTCGACGAGGACGGTGACGCTGCCGAGGACCATGCCGGCCGCGAGCCAGCCGGCCATCACGTCGCTGGGCCAGTGGACGCCCAGGAAGACCCGGGAGGCGCCGATGCCCAGGACGGTCAGCACGGCGACCGCGCAGGCGGTGATCCGGCCGGTCCGCCCGGCCCGGGGCCAGAGCAGGCCGACCAGGACGGCGCAGGCGATCGCGGAGGCCATCGCGTGGCCGGAGGGGAGGGCCGGGCCGCCGGCGTGCGCGACGGGGTCGGAGAAGGTGGGGCGCTGACGGCCGAAGGACAGTTTCAGCACCCACTGGCCGCCCCAGCCGACCAGGGTCTGGGCGGCGACCCAGCCGCCGAGCGTCCGGGCGCCGATCAGCCAGAGCCAGACGGCGGCCGCACCGAGCACGGAGCGCATGGTGGCCGGTCCGCCGACGTCGGAGAACAGCTGGACCGAGGCGGTCCACGCGGTGTGACCGGCCGCGAAGCGGTGCAGGTCGTCGATCAGCTCGTGGTCGAGCCGGGAGAGCGGGCGCCAGCCGGTCTGCACCAGAGCCGTGAGGACGGCGAACAGCACGGCGCAGCAGACCGCGAGAGCCGCGTGCCGGAGCAGGTGGCGATCACGCGGGGTGATGGAGGGCGAGCTGTTGGTCAGGTGCATGGCTGACACCTTCCCAGCCGCCCGGGGCGATCGTGCGCCGCGGCGATAGCGATTTGGCATCTTTTGTGCGGAGGACCTGCGTGCGCCGGGGTGTGGGCGAGCCCTGCGCGGGAACGCGCTCGGGCCCGGCGGGGTTGTGCGGAACGGGGGCGCGCGCGGGGGTGCGCCGGTGAGGGCGGTCGGTCCCCGGGCGGTCACCCAGCGTCCGAATCGGGGGCGGGAGCGGGCAGGATACTGCATCGCCGGAAGAATCTGAGCGACTTGGGAATGTTGTCCGGATTCTGTTCGTTGGATCGTTACGTGTGAGCCCCGCGGGGCCCGCACTTCTTGCCCTCTCCGGGCAGGCAGCCAGACCGCGGCAACACCAGCAAAGGGAGCAAGCATGGCCACCCGTGCCGTCGTTCGCGACAGGGCCGACCGGACTCGCGCGGCCCGCCCGACCAACCTTGAGGCCGACCGTGACCTGGTCGGCATGTACCTCGACGAGATCGCCAGGACGCCCCTGCTCGATGCCGCCGAGGAGGTCGAGCTCTCGCTGCGGATCGAGGCCGGCGTGTACGCCCAGCACCTGCTGGACGAGGACGGGCTTCCCGAGGGCGTGCGACGCGAGGAGCTGGAGGCGATAGCCGAGGACGCCGAGCGCGCCAAGGACGTCTTCATCCGGTCCAACCTCCGTCTCGTGGTCGCCGTCGCCCGGCGCTACCCGCGCAGCGGCCTGCCGCTGCTCGACCTCATCCAGGAGGGCAACGCCGGCCTGGTCCGGGCGGTGGAGAAGTTCGACTACGCCAAGGGCTTCAAGTTCTCCACCTACGCGACGTGGTGGATCCGCCAGGCCATCACCCGGTCGATCGCCGACCAGTCGCGCACCATCCGGCTGCCCGTCCACCTGGTCGAGGAGCTCGGCCGGATCCGGCGGGTGCAGCGGGAGAAGTCGAAGGAGCTGGGCCGGGAGCCCGAGCCCGCCGAGATCGCGGCCGAGCTGGACACCACCGAGGCCCGGATCAAGGACGTGCTGGACTGGGCGCGTGACCCGGTCAGCCTGAACATGTCGGTCGACGACGAGGGCGAGACCCAGTTCGGCGACCTGGTCGAGGACACCGGGGCGACCTCCCCGGAGGACGCCGTGATGGTCATGCTGCGCCGTGAGGAGCTGGACGGCCTGATCGGGCGGCTGGACGACCGCACGGCCTCGATCATCCGGTCGCGCTACGGCATGGAGGACGGCCGCGAGCGCACCCTGACCGAGGTGGGCAAGCAGCACGGCCTGACCCGTGAGCGGATCCGCCAGATCGAGAAGCACGCGCTGGCCGAGCTGAAGAAGATCGCCGACCACGCGGGCTTCGAGGCCGCGTGACGCGGAACCGGGGATGACGATGGCCGGCGGGTCCGGTGCGGAGCGCTCCGCACCGGACCCGCCGTCGTGCCGGGCGGCCTTCTAGGCTGGTGGCAGCAGGCGGGAAACGACGGCGGGGGAAGGTCGAGAGCGGTGGAGGCGAAGATGGCTGAGGAGAAGTCGGCCGAGGAGAAGTCGGTGGATGGGACGGCGGCGGACAGGGCGAAGAGGGCGGCGAAGGCCCGGCTGGTCTTCGGCGACCCGCTGGAGCGGCAGTCCCGGGACGACACCGACGCCGGCTGGGGCGAGCGCCCCGGGACGGGGGCGAGCGGCGGCCGGGGGCTGGACTGGTACCTGAGCCAGCGCCCGCCGCACCACGGGGACTGACGGCCGGGCCCGGCCGGGCCTCAGCCGGCCCGGGTGACCAGGGCGTCGCGGATCTCGGTGAGCAGCAGCACCTCCTTGGCCTCGGCCTCCGCCTGGACCTCGGCCAGCGTCTTGCGCCGGGCGGTGAACCTGGTCATCGGCAGGATCAGGCAGAAGTAGACGACGGCCGCGGTGATCAGGAACTGGAGGGCCGCGCTCAGCACGTTGCCCCAGAGGATGAGGATGCCGGTCGTGACCTCGCCGGTGGCGGACACCTCGCAGGGACCCTTGAGGCAGGAGCTGTAGGACGCGAGGTCCTTGGCTCCGAACGCGCCGACGATCGGGTTGATCACGCCCTTGACGAAGGCGTTGACGATGTTGGTGAAGGCCGCGCCGATGACCACGGCGACCGCCAGCTCGACGACGTTTCCGCGCAGCAGGAATTCCTTGAAGCCTTTCATGCCGCGTGAACGACGGAGTCGTTCGCCGGTCACGGGTGATTTTCTCCCCCTTCCGACGGACAACCCGTTCGGCCCACCGGCGGCGCCGCCCCAGGCACGGGCGGGCCGGTCCAGGAAGGGCCGAGGGTGAGTACGGCCGCCGCCGCCAGCAGCAGCACGGCGGGGACCGGGGCGCGGTAGCGCAGCACCCGCCGGAGGCGGCAGCGCGGACCCGCCCGGCCGCCGATCGGCGGGAACGGCGGCACCGGCTGCCGGGGCGGGACGCTCGGCGCGGGCAGCGGCGGGATCGGCAGCGGCAGCGGACGGGGGGACAGGGCGGGCGAACCGGTGCGCACGGGCACCTCCAGGGGATCGGCTTCGGGTTCCGGTGACCGACACTCTGGGCCGCCCGCGCTCCCGCCGGAAGCCGCTTTTCCCGGCCTGTGGAAAACCCGGGCCTGTGGACGAGGACCATCACCCGGACGGGTGAGCCGAGGGCCCCGGAGACGACGAAAGGCCCGCCGCACCCGCTCGGAAGCGGGAACGACGGGCCTTTCGGAAAGCCGGTGCCGGTGTCCGGCCGAAGCTCAGCCGGCCGCCGGGGCGGGGCTCGCGGCGGGGGTCGAGGAGCCCGACGAGGACGACGACGAGGAGCCGGACGCCGACGACGAGGAGGTCGAGGACGAGCCCCCGCCCACCGAGCTGCTGGAGGAGGAGCGGCTGTCGGTCCGGTAGAAGCCGGAGCCCTTGAAGACCACGCCCACCGCCGAGAAGATCTTGCGGAGCCGTCCCTGGCAGTCGGGGCACGTGGTCAGCGGCTCGTCGGTGAACTTCTGCACCGCCTCCAGGCCGTTGCCGCACTCGGTGCACTGGTACTGGTACGTGGGCACTTGTCTTCCTCCTGGCACTCTCGCCTGATGAGTGCTAACGATGGTCAATGATGCGGCATTCCGGTGGATCAGTCCAGCGACTCGAATGTGAGATGAGTCCGGCGTGGTGTCCGATCCGGCCACCGCGCTCAGCCCTCGGCCGCGCCCACCAGCCGGCCCGGCGCACCCCGCTCGGCGCAGCCCGCGGCCGGCGTCGGGCGCGCGCCCCCGGGGACCAGCAGCCCGCGCAGCGCGACCAGTGCGACCAGGCCCAGCCCGGCCCCGGCCACCGGCACCAGGAACCCGACCGACGGCCCGTGCGCGTCGACCAGCCGCCCGGCCGCCGTCGCGCCGGTCGCCAGGCCCAGGCCGATGGCGCCGGTCAGCCAGGTGAAGGCCTCGGTCTTGGCGCCGTCCTCGACCAGCGTCTCGACCAGGGTGTAGCCACTGATCAGGGTCGGCGCGATGGCCAGGCCGCAGACCAGTCCGGCGACCGAGAGCGCGACCAGGTTCGGCATCGCCCACAGGGTCGAGCAGCCCAGCACCAGCAGGCCGTAGCTGATGATCATCCGCTGCTGGACGGGGCGCCGCCAGGCGACCATGCCGTACAGCACGCCGGCGACCATCGAGCCGCCCGCGAAGACGCCGTACACGGTGCCGGCCGCGCCGTGCCGCCCGACCGAGTCGGCGAAGGCGTTCACCGAGACCTGGAGGCCGCCGAAGACGGCGCCCACGCCGAGGAAGGTGCCGGCCAGCAGCCGGACGCCGGGCGAGGCGAGCGCGGAGGCCTGCCGGACGCCGGGCGCGCGCACCACCCGGGCGGGCGCGGTGCGCCGCTGGGCGGCGAAGGCCAGGCCGCCGACCAGGGTCAGCGCGGCCTCGGCGGCCAGCCCGGCCGAGGGGCTGACCGAGGTGGCGACGGCGGCGGCCAGGATCGGGCCGATCACGAAGGTGAACTCGTCCGTCACGGACTCGAAGGCGAAGGCGGTGCTCATCCTGGCGGCGGAGCCGGCGGACGCGCCCTCGGCGGAGAAGGTGGCGATCCAGCGGGCCCGGACCATGGCGCCGATCTGCGGGACGCTCGCCCCGGCGGGGGCGGCGGCCAGGAAGAGGCTCCAGGCCGGCGCGTGCCCGAGCGCGAGCGCGATCAGCGCGCCGACCGAGACCGCGTGCACCACCACGGTGGGGACGAGCACCGGGGCCTGGCCGTACCGGTCGGCGAGCCGCCCGGTCTGCGGGCCGATCAGCGCCTGGGCGACGGCGGCCACCGCCGCGACGGTGCTGGCGGTGCCGTAGGAGCCGTGGGTGTCCTTGACGAGCAGCAGGATGCCCATCCCGAGCATCGCGTAGGGCAGTCGCGCGACGAACGCGGGGGCCAGGAACGTCCAGGCGCCGGGCGTGCGCAGCAGCGTCCCGTAACCGACGCGGACGGGTGCGGCGGCGGGCGCGGCGCCCTCCCCGGGCGCGGTGGTGCTGCGGGCGTCCTGGACGCCGTCGACCGTTCGGCGGGCCGTCACGGTCGGTCCTTCCTGCTGCCTGGTAGCGCGGCAGGGCATGGGGTGGCCCCGACGGCGCCGAGAGTCGTCCTCTCGCGCGTCGACCGGGGTAGATACCGGGCCGGTCCGGCGGTGAGCCGGGGCCGGACCGCGGCCGCCGAGCGGTCGCGCCAACTCTGCATCAGGCAGATGCTGGGGTTGGTGTGTCAGCGATGAAAGCATTTACGCGCGTAGAAGACGCGCTCACCCCGACCTTACAGGACCGGTCCAAACGTGTCCCGTGACGCCGGGGTGAACATCGGGTGCGGCCCTCAGCCGTCGCGCCCGTTCAGCCAGTCGGCCAGCTTGCCGCCCTTGTCGACGGCCCGCAGCCGCCGCTCGGCCGCCTCGCCGACCTCGTCCGTGGTCACCACCAGCAGCTCGTCCCCGCCGCGCAGCACGGTGGTCTTGTCCGGCACGAAGCTGCTCCCCTCGCGCACCACCAGGGTCACCGCCGCGCCGGTCGGCAGCCGCAGCTCGCCGACCTCGACGCCGGACATCCTCGAATCCGGCGCCAGCGCGACCGACAGCAGGTGCCCGTGCAGCTTCTCCAGCGGCGCGGACTCGATGTCGAGGTCCTGGCCCATCGAGCCCTCGCCGATCCGCAGCGCCTTGGCGACCCAGGGCAGGGTCGGGCCCTGGAGCAGGGTGAAGACCACGACCAGGATGAAGACGATGTTGAAGACCTCCTGCGCCAGCGGCGCGCCGGAGACCAGCGGGATGGTGGCCAGCACGATGGGCACCGCCCCGCGCAGTCCGGCCCAGCTGAGCAGCGCCTGCTCGCGGGCCGGCAGCTTGAACGGCGTGAGGGTCAGCACCACCGAGAGCGGCCGGGCGAGGAAGACCAGCACCGCGCCGATCACCAGGGCGGGCACCACGGCCGAGCCCATCGACTCGGGGGTGCAGAGCAGGCCGAGCAGCACGAACATGCCGATCTGCCCGATCCAGGCCAGGCCGTCGGCGAAGCCGCGTACGGCGGGACCGTGCGGCAGCTTGGCGTTGCCGAGGACCACCGCGCTGACGTAGACGGCGAGGAAGCCGGAGCCGTGCAGCAGCGCGCCGCCGGCGTAGGCGAGCACGGTGAGCGCCATCACGGCGATCGGGTAGAGGCCGGAGGACGGCAGCGCGACGTGCTTGACGCCGTACGCGCCCAGCTTTCCGACCACGAGGCCGATGGCCAGGCCGACCGCCAGTTCGGCGACGATTGTGCCGAGCAGGACGTACCAGGAGTCGTGCGCGCCGACGGTCGCGAAGGCGACGACCAGGATGACCACGGGCGCGTCGTTGAAGCCGGACTCGGCCTCCAGCAGGCCGGTCAGCCGGCGCGGCAGCGGCACCGTCCGCAGGACCGAGAAGACGGCCGCGGCGTCGGTGGAGGAGACGATCGCGCCGAGCAGCAGCGAGGTCCGCCAGTCCAGGCCGACGAGCCAGTGCGCGCCGGCCGCGGTGACGGCGACGCTGATCCCGACGCCGACGGTGGCCAGCACCGTGGCGGCCGGCATCACCGGTCTCGCCTCGCGCCAGTTGGTCTTGAGGCCGCCCTCGGCCAGGATCACCACCAGCGCCGCGTAACCCAGCACCTGGGTGAGCTCGGCGTTGTTGAACGAGATGCCCAGGCCGTTCTGGCCGAGCGCCACGCCGATGCCGAGATAGATCAGCAGACTTGGCAGGCCCGATTTCGTGGACACCCGCACGGCGACCACCGCGACCAGCAGGATCACGGAGAACTCGAGGAGCAGCTGGTTCAGGTGGTCGACATTCACGCAGGGGCACCTCGGGCGTGGCAGGGGGCGGACGGGGTACCGACAGGGGCGGCGCGGGGAAGCACCGATTACTCCCCTTGCGGATCGTTACTCAGTCTAACATTTTGCCATATCTTTAAGTTTGCTTCTCACCGGCTCCGTCACCTCCCGTTTCCGGCCTCCTCCGATCCCACCGTGAGCGTCCCCCGTGCACGGCCGCCAGCCGGGGCGGCCTAATGTGGTGCTCTGTCACGGCTACGTGCTCTTGACATGTCCGCCCGCCCCCCAGTGAGGACCGCAAGGACCCAGATGCCCCGCTCCAAGAAGTTCCGGCGCGCCCGTCTGATCGTGATCGTGCTGGTCGTGCTGCTGGTGGCCGGCGCCGGCTACGGCGGTTACCGGGGGGTGGCCGCGGTCCGTGCGTCCTTCCCGGAGGTCGACGGCACCGTCAAGCTGGCGGGCCTGAGCGCGCCGGTCGACGTCAAGCGCGACGCCAACGGCATCCCGCAGCTCTACGCCGACACCTCCGAGGACCTCTTCCGCGCCCAGGGCTACGTCCAGGCACAGGACCGCTTCTGGGAGATGGACGTCCGCCGGCACATCACCGCGGGTCGGCTCTCCGAGATGTTCGGCGACAGCCAGGTCGAGACCGACGCCATGATCCGCACCATGGGCTGGCGCCAGGTCGCGCAGAAGGAGTTCGACACCGTCCTGAGCGCCGACACCAAGAAGAACCTCCAGGCGTACGCGGACGGCGTCAACGCCTGGCTGGCCGAGCACCCGGGCGGCTCCTCCGCCTCGCTGGAGTACGGCCTGCTCGGTGTCGTCAACGGTGACTACGAGCCCGAGCAGTGGACCCCGGTCGACTCGGTGTCCTGGCTCAAGGCGATGGCCTGGGACCTCTCCGGGAACCTCCAGGAGGAGATCGACCGCTCGCTGCTCGCCCAGGACTTCAGCCCGGAGAAGATCGACGAGCTGTACCCGGACTACCCGTTCGCCCGCAACGGCACGATCGTGAAGACCGGCACCGTCAACGGCACCGCCTACAAGCCGGCCGACGGCTCCACCCCGGCGGGCGGCGGCACCGGCACGACCGGCACCGGTACCGGCACCGCCCAGGGCGCTGCCGCCACCAAGGCGGTGCTCAAGGACGTCACCGACCGGATCGACGCGCTGCCCGAGATGCTCGGCCGCAACGGCCAGGGCATCGGCTCCAACTCCTGGGTGGTCGCCGGCAGCCACACCACCACCGGCAAGCCGCTGCTGGCCAACGACCCGCACCTCGGCCCCGGCCTGCCCTCGGTCTGGTACCAGATGGGCCTGCACTGCCGCACCGTCTCGCCGACCTGCCAGTACGACGTCTCCGGCTTCACCTTCGCCGGCATGCCCGGGGTGGTCATCGGCCACAACAAGGACATCGCCTGGGGCCTCACCAACCTCGGCGCCGATGTCACCGACCTCTTCCTTGAGAAGGTGACCGGCCCGGAGACCTACCTGGTGGACGGCAAGGAGGAGCGGTTCGAGCTCCGCAAGGAGACCATCAAGGTCGCCGGCGGCGAGGACCGCACCATCACCGTGCGCACCACGGCGACCGGCGCCCCGCTGATCTCCGACCCCAGCACCGAGCAGCAGAACGTCGGAAAGTACGCGCCCAACGGCACCTCCGCCCCGGACCGCGGCACCGGCGGCTACGGCGTCGCCCTGCAGTGGGCCGCGCTGATCCCGGGCAAGACCATGGACGCGGTCTTCGCGCTCGACCGCGCCAAGGGCTGGGAGGACTTCCGGAAGGCCGCCGCGGACTTCGCCGTCCCGGCCCAGAACCTCATCTACGCCGACGCCAAGAACATCGGCTACCAGGCCCCCGGCTACATCCCGGTGCGCGGCGAGGGCAAGGGCCGCTACCCGGCGCCGGGCTGGGACTCCGCCTACCAGTGGAAGAAGGACCCGGTCCCGTTCAGCGCCCTGCCGTGGAGCCTCAACCCCGCCAGCGGCTACATCGTCACCGCCAACCAGGCCGTGGTCGACCCCTCGTACAAGTACGCGCTGACCAGCGACTGGGAGTACGGCACCCGGGCCAAGGAGATCACCGACCAGATCGAGGCCCGGCTGAAGAACAACGGCAAGATCTCGCCGGACGACATGCAGGAGATGCAGCTCGACAACACCAGCATCCTGGCCAAGACGCTGGTCCCGATGCTGCTCAAGGTCGAGATCGACGACCCCTACGTGCGCGAGGCCCAGGACCTGCTGAAGGACTGGAACTACCACCAGGACGCCGACTCGGCCGCCGCCGCCTACTACAACGGCGTCTGGCGCCAGCTGCTCACCCTCGCCTTCGGCCAGAAGTTCCCGGCCGACCTGCGGGCCGAGGGCAACTGCCTGCTGGTGCGCCAGCAGGCCGACCCGACCAAGCCGGACAGCAAGTCGAAGATCGTCACCGAGTGCGGCACCCGCGACCCGGGCCGCGCCCAGCCGGACGGCGGCGACCGCTGGACCGAGGTGGTCCGCCAGCAGCTGGAGAAGCCCGACAGCTCCTGGTGGACGTACATCGACTCCCAGCACAAGGAGCAGAAGGGCCTGGACAACCTGCTGCGCGAGGCGATGACCAACGCCCGCCAGGAGCTCACCTCGCTGCTCACCAAGGACATCACCACCTGGAGCTGGGGCCGGCTGCACAAGCTGGAGCTGCGCGAGCGCACCCTCGGCTCGGACGACTCCTCGATCGCCTCGGGCGCCGTCCGCAAGCTGCTCAACCGCGGCCCGTACCGCCTCTCCGGCGGCTCGGCGGCGGTCGACGCGGCGGGCTGGAACGCGGCCGCCGGGTACCAGGTCGACTGGATCCCGTCGATGCGCATGGTGATCGACCTGAACGACCTCGACGCCTCCCGCTGGGTCAACGTCGGCGGCGCCTCGGGGCACGCGTTCCACGAGAACTACAACGACCAGACCGACGTCTGGCTCAAGGGTGATCTGCTCACCTGGGCCTACTCGCCGGACGCGGTCGAGAAGGCGACCAAGCACAAGCTGACGCTGACCAACGGCTGACGCCGCCCGGTCCCGACGGCCCCGCCCCCCGGAATCCCGGGGCGCGGGGCCGTCGGCGTCCGCCCCCTCAGCCCAGCCGGTGGGTGCCCGAGGGGGTCAGCGCGAGGTCCACCGGCCGGTCGTGCGGCTCGGCCGGCACCCGGTCCAGCAGCTCGTGCTCGTACAGCAGCACCGCCAGCACCGGCCGCGCGCCGGCCCGCTCCAGCCGGGCCAGCACCCGGTCGTACGAGCCGCCGCCGCGCCCCAGCCGCAGCCCCCGGCGGTCCACCGCGAGGCCCGGCAGCAGCACCAGGCCCGCCTCGGTCACCGCCTGCGGCCCGAGCCGTCCGCCGACCGGCTCCAGCAGCCCGCGCCCGGCCGGGGCCAGCGCCTCGGGCCCCGCGTACGGCGCCCAGTCCAGGTCGTTGTCCGCCATCAGCACCGGCAGCAGCACCCGCACCCCGCGCGCCCGCAGCGCGTCCAGCAACGGTCGGGTGCCCGGCTCGGCGCCCACCGAGACGTACGCCGCCACCGTGGCCGCCGCGGCCGCCAGCTCGCCGGCGTGCCCGGCCAGCGCCTCGGCGGCCCGTTCCCGGGCCCCGGGCGGCAGTGCCCGCCGTTCGGACAACAGCCGTGTCCTCAGCTCGCTCTTCTCGTTGTGCATGGGATGGTCCACCGCTCCTCCACCGCTCGACCTCGACCGTTCCGACCACGACCGCTCTGGATGCCCGACGCCCGTGTGACCGGGACGCCCAGAGCCTGACACGCGGAAGGCGCCCCCCGATGTCCACCCCGCTGCTGGTCCAGGCCCTGGCCGTGCTGAGCGCCCCCGCGCTGGCCGGCGCCGCCGTCCTCGGCCGTCGGCTGCGGCGCGGCTCGGCCCGTTCGGCGCGGCGCGAGGGCGCCCTGCGCGAGCGCGTCGCCGAGCTGGAGTCCCGCTGCGCCGAGCTGGAGCGCACCGCCTCCTGCGACCCGGTCACCGGCGTCTGGAACTACCGGCACCTCCAGCTCACCCTGGACCGGGAGATCGACCGGGCCCGCCGGGCCGAACGGCACGAGCAGCAGGACGGGCCGCGTCCGCTGGCCGTCCTGCTGCTGGAGATCAGCGGGTTCGACGCGGTGGTCGCCGAGCACGGCCGGGCCCGGGCCGGGACGGTGCTGCGCGACCTCGCCCAGCGGCTCGGCATGGAGATCCGGCGCTCCGACACCCTGGGCCGCTACAGCGGCGAGGAGTTCCTGGTGGTGCTGCCGGACACCGGCGCCGAGGGCGCGGCCCAGGTCGCCGACCGGCTGGTCTGGTCGGTCCGCCGCCACCTGCTGCTGGACTGGTCCTCCGGGGACCGGGAGGGCCGCCGCCCGTACGGCAACGGCCTGACCGCCGCGGCCGGACTGGCCGTGCTGCCCGAGGACGGCGCCCACGCCGCGGTGCTGCTGCGGGCCGCGGACCGGGCGCTCGCGGCGGCCCGCGCGGCCGGCGGCGACTGCTGGCGCCCGGCGGCTCCCCGGGCCGTTCCGGCGGACCTTCCGGGGGGCGTCCAAGGGGCCGGTTCCGCGGTGCCGGGGGGAGTCTTCGCAGCCGAACATGACCGTTCGGAAAAGGCGGGTAGTCTGTCGCCCTGTGTCGGAGGGGACCCCCTCGCCCCACCCGCCACGTCCCCTCTGCCTGCCATCGCGGCCGGGTCCGGCGACGTGCTGCCGAAGCATCGGTCAACTGCGCCCGGTCAGGCGAAATACGTGCCTTAGTAAGGTAAACGCATGACGACGACGAACTCCCGTACCCCGGTCACCAAGGCAGTGGTCCCCGCGGCCGGTCTGGGTACCCGATTCCTGCCGGCCACCAAGGCCACTCCGAAGGAGATGCTGCCCGTCGTCGACAAGCCGGCGATCCAGTACGTCGTCGAGGAGGCCGCCTCCGCCGGGCTGTCCGACATACTGATGGTCACCGGCCGCAACAAGCGCGCTCTGGAGGACCACTTCGACCGCGCCTACGAGCTGGAGGAGCTGCTCGCCCGCAAGGGCGACCAGGACCGGCTGCGCCGGGTCCGCGAGTCCGTCGAGCTCGCCAACATGCACTACGTCCGCCAGGGCGACCCGAAGGGCCTCGGCCACGCCGTCTCGGTCGCCGAGCAGCACGTCGCCGGCCAGCCCTTCGCCGTCCTCCTCGGTGACGACCTGATCGACCCGCGCGACCCGCTGCTGTCCCGCATGATCGAGGTCCAGCAGGAGCTCGGCGGCTCCGTCGTCGCGCTGATGGAGGTCGACCCCTCCCAGATCCACCTGTACGGCTGCGCCGCCGTCAAGCCGAACGGCTTCGGCGAGGACGTCTTCCAGGTCACCGACCTGGTCGAGAAGCCGGACACCGCCGACGCGCCGTCGAACTACGCGGTCATCGGCCGCTACGTGCTCGACCCGTCCGTCTTCGACGTGCTGCGCGAGACCGAGCCGGGCCGCGGCGGCGAGATCCAGCTCACCGACGCCCTGCGCGAGCTGACCAACCGCCCGGCCGACACCGGCGGCCAGGTCCACGGCGTGCTCTTCAAGGGCCGCCGCTACGACACCGGCGACCGCGCGGACTACCTGCGCGCCATCGTCCGGCTGGCCTCCGAGCGCGAGGACCTCGGCCCGGACTTCCGCAGCTGGCTGCGCGAGTTCGTCGCCTCCGAGCTGCAGGACTGACACACCGACAGAGAGCGAGCGCGCCGATGACCGGGTCCACGGAGAGCGGTACCACCCCCGCAGCCTGCTGCGACGACTCCGCGGACCCGGCCCCGGCCGCCCGCTCCGCCGCCCGTCCGGACGGTCTGTGGACCGTGGACGAGCACCTCGCCGACGTCCTGGCCGCCGTCGGCCCGCTGCCCGCGATCGAGCTCCAGCTGCTCGACGCCCAGGGCTGCCGGCTGGCCGAGGACGTCCTCGCCGACGGCGACCTGCCGCCCTTCGACAACAGTTCGATGGACGGCTACGCGCTGCGCACCGCCGACACCGTCGGCGCCGGCGCCGCCTACCCCTCGGTGCTCGCCGTGGTCGGCGACATCGCCGCCGGCGCCGGCGACCTGCCCGTGGTGGGCCCCGGCCAGGCCGCCCGGATCATGACCGGCGCCCCCGTCCCGCCCGGCGCCCAGGCCGTCGCCCCGGTCGAGTGGACCGACGGCGGCACCGGCACGGGCCGCCCCGCCGACGCGATGACCGCCGCCGCCGGGGGCGGGGAGGTCCGGGTGCTGCGCCCGGTCGCCGAGGGCGCCCACATCCGCCGCCGCGGCAGCGACGTCGCCGCCGGCACCCGGGTGCTGGCCGCCGGCACCCGGCTCGGCCCCGCCCAGCTCGGCCTGCTCGCCGCGACCGGCCGGGCCACCGTCACCGTCCGCCCGCGCCCGCGGGTCGTGGTGCTCTCCACCGGCAGCGAGCTGGTCCAGCCCGGCGAGCCGGTCGGCCCCGGGCAGATCACCGACTCCAACAGCTTCACCCTCACCGCCGCGGCCCTGGACGCCGGAGCGATCGCCTACCGGGTCGGCGGGGTCCCCGACGACGCGGCCCGGCTGCGCGCCGTGCTGGAGGACCAGCTCGGCCGGGCCGACCTGGTCGTCACCAGCGGCGGCGTCAGCGTCGGCGCGTACGACGTGGTCAAGGAGGTCTTCGCCGAGTACGGCGGGGTCGACTTCCGGCGGCTGCGGATGCAGCCCGGCAAGCCGCAGGGCTTCGGCCGGATCGGCCCCGGCGCGGGCGTGCCGCTGATGGCCCTGCCCGGCAACCCGGTGAGCGCGTACATCTCCTTCGAGCTGTTCGTCCGCCCGGTGATCCGCGCGATGCTCGGCGCCGAGGACGTCCACCGCCCGGTCGTCCGGGCGCACTGCCCGGTGGCGCTGCGCTCGCCCGCCGGGCGCCGGCAGTTCCTGCGCGGCCGCTACTCGGAGCGGGACGGCCTGGTCGAGCCGGTCGGCGGCGCGGGCTCGCACCTGGTCGGCGCGCTGGCCCGGGCGGACTGTCTGATCACCGTGCCCGAGGACGTCACCGAGCTGCCCGCCGGCAGCGAGGTCGACGTGGTGCTGCTCGGCGGCTGAGCAACCGGGGCGCCCGGGCGAACTCCCGTCCGGGACGGGCGGTCTCATCGACGCGGCCCGTCCCACGCACGGCCGGACCGGGGGGTACGGTAGCGCGGTACTCGACCTGAGCGCCCCTGGAGCCACCGTGACCACCTCACCCCCCGGCGACCGCCTCACCCACGTCGACGAGCAGGGCGCGGCCCGGATGGTCGACGTCTCCGGGAAGGCCGTGACCGCCCGGACCGCCGTCGCGGCCGGCCGGGTCAGGGTCTCCCCGCGCGTGGTCGAGCTGCTGCGCGGCGAGGGCCTGCCCAAGGGCGACGCGCTGGCGGTGGCCCGGATCGCCGGGATCATGGGCGCCAAGCGGACCCCCGAGCTGATCCCGCTCTGCCACCCGATCGCGGTCTCCGGCGTCAAGGTCGAGCTGACCGTCGCCGACGACGCGGTGGAGATCACCGCCACCGTGCGGACCACCGACCGGACCGGCGTCGAGATGGAGGCGCTGACCGCCGTCGCGGTGGCCGCGCTGACCGTGATCGACATGGTCAAGGCGGTCGACAAGGGCGCCGTCGTCGAGTCCGTCCGGGTGCTCGCCAAGACCGGCGGCAGGAGCGGCGACTGGACCGCCCCGGAAGCCGCAGCTCCCGAGGCCACCGCTGCCGAGGCCACCGCTCCCGAGGCCACCGCATGAGGGCGCTGGCGGTCACCGTCTCCAACCGCGCCTCGGCCGGGGTCTACGCCGACAAGGGCGGCCCGCTGCTGGTGGAGGGCCTGCGCGCGATGGGCTTCACGGCCGACGGCCCCCGGGTCGTCCCGGACGGCGAGCCGGTCGAGGCGGTGCTGCGCGAGGCCGTGGCGGCCGGCTACGACGTGGTGCTGACCACCGGCGGGACCGGTGTCTCGCCGACCGACCTCACCCCCGAGATGACCGCCCGGGTGCTGGAGCGGGAGATCCCCGGCATCCCCGAGGCGATCCGCGCGTACGGCCGGGAGAAGGTCCCGACCGCCGCGCTCTCCCGCGGGCTGGCCGGGGTCGCCGGACGTACCCTGGTCGTCAACCTGCCGGGCTCGACCGGCGGCGTCCGGGACGGTCTGGCCGTACTGGCCCCGCTGCTCGCCCACGCCGTCGACCAGCTCGGCGGCGGGGACCACCCCCGGCCCGACGCACCAGCTTCCGGGAGCGCGCACTGAACGCCGGCTGGCCGGTAGAACTCCACGAGGGGGACGTCGTGCTGCGCCCGATCCGGGCCCGCGACCAACGCGAGTGGCAGGAGGTCAGCCGCCGCAACCGGGACTGGCTGCGGCGCTGGGAGGCCACCGTGCCGCCCGGCCCGGCCGGCCTGGCGGCGGGCCCGCGCCCGACCTACCGGCAGATGGTGCGCTACCTGCGCGGCGAGGCCTCGGCCGGCCGGATGCTGCCCTTCGTGGTGCTCTACCGGGGCCGGCTGGTCGGGCAGTTGACCGTCGGCGGGATCACCTGGGGCTCGATGTGCTCGGCCAACGTCGGCTACTGGATCGACGAGGGGGTGGCCGGCCGGGGCATCATGCCGACCGCGGTGGCGCTCTCGGTGGACCACTGTTTCGCGACCCTGGGGCTGCACCGGATCGAGGTGTGCATCCGGCCGGAGAACGGTCCGAGCCGGCGGGTGGTGGAAAAGCTCGGCTTCCGTTCGGAGGGAATGCGGCCGCGTTATCTGCACATCGACGGCGACTGGCGGGACCACCTGGTGTTCGCGCTCACCGCCGAGGAGGTCCCCGAGGGGATGCTGGAGCGCTGGCGTTCACTCAGCTCGGGGCGTCGTCCGAGGAATTGAATGCATGTTCGAATAAAATATCGATATGGCATCGGCCCGGCGACGGAGGGGCACAAATGCCGGCAAAATAGTCGGAGAATCAGCTTGATCACACGACACGCCGCACCAAATTGCTACCGGCCGTTCCTCCACGCCCGTACGGTGTGAATCGTGAGCAGTAGCGGCCTTATCTACGCCGTCATCGTAGGGGCCTGGGCCGCCTATCTGGTGCCGATGTGGCTCCGCAGGCAGGACGAGCTCAACGAGGCGCGCCCGACGGAACGCTTCAGCACCGCCATCCGCCTGCTGGCCGGGCGTTCGGCGCTGGAGCGGCGGGCGTCCCGGGCCCTGGGCGACGAACCGCGTGACGACGAGCAGAGTGAGGACGGCCCCCCCGAGCGGGACGCGGCCGCCTCAGACGACCCCGCGGCCGTCCCCGGCGGCCCGGCCGACGAACCGGTGCCCCCCCGTCCCGCGGTCCGGACCGAGGCGCGCCCCGGCCCCGCCGGCGGGGCCGAGCGCCGGGCGCGGCTGCTGGCCCGCCGGCGCCGAATGGTGACCGTCCTCTTCCTGGCCTTCGCGCTGGGCGCGGTGGTCGCGGCGGTGGCCGGACTGGCCTTCCTCTGGGTGCCCGCGCTCCCGGCCGTCCTGCTCACCCTCTACATCGGCCACCTGCGCCGGCTGGAGCGCCAGCGGTACGCGGTGAAGCTGGACCGGGCCCGCGCGGCCCAGGCCGCCGAACGGCTGCGCAAGCGCGAGCAGCAGCGCGCCGAGGCCGCCCGGGAGGAGGCCGCCGCCGCGACCACCGCGCCCGCCCCGGCGCCCGCCGAGCCGGCGGCCGGGGCGCCCGCCGGGCGCGGACGCCCGCACCTGCGGCTCGCCACCGAGGCCGACGCGGCCCGGGCCGCCTCCGAGAGCGCCGCCGCCGTCTCGGCCTCGGCTGTGGCGGAGGCCACCGAGCACGAGGAGTGGGTCGACGGCATGCGGGAGCGCGGCGCGGCAGGCCCGGACTCCTGGGAGCCGGTGCCCGTCCCGCTGCCGACCTATGTGACGGCACCGGTGGCCCCCCGGGTCAACCGCGGGCTCGACCTGTCGGCCCCCGGCACCTGGACCGCCGGCCGCCCGGCCGAGGCCCGCAAGACCCCGCTGTTCGACCAGTACGCCGAGCCGCCCGCTCCGGAACCCCGGCCGCGCGCCGCCAACGAGTAGCTTCGAGGCCCCCTCCCCGGGGGCCTCTTCGCTTTCCGGGGCCGCCTCCGTGGCCCCCACCAGGAGGGTGGTCACGGACCCCCTCCGAAAGGTGCTAGAGTTTCTTCTCGTTGGGGCTGTGGCGCAGTCCGGTAGCGCACCTCGTTCGCATCGAGGGGGTCAGGGGTTCGAATCCCCTCAGCTCCACCCAATGAAAGTCCCGCCCGATCGGTTGATCGGGCGGGACTTTCGCGTTGTGGGGGTGCGTCGGCCGACGGGGGGTCAGCCGGGGGTGTTCCGGCGGGTTGTGGGGCGCCTCACAGGTACCGGGGTTCGAACGGCCGGGGGCCGGCCCCGGAGCGGTTCTCCGGGGCCGGCCCTCGGGGCGGACGGGTCAGGGCCGGCCGGAGCCCGCGTGCGGGCCCGGCTGCGGGGCGCCGGACTGCGGCGGGACGGCGCCGTAGCGGGCCGGACGGCGGCCGCGCGGGTGCCGGGTGAGGGTGTAGCCCGCGACGCCGGCCAGGGCGGCCAGGGCGCCGCCGGCCAGGGTCCAGAACCAGCGGCTGTTCCAGCCGGAGAACCAGCCGCTGTACCAGTGCTCCTCGGGCTCCTCCGGGGCCGCCGCCTTGGCGGTCGCGGCGCCGCCGCCGGCCGGCGGGACCAGCGGGGCCTTGAGCTCGCCGCCCTCCGGCTGGGCGTTGTCGGCGTCGCCCTTGGCGGTCACCCGCAGCTGCACCGAGGCGGGCAGGCCGAGGTCGGGCTGCGGGGCGTCGGCGACCGAGAGCCGGACGTAGTAGCTGCCCGGCAGCGGGTCGCCGGACCACGGCTCGGCCCAGGAGCGGACCTCGCGCAGGGTGCAGCTGAGCGCCAGCGAGGCGGCGGCCTGCTCGGCGGTCGCGTTCTGGACGCCGTCGGTGCAGGACTGGCGGCGGCGCAGCCCGTCGAACACCTCGACGCTCCAGGACTGCGGGTCGTGCCGGTCGGCGGACGGGGCGAGGGTGACCGTCAGGTCCAGCCTGGGCGTCTGGCCCTCGGCCGCGCCGAACGACCAGTACAGGTAGTCGCCGGTGGAGACGGAGACCGCGGCGTCCTGGCCGGGGGCCAGGTTGACGGCGGTCAGGAAGGAGGTGCCGGCCTTGTTGGCCGGGGCCGGGCGGCCGCTAGCGCCCGGCGAGGGCGAGGCGGCGGTGGCGGCCGGGGCCGTCAGGGCGAGCGCCGGGAGCAGCGCCAGCGCGGCCGCGGCGGTGCGGAGGAAGGACGTACGCATGGTCAGTTCTCCTGCCAGACAGCGATGCGCCAGCGGGCGATCCAGCCGAACAGCAGGCCGGTCACCAGGCCCGCCAGGGTGAGCACGAGCAGCAGGATCCAGCCGCGGCCCAGGCCCATCGCCGGGCCGTCCGGGGCGGGGGAGGCGGCGGTCAGGTCGACCGTCAGCTCCAGCGGCAGGCCGGGGTCGGCCGCGACGCCGGGCTGCCCGGCCGCCGAGTTGGAGACCACCAGGCAGACGACGGTCTCCGGCTTGCCGCTCGGCGAGGCGGAGGCGGACGCGGTGGCGGTGGCGTAGCCCTTGGAGGCGTCGGCGGACCAGCGCAGGCCGGTGGAGACGACGTCGGTGCGGCCGCTGCCGGCGTCGGTGCCGCGGACCAGCTCCTGGCCGGTGGTGCTGGTGGCCTGCAGCAGGACGCCGTAGTCACGGGCGACCGCGCGGTCCAGCGAGACGCTGACCGAGGCGCGCAGCTCCTGGCCGGCCTTGACCGGGACGCGGTAGACGCGGTGCTCGGAGAACTTCTCGCGGTCGCTGTAGACGCCGGGGGCGAGGACGGGTGCGGACTCGCACTTGTCCGTGCCGGCGGTCTTGACCGGGGCGACCGCGTAGGTGTCGTTGGAGCGGTCGACCAGCTGCTTCACCTTCTCGGTGAGCTGCTCCTGGGTGCGCACGTCGGTGTAGGTGCCGCCGGTGGCGTTGGCGATGCAGAGCAGCTGCTGGCGGGTCTTGTCGTCGTGGGCCAGGCCGAGGGTGTCGATCACCAGGTGGATGCCCTGGGCGGCGAGCTCGCGGGCGACGTCGCACGGGTCCGGCGGGGCGCAGGAGTCCTCGCCGTCGGTGATCAGCACCACCCGGCGGGTGGTCTCGCCCTTGCCGAGGTCCTGGGCGGCGCCGCGCAGGGCCAGGCCGATCGGGGTCCACCCGGTCGGGCGCAGGGTGGCGACGGCGGTCTTGGCCTGCACCTTGTCGGTCTTGCCGACGGGGAAGAGCTGCTTGGTGTCCAGGCAGCCCTGGGCCTTGTCGTCGCCGGGGTAGTTGGCGCCGAGGGTGCGGATGCCGAAGTCGGTCTCCGCGGGCAGCGCGTCGATGACGTCGTTCAGGGACTGCTGGGCCACCGAGATGCGGGTCTTGCCCTGGATGTCGGCCTCGCGCATGGAGCCGCTGACATCCAGCACGAGGTCGACCCGGGGGGCCTCCCGGCCGGCGGCGCCGGCTGATGGTTCGTCGGCATGGGCGGGCAGGCCGCTGAGCAGCGCCCCGCCCGTTATCACCAGGGCGGCCAGCAGGCTGCCGAGCCTGGCCTTCGGTCGTCGTCCTTTAATCACCCGCCGATCCTAGGGATCATCAGTTCCCCGTGGCCAACGTGCGATGGTGCACGAACGGGCAGGGCTCCGGCGCGAACTCGCGGGCGCTGGTGGGTGATCGGAACGAGGGTGCTCCGGGGTGCGCCGGTGGTGCGCCCGGGCCGACGGTCCGTCGGGCAATACGGGACACACCGGGTGAAAAGTCGATTGATAGGGATTTGCTCGTTAGGGTGACGAGCAGGGGAGAGGGGCCGTACGGCGCCCGCCCCGGCAGAGACGTCCGCTTCAGGGGAAGGACCCGTACGTTGAGCAACCTCTTCGCGATCGCCTATCCGGATCTGGCCACCGCCAGGGCGGTGCGCGACGAAGCGGTCGCCCTGCAGAAGCAGCGGCTGATCGAACTGGAGGACGCGGTCGTCGTCGAGCGCCGCGAGGACGGGAAGATCAAGCTGCACCAGCAGGTCAGCACCACCGGCGCCGGGGCCGCGTCGGGTGCCGTCTGGGGCGGGGTGATCGGCCTGCTGTTCTTCATGCCGTTCCTCGGCGCAGCGGTCGGCGGCGCGGCCGGTGCCGCGGTCGGCGCCACCACGGACATCGGGGTGGACGACGACTTCATGCGCCAGGTCGGTCAGCACCTCCGACCGGGCACCGCCGCGGTGTTCCTGCTGGTCCGCACGGCCACCGCGGACAAGGTCGTCCCGGCGCTGGCCCGCTTCGGCGGCCAGATCATCCAGACCTCGCTCTCCGCCGCCGCCGAGGCCGACCTCAAGGCGACCGTCGAGGCCTCCCGGGCGCACACCGCCCCGGCCTCCGCCTGAAACCGGCCTCCTCCGACAGCCCGGATCCCGCCGGAAGTACAGCCGCTCACACCGGGGCGGACGGGCCCGCCGCCCGTCCGCCCCGGTCGTCACCCCGACGACGCCCCGCAGCCCCGACCCCCTGGACGGTCCGTGGCGACTCCCCCCGTGACGAGGACCGCCGGCCGGCCGCGCCGGACCGTGCCGGCCCGGCGCAACACCGAACTGGCGCTCGTCCTGGCCGCCGTGCTGACCGCGGTGCTCGGCTACGCCGCGGTGGGCCTGGCCGTCGACGGCACGGTGCCCGCCGACGCTGCCCAGTACGGGGCCGCGCTCGGCGTGCTCGCGCTGCTGGCGCACGCCGCGGTCCGCTGGAAGGCGCCGTACGCGGACCCGCTGCCGCTGCCGATCGCGCTGCTGCTCAACGGCGTCGGACTGGTCGTCATCTACCGCCTCGACCGGGCCACCCCGGGCGAGGCGGCGCCCGCCCAGCTGCTCTGGTCCGCGCTCGGGGTGGGCCTGTTCATCCTGGTGCTGCTCCTGCTGCGGGACCACCGGCGGCTGCAGCGCTACGCCCACATCGGGGCGCTGGCGGCCCTCGTCCTGCTGGTGCTGCCGGTCTTCTTCCCGCCGGTGTACGGCTCGCGGATCTGGATCACCGTCGGGCCGCTCTCGCTCCAGCCGGGGGAGTTCGCCAAGGTGCTGCTGGCGGTGTTCTTCGCCGCCTACCTGGCGGCGCACCGGGACGCGCTGGCGCTCACCGGGAAGCGGGTGTGGCCCAGCCGCAGTGGACGCTGGAGACTGCCGCCCGGCCGGGTGCTCGCGCCGGTCCTGGTGATCTGGGCGGCCTTCGTCGGAGTGCTGGTGCTGGAGACCGACCTCGGCACCTCGCTGCTGTTCTTCGGCCTCTTCGTGGTGATGCTGTACGTGGCCA
This sequence comes from Kitasatospora sp. NPDC008115, assembly GCF_042957205.1. Taxonomy (NCBI): domain Bacteria; kingdom Bacillati; phylum Actinomycetota; class Actinomycetes; order Kitasatosporales; family Streptomycetaceae; genus Kitasatospora; species Kitasatospora sp. NPDC008115. Next base: position 171,268 of record NZ_JBIBHU010000001.1, on the reverse strand, counting down.
CCGCGCGGACCGGCTGGATCGTCATCGGGCTGTTCCTGGCCGCGGTGGCGGCGGTCGGGGTGGGGTGGCTCTCGCCGCACGTGCACAGCCGGGTCAACGACTGGCTGGACCCGCTCGGCTCGATCGCCGAGGGGCGCGGCGCCAACCAGATCGCCCAGTCGCTGTTCGCCTTCGCCTGGGGCGGCGAGCTGGGCACCGGGCTGGGCAACGGGTACTCGGCGCTGATCGGCTTCGCCGCGAAGTCCGACTTCATCCTCGCCACCATCGGCGAGGAGCTGGGGCTGGCCGGGCTGTTCGCGGTGTTCCTGCTGTACGCGCTGCTGGTCTCGCGCGGGTTCCGGACCGGGATCGCGCTGCGCGACCCGTTCGGGCGGCTGCTGGCGATCGGGCTGGCGGCGCTCGTCGGCCTCCAGGTGTTCGTGGTGGCGGGCGGGGTGCTCGGCCTCATCCCGCTGACCGGGATGACCCTGCCGTTCGTCGCCCAGGGAGGTTCCTCGGTGGTGACCAACTGGATCATCGTCGCGCTGCTGGTGAGGATGAGCGACCTCGCCCGGCGGCCGGTTCCCGGGGAGGCGCGGTGAGGCGGCGGCGCGAGGCGGGCCGGGCCGGGGACGGGCCGCAGGGGCTGCCGGGGATCTCCGTCACCGGGCGCCGGGCCGCCACCTTCTGCCTACTGCTGATCGTGGCGCTCTGTGCCCAGGCCACCCGGGTGCAGGTGTTCCGGGCCGACGGGCTGAACCACAACAGCGCCAACCAGCGGCCGGTCATCGAGCGCTACTCGCAGCCGCGCGGCGACATCCTGGTGGGCACCGACCCCGTCACCGGTTCCGAGGCCACCGGCGGCCGGTTCGACTTCAAGCGCACCTACACCGACGGGCCGCTGTTCGCGGCCGTCACCGGCTACTCCTCGCAGACCTACGGCAACACCCAGCTGGAGGGCACCGAGGACGCGCTGCTCTCCGGCACCGACAGCCGGCTGGCGGGATGGGCGGTGTGGGACGCGGTGACCCGGCACCAGAACCCCGGCGGGAACGTCCACACCACCATCGACCGGGCCGCCCAGGAGGCGGCAGTGCGCGGCCTCGGCGGGCAGAAGGGCGCGGTCGCCGCGATCGAGCCGGCCACCGGGCGGATCCTGGCGCTGGCCTCCACCCCCGCCTACGACCCCGGGAGCTTCGCCGGGACCTCCGCCGAGGACCAGGAGGCCTGGAACCGGTTGCAGGCCGACCCCGACCAGCCGATGCTCAACCGGGCGCTGCGCCAGACGTACCCGCCCGGCTCGACGTTCAAGGTGGTGACCGCGGCGGCGGCGCTGGAGAGCGGCGTGGTCGTCGACATCGAGGCGCCGACCGACGCGCCGTACCCCTACGTCCTGCCGGGCACCGGCACGCCGCTGGTCAACGACTCCCCGGCCTGCGACAAGCCCGGCCTGTCGCTGGACACCGCGATGACGCTCAGCTGCAACAGTGTGCTCGGGTACCTCGGGGTGCGGGTCGGCCTGGAGCGGATGGTCGCGACGGCGGAGGCCTTCGGCTTCAACGAGGCCCGGCTGGACACCCCGGTGCGGGCGGCCCGCTCCGTCTTCGACACCCGGATGGACGAGGCGCAGCTGGCGCTCTCCTCGATCGGCCAGTTCGACACCGCCGCCACCCCGCTGGTGATGGCGATGGTCGCGGCGGGGGTGGCCAACAACGGCACCGTGATGCGTCCACAGCTTGTGGACAGACTGACCGGGAGCGACGGCGCCACCGTGCAGCCGATGCGGCCCGCCGTGTTCCGGCAGGCGATGAGCCCGGGCACCGCCGGGCAGGTGCGGCGGCTGATGACCGACGCGGTGGAGAACGGCACGGGGCGCTCCGCCCGGATCCCCGGTGCGGTGGTCGGCGGGAAGACCGGCACCGCCCAGCACGGGGTGGACAACGGCGGGACGCCGTACGCCTGGTTCATCGCCTGGGCGGGCCCGGCCGGCCCGGACGCGGTTCCGCCGGTGGCGGTCGCCGTGGTGATCGCGGACAGCGAGGCGGCCGAAGTGACCGGGGGCGGCCTCGCGGCCCCGATCGCCCGCGCGGTGATGCAGGCGGTGCTGGCCGGATGAGCCCCTTACCGGCCGCTCCGACCTGCCGTGTTAGCCGCTCGTCGGAAGATCCGCCGTCTGCGAAGTGTCCGGTTTGTGCATGCCGGTGCGACGGTTCGTACAATGCGCGCCGCCGGACTGTTCGTTTGCGACACTGGTCTTTTCGCGGTGTACTGCCCATCTTTGTTCGGTTGGTCCCCGATGACACCCCTCGGCGCGTCATGTGACCGGCCGCTAGGAACCCCCCGCTCAGAAAGACCCTTGTTTTGGCCAGCAACACGCTCGGCTCACGCCTCCTCAGGCGCAAGCCCGTCACCACCCTGATCGCCGAGACCGAAGGCCGCGACGGCCTGCCCGCCGGTGCGCCCGAGGAGGGCGGGCGTTCCGGCATCCACCTGCGCCGCACGATCGGGCTCTGGCAGCTGTCCGCGATAGGAATCGGCGCCACCATCGGCACCGGCATCTTCTTCGTGCTGACCAGCGCCGTGCCGTCGGCCGGCCCCGCCGTCATCCTGTCCTTCGTGATCGCCGCGATCACCGCCGGCCTCACCGCGCTCTGCTACGCCGAGATGGCCTCCGCGATCCCGGTCTCCGGGTCGTCGTACTCCTACGCGTACGTCACCCTCGGCGAGGGCGTCGCCTTCGCGGTCGGCATCTGCCTGCTGATGGAGTACGGCGTCTCGGCGTCCGCGATCGCGGTCAGCTGGGCCGAGTACCTCAACAAGTTCCTCGACCTGGCCTTCGGCTTCCAGCTCCCCGAGGTGCTCACCGGCGCGCCCGACGAGACCCACTGGTTCAACCTGCCGGCGCTGCTGCTGGTCGCCATGGTCTGCTTCCTGCTGATCCGCGGCGTCAGCGAGTCGGTCAAGGTCAACGCGGCCATGGTGGCCATCAAGCTCCTCATCCTGCTGCTCTTCATCGGCGTCGCGCTGACCGGCTTCCACTCCGGCAACCTGACCCCGTTCATGCCGCTGGGCATCGGCGGCGTCCAGGTCGCGGCCTCCACCATCTTCTTCTCCTTCATCGGCCTGGACGCCGTGTCCACCGCCGGCGAGGAGGTCAAGAACCCCCGGCGCACCCTGCCGATGGCGATCATCATCTCGCTCGTCGTGGTCACCGTGCTGTACATCCTGGTGGCCCTCGCGGGCGTCGGCGCCCAGCCCTGGGAGAAGTTCGAGGGCCAGGAGGCGGGCCTCGCCCAGATCCTCCAGGACATCACCGGGCAGAGCTGGCCGGCCATGCTCTTCGCGATCGGCGCGATCATCTCGATCTTCTCGATCACCCTGGTGGTCATCTACGGCCAGACCCGCATCCTGTACTCGATGGGCCGCGACGGCATGCTGCCCAAGCGCTTCGCCGAACTCTCGCCGCGCACCGGCACCCCGGTCTGGAACACCGTCGTGGTCGGCCTCGGGGTCGGCGCGCTGGCCGCCTTCGTCCCGCTGCGGGTGCTGGCCGACATCACCAGCCTGGGCACCCTGATCGCCTTCTCGGTGGTCGCGATCGGCGTGATCGTGCTGCGCCGCACGCAGCCCGACCTGCCGCGCGGCTTCAAGGTGCCGGGCTACCCCGTCGTGCCGCTGATCAGCGTCGGCTTCTGCGCCTACCTGATCCGGGGCCTGCACACGGACACCTTCGTGGCGGGCGGGATCGCCCTGGTGCTCGCGGTGGCGGTGTACTTCGGCTACAGCATCAAGCACTCCAAGCTGGAGCGGGCCGACCGGCAGGCCGACGCCGACACCAGGGTCGGCTGAGCGCGGTGCGCCGTCGACGGGGCCGCCCGGGGGGATCGCACCCCCTGGCGGCCCCGTCCGGATCGGTGCGGACGGGCTTCGCCGACATGGCGACAGCGCGCCGCCCCCGGCCATAACCTTCCACCATGGTGAGCACCCGCACGCCCGGTCATTCCCGCCCGCGCGGCCGCTTCACCGGCCGGGGCGCGGTCCCGACGATCCCGACGACCCCGGCACCGGCCGTTTCCCGGGCCGTTTCCCCCACTGTTTCCCCGGCCGTTTCCCGGGCTGTCTCCCATGACCGGGCCCGCCGCCCGTTCCCCCGTCAGCGCGGCCGGCGCGGCCCGGCGCGCTCCTCAGGCCGGTTGAAGCCGGCCGCACTGGCCGCGCACCGGGGCGTCCAGCTGCTCGGCTGCCTGCTCGCCGCCGGCTGGGCGGCCGGCTTCCCGCTCGTCTCCGACCTGCCCAACCAGCGGCTGTGGGGCACCCTCGCGGCGCCCTCCTACCTGCTCGCCGGGCTGCTCTGCGCGGTCCTGCCGCGCCGCCTCGCCGCCCGGGCCGCGGCGGCGACGGCCCTGCTGGGCGCCGCGCTGGTGCCGCTGGTGGTCCTGGTGCTCCAGGGCCGCCACCAGTCCGAGGTGATGGTGGTCGAGCGCTCCGCACACCTGCTGTTCAGCACCGGCAGCCCGTACCTGCCGCACCCGGTGGTGGTCACCGACTACAACCCCTACCTGCCGGCGATGTCGCTGTTCGGGGTGCCGCACACGCTCCTCGGCGAGGGCACCGCCCTCGCGCGGCTGGCCGGGGACGCCCGGATCTGGTTCGCGCTGGCCTTCGTCGCCTGCCTGCTGGCGAGCTGGCGGCTGCTGCGGCCCACCCGGGACCGCGCGCCGCTGCTGCCGCTGGCCGTGCTCACCGCCTCGCCGCTGGTCGCGCTGGCGCTGGTCGGCGGCGGGGTGGACCTGCCGCTGATCGGGCTCTGCTGCCTGGCCATGGCGCTGGCCGAACGGGACCGGACCGTCGCCGCCGGGCTGGTGCTCGCCCTGGCCGGGAGTCTGAAGTGGACGGTCTGGCCGGCGCTGCCGGTGGCCGTGCTGCTGCTCTGGCGGCTCTACGGGCGGCGGCCGGCCGCCCGGGCCGGGCTGACCGCACTCGGGGCGGCGTCCGCCGTCATGGTGCCGTACGTCCTGGCGCGGGCCGAGGAGCTGCGCGAGCAGGTGGTGCGCTTCCCGCTCGGGCTGACCGCGATCCAGACGCCGGCCGGCAGCCCGCTGCCGGGCAAGGTGCTGGCCGGGTTCGGGCCCAGCGGGCACATCGCCTCGCTGGTGCTGCTGACCGTCGGCGGGCTGGGGGTGACGGTCTGGCTGCTGGCCCGGCCGCCGGTCTCCGCGATCGCCGCCGCCGACCTGCTGGCCGGCGGGCTGGCGATCGCCTTCACACTGGCCCCGGCCGGGCGGTTCGGCTACCTGGCGCTGCCGGCCGTGCTGATGATCTGGCCCCGGCTGGCCGCCCGGCGGTGGAGCGCCCGCCCGCCCGTCCCGGCGGCCTGCCTGCCGGCACACGCGGAGCCCGCCCTGCCGACGACGCGGTAGGGCGGGCCCGGCCGAGCGGACGAGCACTCGCCCCGGAGGCGGGCGGGTGTGCCCCCGGCTGGCGGGCGAACAGCTGTCAGCGGTTGCCGGCGGCCTTGATGATCGAGGCGACGGCGGGGCCGGCGGCGTCCACACCGTGGCCGCCGCCCTCGACCTCGGCGGCGACCGCGAGGTTGCCCCGGTAGGCGGTGAACCAGCTGTTGCTGGTGGCGATGCCGGTGGCCTCGGCGGAGCCGGTCTTGGCGCCCGCGTTGTCGGAGATCCCGGCCATCACGTTCGCGGCGGTGCCGCCGGTGGCGGTGGCGGCCATCATCTGGCGCAGCTTGCCGGCGACGTCGGGGGTCATGTCGCGGGCGGCCTTCTGCTGCGGCAGCTCGGCGACCAGCACCGGCTGCTTGAAGGTGCCGCTCTGCACGGTGGCCGTGATCGAGGCGATGGCCAGCGGGTTCATCTGGACCTTGCCCTGGCCGATCGACTGCATGGCCTGCTCGTCCTTGTTGGCGCCGGCGTCCGGGATCACCGCGTCGAAGCTGGGCAGGCCGGTCTGCCAGTTCAGGCCGATGCCGTAGACGTCCTTGGCGGTGGTGGTCAGCGCGCCCGGCTTGAGGCTGGCCAGGCCCTGGTCGATGAAGGCGGTGTTGCAGGACATCATGAAGTCCTGCTGGAGGGTGTTGTTCGGGAACGGGTCCGGGAACGAGTTCGGGATCTTCTTCGGGTTGCTGCTCAGGACCGGGCACGGCACCGGGGTGTCCGGGTTGATTCCGGCCTCCAGCAGGGCGGTGGAGGTGAGGATCTTCAGCGTGGAACCCGGGGCGAGCTGCCCCTGGAAGGCCCGGTTGAGACCGGTGACCGGCGCGTTGGCGAAGGCCAGGACCTGGCCGGTGCTCGGCTCGATGGCGACGATCGAGCCCTTCTTGCCGCCCAGGTCGGTCATCGCCTTCTCGGCGGCGGCCTGGAGGTTGGCGTCGATGGTCAGCTTGAACGGCTTCGGGGGCTTGGGGTCGACGATGGTGAACAGCCGGTCGGGGGTGCTGTTCTGGTCGGCCGGGTTGGTGATCACCACACCGGTGCCGTTGTCGCTCTGGTCCTTGTTCTGGTCCGCGAGCAGCTTGGCGACCTTGGCCTGCACCGTGGCGATCAGCGGGGTGATCGACGGGCTGTTCAGCGCCTTGTTGTTGCGGTCCACCACGTTGCCCGCCAGCGGGGGCAGCGGCTGTACGGAGATCGTCTCGCCCGTGGCCAGGTGCGGGTGGATCACCGAGGGGGCCCAGTGCACGGCCGGGGTGTTGTCGCTCATCTTCACGACGCCGAGGAAGCCGCTGTAGTCCCAGACCCGGTTGGTGCCCTCGAACTCGGCGCGGGCCTTGAAGCCCATCAGCGTCCCGGTCGGGGCGGCGGGCGCGGTGGCGGACGCGGCATCGGTGGCGGTGGCGCCCGGGGTGGCCGGGGCGGTTGCGGGGGCCGTGCTCTTGGCGGGGGAGGGGGTGCCGGTCGCCGAGGCGAAGGCCGCCGGGGTGGCCGGGCCGGCCGGCGCCAGGGTGAGGGCGCTCGGCTTCACCTGCTCCTGGAACGCGGTCAGCGCGGTGGTCGCGGCCGCCGGGTCGTCGGTCAGCGACGCCGCCTTGGCGATGTCGCCGGCCGCCCAGGCCTCCAGGAAGTCCTTGGCCCCGGCCGCGGCCTGCTCGGCGGTCGGCGGCTCGGCGACCACGGTGCGCTGCTTCTTGGCCGCCGGCGCGTCCTTGTCGTCCGAGCCGCCGACGAGGCTGTACGCCCCGTAGCCGCCGGCGGCGAGCATGGCGACGGCCACGCCGGTGATGATGCCGGTCTTCGCGCCATTGCGCATGGTGAGGTTCCCCCAAGGGTCAGGCGATCGGGCCGCAGCCGGAGGGTGGCCGGATGCGCGTTCGGAGCCCAGCCTAGGCAGCCGGGCTCCGTGCACCGACGAAGGGACCGGGTCTTGTGACGGTTCTGGTACGTGCCGCACACCACTCCGGTACCCTTCGCCGCCCCGTCCCGTCCCGCCCTCAGGCCGACGGCGGCCCGCGTCAGATCCAGGTCGTCAGATCCAGGTGTTGAACCACATCCGCCGGCGCCAGTCCTCCATCGGGATCGTCTCGCCGGTGTACAGGGGGTGGAAGAAGAGGAAGTTCCACATGATCAGCAGGACCACCAGGCCGCCCGCCGCGGCGCCGATGATCCGCCGGTCCCTGGAGGCCCCGGGCGGTCCGATGATCGCGCCCACCAGCATGGTCACGGCGAGCACCAGGAACGGCACGAAGCAGACCGCGTAGAAGAGGAAGATCGTCCGCTCCTGGTAGGCGAACCACGGCAGGTAGCCGGCGGCGAGACCGCAGAGCACCGCGCCGGCCCGCCAGTCACGCCGGGCCGCCCACCGCCACAGGCAGTAGACCAGGGCGATCACGCCGGTCCACCAGAGCAGCGGGGTGCCGATGCCCAGTACCTCGCGGGCGCACTCGTTCACCTCGCAGCCGGCCGTCCCCAGCTTCGGGGACTCGTAGAAGAAGGAGACCGGCCGGCCCAGCACCAGCCAGCTCCACGGGTTCGACTCGTAGGTGTGCGGGTCGCTCAGGTGGGTGTGGAAGTCGTAGACCGTCGAGTGGTAGTGCCAGAGCGAGCGCAGGCCCTCCGGGATCCACGGGTAGTCGGTGGAGCGGCCGACCGCCCAGTCACGGCCGTAGCCGCCCTGGTTGGACACGTTGCTGCTGGCGAACCAGCCCCACCAGGAGGTGATGTAGACGACCACCGAGGTCACCACGATCGAGACGAAGGCGGGCACCGCGTCCCGGGCCAGCGTCCACAGGTAGGGGCGCTCGGCGCCGGCCAGCCGGCGCGAGCCGACGTCCCACAGCACCGTCAGCAGGCCGAAGGCGGCCGCCACGTACAGGCCGCTCCACTTGGTCGCGCAGGTCAGTCCGATGCAGACGCCGGCCGCGATCCGGTACGGGCGCCAGCCCAGGTTCATCCGGCGGGCGAACTCCGGGTCCGGCAGGCCGCCGCGGGCTTCGAGGCGGGCGGCGATCCTGGCCCGGGTGTGGTCGCGGTCCAGCAGCAGGCAGCCGAAGGCGGCGAGGATCCAGAACATCACCACCAGGTCCAGCAGCGCGGAGCGGCTCATCACGAAGTGCAGGCCGTCCACCGCGAGCAGCAGGCCCGCCACGCAGCCGAGAAGGGTGGAGCGGAACAGCCGGCGGGCGATCCGGGCCACCATCAGCACCGAGAGGGTGCCGAGCAGGGCCACCGCGAACCGCCAGCCGAAGGGGTTCATCCCGAACAGCTGGATGCCGGCGCCGATGATCCACTTGCCGACCGGCGGGTGCACCACGTAGGAGGGGTTCGGCCGGTACGGGGCCGGTTCGCCCGCCATGATCTTCTCGTTGGCGCCGTCCGGCCAGCTGATCTCGTAGCCGCCGTGCCAGAGCGCGTAGGCGTCCTTGGCGTAGTACGTCTCGTCGAAGACGACCGCGTTCGGCGTGCCGAGGTCGCTGAACCGCAGCGCGCCGGCGAACAGCGCCACCGCGAGCGGGCCGAGCCAGCCGGCCCAGCGGACCAGCCAGGACCAGAGCGGCTCCGGCAGGGACAGGCCCACGCGGAGCAGCAGGGGGGAGGGCGGCACCCGCTTCGGGGTGACGCCCGGGCCGTCCGGCATCGGCGGGACCAGGCGTTCGGCCAGGGTCGCGGTCGGCGGCGGCGCGTAACCGAAGCGGGCCAGGCCGCGCAGCCAGGCGGGGCGGGGCGGCGGCGGGGGTATGGAGCCGCCGTCGCTCCTTCCGCCTTCGTCACCGCCGCTGCCGCTGCCGCCGCCGGGCTCGCCCGGCGGGTCGTCGGGGCCGGCGGTGCCGTCCGGGTCGCGGGGGCCGGGCAGGGCGGGTGACGGCTGGTCCGTCAGGACCGGCACGCCGACGTCACCCCGCGCGGTGTGGTCTGTACCAGTGGGCGTCTGCGCCGCCGTGTCGCCGTTCATCCGCCACATCGTAGGGGCGCATCGTGAGCCTGCCGAGGCTCCCTCCGAAGCTGCCCGAATCGTCACCAAAAGCGCCCGGCGGCCGGTTGCTGGAAGGATGGGGTCCGTGACAGGAGTACTCGTACTGGCAGGCACCCCCATCGGCGACGTCGCGGACGCCCCGCCCCGGCTGCTCACCGAGCTGGCCACCGCGGACGTGATCGCGGCGGAGGACACCCGGCGGCTGCGCCGGCTCACCCAGGCGCTCGGGGTGACCCCGGCCGGGCGGGTGGTCTCCTACTTCGAGGGCAACGAGGTCGGGCGCACCCCCGAACTCGTCGAGGCGCTGCTCGGCGGCGCCCGCGTGCTGCTGGTGACCGACGCCGGGATGCCGTCCGTCTCCGACCCCGGCTACCGGCTGGTGGCCGCCGCCGTCGAGGCCGACGTCAAGGTGACCGCGGTGCCCGGGCCGTCCGCGGTGCTGACCGCGCTGGCGCTGTCCGGGCTGCCGGTCGACCGCTTCACCTTCGAGGGCTTCCTGCCGCGCAAGAGCGGCGACCGGGCCCGGCAGCTGGCGTCGGTCGCCGCCGAGCCGCGCACCATGGTGTTCTTCGAGGCCCCGCACCGGATCGCCGAGGCGCTCGCCGCGATGGCGGAGGCGTTCGGGCCCGAGCGGCCCGCCGCCGTCTGCCGCGAGCTGACCAAGACCTACGAGGAGGTCCGGCGCGGGCCGATCGGCGAGCTGGCGGCCTGGGCGGCCGAGGGCGTCAAGGGCGAGATCACGGTCGTCGTGGCGGGTGCGCCGCCGGCCGCGCCGCAGGAGCTGACCCCGGCCGAGCTGGCCCGGCTGGTGGCCGTCCGGGAGGAGGCCGGCGAGCGCCGCAAGGAGGCGATCGCGGCGGTCGCGTCCGAACTGTCGATGCCGAAGCGGGAGGTGTTCGACGCGGTCGTGGCGGCCAAGAACGCCGCCGCGGGAGGCACCGGACGGGCGGCCGCCGAACCGTCCTGAGGTGCCCGCGACAAGTCGCTGAGCTGCGGGTACGTACCGTTCGCCGACGATGTGCCGCAGCGCTCCCGAGCGCGTACCGTGGAGAGAAGGCCCCGGGTAAACACCCGTCGAGCTGAAGCTTCGGTCGAGGTTTTCGGAGAGGACCCACCCTTTCGTATAGGGATTCCCAACCCGCTTCCAAGTCTTCACAAGACGGGCATCGCCCGGGGTGTTCCGGGCATTTCCTGGGATGGAAAGACCCAGCCGGGCGAGCGCCCGGCGGGCGCTGGGAGACGGCTATGAGCGAGACGATCGGTAGCCCCCGCGGTGGCAACGCCCTGAGCGACCCCGGCCCGAGCGGCACCGGCCAGGCGGGCCGGACGCACACTCCCGTCGAGACCGTCCGGGAGGCCTACTCCTTCGCGTGCCTGAGCTGCGGGTACGGCTGGGAGCAGGCGTACGACATCGAGCACCGCACGGCCCGGGACGGGCACGTGGTCGTCGAGTACCACGCCAACGGAGTCCGGGTGCCGTCGCCGCTGCTGAAGCCGACCTGCCCGGGCTGCGGCGGCCACACCGTGCGGATCATGCGCGAGGGCCGGGTGGGCGCCGCCGACCAGTCCTGGCAGCACGCCCCCGGGTACGCGGGGCACGCCGAGCCGCCCCGTGCGGCCGGGGTGTCCGGTTCGGCGGCGGCCACGCCGGTGCGGACCGCCCCGGCGGGCGGCCGCTGGGCCCGGTTCTGGGCGCGGATGCGGGGCTGAGCGGCGGCGGCCGGGCCGGAGCGACGTCGGCCCGCCGGTCCGGGTGGCCCCCGGACCGGCGGGCCTCGCGGTCGGGCGGCGCGCACCGGCCCGACTAAGCTTGCGGACCATGGCCGCCACTGCAGAGCACAGCACCACCGGGGGCACCACCCCCGCGTACTACGTCACCACCCCGATCTACTACGTCAACGACCGCCCCCACCTCGGCCACGCGTACACCACCGTGGCGGGCGACGTGCTGACCCGCTGGCACCGTCAGCGCGGCGAGAAGGTCTGGTACCTGACCGGCACCGACGAGCACGGTCAGAAGATCCTGCGCACCGCCGAGGCCAACGGCGTCACCCCGCAGGAGTGGTGCGACAAGCTGGTCGAGGAGGCCTGGAAGCCGCTCTGGCGGCACCTGGAGATCGCCAACGACGACTTCGTCCGCACCACCCAGGAGCGGCACACCGCCCGGGTGCAGGAGTTCGTCCAGGACCTGTACGACAAGGGCGAGATCTACAAGGGCGGCTACTCCGGCCCGTACTGCGTCGGCTGCGAGGAGTACAAGCTCCCCGCCGAACTGCTCGACGGCGCCACCGAGGGCGAGAAGCTCTGCCCGATCCACAAGAAGCCGGTCGAGTGGCTGGAGGAGGAGAACTACTTCTTCCGCCTCTCCGCGTACGGCCCGAAGCTGCTGGAGTTCTACGCCGAGAACCCCGGCTTCATCGCCCCCGAGTCGGCCCGCAACGAGGTGCTGCGCTTCGTCGAACAGGGGCTGCAGGACCTCTCCATCTCCCGCTCCACCTTCAACTGGGGCGTCCCGCTGCCCTGGGACGAGAAGCACGTCCTGTACGTGTGGGTGGACGCGCTGCAGAACTACATCACCGCGGCCGGCTACGGCGCCGACCCCGAGCGGTTCGCCGAGCTGTGGCCGGCGTCGGTGCACCTCGTCGGCAAGGACATCCTGCGCTTCCACGCGGTGATCTGGCCCGCGATGCTGATGGCCGCGGGCCTGCCGCTGCCGAAGCGGGTCGTCGCCAACGGCTGGCTGATGGTCGGCGGCGAGAAGATGTCCAAGTCCAACCTGACCGGCATCGCCCCCACCGACCTCACCTCGCACTTCGGCGTGGACGCCTACCGCTACTACTTCCTGCGGGCGATCCCGTTCGGCACCGACGGCTCGTTCTCCTGGGAGGACTTCACCGCCCGGTACACCTCCGAGCTGGCCAACGACTTCGGCAACCTCGCCTCCCGGGTGGCGGCCATGGTCGGCAAGTACTTCGACGGCGCGCTGCCGGCCGCGGCGGCGCCGGGCGTGGCCGAGCGGGCCGTCGCGGAGGGCCTCGCGGCGGCGGTGGCGACCGCCGACCGGAAGATCGGCGAGGAGCTGGACTTCGCGGGCGGGCTCGCGGCGGTCTTCGACTTCGTCAAGCAGGTCAACGGCTACCTCACCGAGCAGGAGCCGTGGAAGGTCGCCAAGGACGACTCGGCCGAGGGCCGGGACCGGCTGGCCACCATCCTCTACACCGCGGCCGAGTCGCTGCGGGCCACCGCGGTGCTGCTCAACCCGGTGATGCCGGCCACCGCCGAGAAGCTCTGGGCGTCGCTGGGCGCCGCCGAGGGCCTGGGCGCGCTCGCCGGGCAGACCGTCGCCGAGGCGGCGCAGTGGGGCCGGCTGCCCGCCGGGGCCACCGTCACCAAGGGCGAGATCCTGTTCCCCCGTCTTGAGGAGAAGCCGGCCTCCTGAGGCCGGAGCGGGACGACCGCACGCCGCAGAAGGACGACCGTACGCCGGAGAAGGACGACTGATGCCGAAGAAGGACGACGACCGGTCCACCCCGCCGCCGCTGCCCGCCCCGCTGGCGGTGGCGGTCGCCGACTCGCACACCCATCTGGACATGCAGTCCGGCACCCCCGAGGAGGGCCTGGCCAAGGCCGCCTCGGTCGGGGTGGCCACCGTCGTCCAGGTCGGCTGCGACGTGCCCGGCTCGCGCTGGGCCGCCGACCTGGCGGCCCGGTTCGAGCAGGTGCACGCCGCCGTCGCCCTGCACCCCAACGAGGCGCCGAGGATCTTCCTCGGCGACCCCGACGGCTGGTCCGGGCAGCGGCGCGAGCCCGGCGGGCAGGCCGCGCTGGACGCGGCGCTGGCCGAGATCGACGCGCTCGCGGCGCTGCCGCAGGTCGTCGCGGTCGGCGAGACCGGCCTCGACTACTTCCGCACCGGGCCGGAGGGCGTGGAGATCCAGAAGGAGTCGTTCCGCCGCCACATCGCGATGGCCAAGCGGCACGGCAAGGCGCTGGTGATCCACGACCGGGACGCCCACGAGGACGTCATCGCCGTCCTGCTGGAGGAGGGCGCCCCGGAGCGGACCGTCTTCCACTGCTACTCCGGCGACGCCGAGATGGCCAAGGTCTGCGCCGAGCACGGCTGGTACCTCTCCTTCGCCGGCCCGGTCACCTTCAAGGCCAACCAGCCGCTGCGGGACGCCCTGGCCGTCACCCCCCTCGACCGGGTCCTGGTCGAGACCGACGCCCCCTTCCTCACCCCCCATCCCTACCGCGGCCGTCCCAACGCCCCGTACCTCATTCCGGTCACCGTCCGCTCGATGGCCACCACCCTGGGCCTGTCGGAGGACGAGCTGGCCACCGCGATCGCCGAGAACACGGCCCGGGCCTTCGGCTACTGAGCCGATTCGAAGAAAAATCGATTTTCCACTCACGCCGACCACCGTGGTCGGACCGACCACGGTGGCAGTACGCCGAGGCCGGCATCCCCTACTACTGGCGGGTCGAGCGCGGTATCGACGATCTGCCGACCGTCCACGAGTTCCACCGGGACGAGGAGAAGGGCGTCCACCTGCCGGTCGCGCAGCACGAGGGCGTGCTGCGGGCCACCGTCCCCTGCCCCGTCGAGATCGACCTCGCGGCGGTCGTCGAGCTGTGAAGGGGCCGCGCGCCCGTATCCTTGGCGGGTGAGCAGCACCGATCCCACCCCTGACATCCGCCCCCAGCCTTCGGACGGGGGGACCCCCTTGCTCGGCGGCGCGGACATCCGGGCGCTGGCGGACGCGTTCGGCGTGAAGCCGACCAAGCAGCGCGGGCAGAACTTCGTCATCGACGGCAACACCGTGCGGCGGATCGTCCGGGCCGCGGAGGTGACCGGGGAGGACGCGGTGGTCGAGGTCGGGCCCGGGCTCGGGTCACTGACGCTCGCGCTGCTGGAGACCGCCCGGCACGTCACCGCCGTGGAGATCGACCCGGTGCTGGCGCGGCACCTGCCGGACACCGTCGCCGCCCGGATGCCCGGCAAGGCCGACGCGTTCGACCTGGTGTTCAGCGACGCCATGCTGGTCACCGAGCTGCCCGGCCCCGCGCCGACCGCGCTGGTCGCCAACCTGCCGTACAACGTGGCCGTGCCGGTGCTGCTGCACATGCTCGCCACCTTCCCCAGCATCGAGCGCACCCTGGTCATGGTGCAGAGCGAGGTCGCCGACCGGCTCGCCGCCAAGCCCGGCAACAAGGTGTACGGCGTCCCCTCGGTCAAGGCCAACTGGTACGCCGACGTGAAGCGGGCCGGGGCCATCGGCCGCAACGTCTTCTGGCCCGCCCCCAACGTCGACTCCGGCCTGGTCTCGCTGATCCGCCGCGAGCCGCCGCGGACCACCGCGAGCCGCGCGGAGGTGTTCGCGGTCGTCGACGCCGCGTTCGCCCAGCGCCGCAAGACCCTGCGGGCCGCGCTGGCCGGCTGGGCCGGCTCCGCCGCCGGCGCCGAGCAGGCGCTCGCCGCCGCCGGGATCGACCACAGGCTGCGCGGTGAGATGCTCACCGTCGAGCAGTTCGCCGCCATCGCCGAGCACAAGCCGGAGTAGGGGTCTTCCAGTGAGCGTCACGGTCCGCGTACCCGCCAAGGTCAACGTCCAGCTCGGGGTCGGCGGGCTGCGCGCCGACGGCTTCCACGACCTCGCCAACGTCTTCTTCGCGGTCGCCCTCGGCGACGAGGTGACGGCGACGGCGGGCGAGCCCGGCACGGGCGTCACCCTCGGCTGCACCGGGCCGGACGCCGACGCCGTCCCGCTGGACGACAGCAACCTCGCCGCCCGCGCCGCCCGGCTGCTGGCCGCCCGGCACGGCCTGGCCGCGCCCGACGTCCGGCTGGACATCGCCAAGGCCATCCCGGTGGCCGGCGGGATGGCCGGCGGCAGCGCCGACGGCGCGGCGGCGCTGGTCGCCTGCGACGCCCTGTGGGGGCTGAACACCCCCACCGAGGTGCTGCTGGAACTGGCCGCCGAACTCGGCTCCGACGTGCCGTTCGCCCTGGTCGGCGGCGTCGCCCTGGGCCGCGGCCGGGGCGAGATCCTGGAGCCGCTGCCCGTCACCGGCGGCTACCACTGGGTCTTCGCGGTCGCCGACGGCGGCCTGTCCACCCCCGCCGTGTTCCGCGAGTGCGACCGGCTGCGCGAGGAGGCCGGCACCGGCTCCAGCGACACCGAGGTGCCCACCCCCGACGCCGACCCCGCCCTGCTCGCCGCCCTCGCCGACGGCGACGCCGTCGCGCTGGCCGCCGCGCTCGCCAACGACCTCCAGCCGGCCGCCCTGTCGCTGCGCCCGGCCCTCGCCGACACCCTCCGGGCCGGCACCGAGGCCGGCGCGCTCGGGGCGCTGGTCTCCGGCTCCGGGCCGACCTGCGCCTTCCTGGCCAAGGACGCCGACGCCGCCGAGGCCGTCGCCGCCGCACTGCGCGCCTCCGGCAGCTGCCGGGCCGCGCACGCCACCCACGGTCCGGTGCCCGGCGCCGCCGTGGTCGTGGAGGCGTGACGGCCGATCGACCGGGCGGGTACCGGGGGCGGGCCCACTAGGCTGGGAGGCTCCGGACTCCGCCCGAGCCCGGACCGTCGAACCCAGGAGCGCAGCACACGTGGCCGTCAACCTCGCCACCATCGAGTCCGTCACGAAGGTCTACGGCACCCGGGCCCTTCTGGACGGGGTCAGCCTCGGCGTCAGCGAGGGCGACCGGATCGGCGTCGTCGGGCGCAACGGCGACGGCAAGACCACCCTGATCCGGATGCTCGCCAAGCTGGAGGAGCCCGACGGGGGCCGGATCACCTGGTCCGGCGGCCTTCAGATGGCCGTCCTCACCCAGCACGACTCGCTGGACCCGACCGCCACCATCCGGCACGAGGTCATCGCCGACCGCGCCGACCACGAGTGGCTCGGCGACGCCCGCATCCGCGACATCATCGAGGGCCTCTTCGGCGGCCTCGACCTGCCCGGGTTCCCCGACGGCCTGGACACCGTCATCGGCCCGCTCTCCGGCGGCGAGCGCCGCCGGATCGCCCTCGCCAAGCTGCTGCTGGGCTCGCCGGACCTGATCGTCCTCGACGAGCCCACCAACCACCTCGACGTCGAGGGCATCGCCTGGCTCGCCAAGCACCTCCAGGCCCGCCGCTCCGGGCTGGTCTGCGTCACCCACGACCGCTGGTTCCTCGACCAGGTCTGCACCCGGATGTGGGACGTCCAGCACGGTGCCGTCCACGAGTACGAGGGCGGCTACTCCGACTACGTCTTCGCGCGCGCCGAGCGGTCCCGGATCGAGGCCGTCGAGGAGCAGAAGCGCCAGAACCTCGCCCGCAAGGAGCTCGCCTGGCTGCGCCGCGGCGCCCCGGCCCGCACCTCCAAGCCCCGCTACCGCATCGAGGCCGCCAACGCGCTGATCGCCGACGTCCCCGACCCGCGCGACAAGAGCGAGCTGATGAAGTTCGCCAACGCGCGCCTCGGGCGGACCGTCTTCGACCTGGAGGGCGTGACGGTCAAGGCCGGCCCCAAGCTGCTGCTGGAGAACCTCAGCTGGCAGCTCGGCCCCGGCGACCGGATCGGCCTGCTCGGCGTCAACGGCGCCGGCAAGACCTCGCTGCTGCGCGCGATGCGCGACGCCTACGCCTCCGAGGGAGACGTCCAGCCCGCGTCCGGCGTCGTCAAGGTCGGCAAGACGGTGCGCCTCGCGTACCTCTCCCAGGAGGTCGCCGAGCTGGACCCGGCCACCCGGGTGCTCCAGGCCGTCGAGCAGGTCCGCTCCCGGGTCGACCTCGGCAAGGGCCGGGAGATGAGCGCCGGGCAGCTCTGCGAGCAGTTCGGCTTCGGCAAGGACAAGCAGTGGACGCCGGTGGGCGACCTGTCCGGCGGCGAGCGGCGCCGGCTCCAGCTGCTGCGGCTGCTGATGGACGAGCCCAATGTGCTGTTCCTCGACGAGCCCACCAACGACCTCGACATCGAGACGCTCAACCAGCTGGAGGACCTGCTCGACGGCTGGCCCGGCTCGATGGTCGTCATCAGCCACGACCGCTTCTTCATCGAGCGGACCACCGACGTGACGTACGCGCTGCTCGGCGACCGGCGGATGCGGATGCTGCCCAACGGCGTCGACGAGTACCTGGAGCGGCGCGCCGCGATGGCCGCCGCCGCGGCCGCCGCCGCCTCCGCCGGTGCGGCCGCCGCCTCGGGCGCGGCGGCCCCGGCGGCCGGCGGGGAGGCCGGGGCGCCCGCGCTGTCCGGCGGGGACCTGCGGGCGGCCAAGAAGGAGATGCAGAAGCTGGAGCGGCAGATCGCCAAGCTGGACGAGAAGGAGTCCAAGCTGCACGCCCAGCTCGCCGAGCACGCCGCCGACTTCTCCAAGGTCGCCGAGCTGGACGGTCAGCTGCGGGCGGTCCGGGAGGAGAAGGAGGAGCTGGAGATGAGCTGGCTGGAGCTGGCCGAGCAGGTCTGAGCCCCTGGTCCTGGTCAGGAGCCTCAGGGTTTCCCGCAGGAGCCGCCGCCGGCGAGGAGCGCGTCCAGCTCGTCCGCCGCACGGCCCAGCGCGCTGCGCGTCGGGTCGTGCGGGCGGGTCGGACGCGCCGCCGCCCGGGTGGGCGGACGGTGCGCGCGGGCCGCGGCCGTCAGCTCGTCCAGCGCCCGGCCGAGCCGCTCCACCTCCACCGGGTCCGGCACCCGTCCGCCGTAACGGCGCTGCGCCGCGAACGCCGCCACCGCGCCGCTCAGCCGCTCCAGGGCGGCGGTCGCCGGCAGCCAATCGGCGGCCGTCCGTCCGGTCGGGGGCGGCTCGGCGAGCCCCTGCTCCACCTCCGCGCGGGCGTCGGCCAGCGCGCGGTAGGCGGTGCGGCGCAGCCAGACCTCGGCCTCGGGGCGCGGGTCGTCCGGCTCGGTGACCGAGCGGAGGTAGGCCTTGAGCGCCGTCGTCGCGGTCAGCAGGCGCGGCCCGATCCGGTGCCGCGGCCGTTCCGGCCACAGCAGGTGGCCGAACAGCAGCACGATCGCGCTGGCCAGGGCGGTGTCCAGCACCCGCGGCCAGAACTCGGCCGCCCCGTCCTGTCCGCCCAGTTGCAGCAGGACCAGCGCCATCGGCGTCATGACCACGGTGTTCAGCCCGTAGTGCGCCGCCGTCGCGTACGGCAGCAGCGCCACGCAGAGCGCGGCGATCGCCACCAGCGCCCACGGGCCGACGGCCAGGGCCAGCACCGCCGCCGTCACCGCCACCCCCAGCACCGTCCCGACCGAACGGCTCACCGCGCGCAGGAACACCGAACCGAGGTCCGGCTTGAGCACGAAGGCGATCGTCATCGGCACCCAGTAGTCCTTGCTCAGCGGCAGGGCGGCGGTCACCGCCGCGCCGACCGCGATGCACAGCGCGAGCCGCGCCCCGTACCGGGCCGCGCCGGGCGACACCAGCCGCACCCGCAGCCGCCACGGGTCCGGCGGCGGGACCGGCGCCGTCCCGAGCGCCGCCTCCCGGCCCGCCACCGTCCCGGCGGCCGCGCGCAGCGCCGCGTCCAGGGCCCGCCGTGACGGTGTGTCCGGCGCCCAGTCGGGCACCGCGACCTCGCCGCCGCCGCGCTCCACCGCCCGGGCCAGCAGGCCGGGGACGGCGGCGACCTCGGGCGGCACCGGCCGCCGGGCCCAGAGCAGGCCGGTGGCGGCCTCGGTCGCGGCCAGCGCGGCCCGGTACATCTCGTGGGCGCGGTGGGCGCGGTGGGAGCGGAGACGGCGTGGGGGCGGGAGCACGTCCTGGAGGCGGGTCAGGCGGTCGGTCAGCACCTGGCGGGAGGACGCGCCGCGCGGCGTCCCGAGATCGGCGAGCATCGCGCCGAGCGCGTCGTAGGCGGCGGCGAGCGCCCGGACGACCGGGCCGGCACCGGGCGCCCGGCGGCCGCGCGGCGGTGGGCCGAGAAGCGGTAGGCCGAGGAGCAGCACCAGTGCGGCGCCCGCCGCCAGCAGCGGCGCCGCCGCCCACCACGGGTCCGGCAGCGGCATGCCGCTGCCGAGCGCGGCGGACACGAGCAGCAGCAGTCCCGCCGCCGATCCGCGCGGCCCCGTCGCGCTCAACGCGCCGGAGACGAACGCCGTCACGGTGAGCGCCGCACCCAGCGCGAGCGGGCCGGCCTGCGCCTGCTGGAGCGCGGTGCCCACCAGCATCCCCGCCGCCGACGCGGACGCGGCGGTGGCGATCCGCCGGGCCCGCAGCCGCACGGGCTCGTCCCGGTCGTTCATGGTGGCGTGCATCGCCCCGAGCCCCGCGAACACCCCCAGGTCCACCCGGTGCACCAGCACCCCGGCGGCCAGCGCCACCGCCATGCCGAGCGCCGCCCGCACCATCGCCGCGACCGGCGGCACCGGCCTGGCCGGACGCACGGCCCGCGCCCACCAGGGGACGTCTGCGGTGGAGTTGCGGCTCACGGGGGACCATCCGATCCGCGCCGGGGCCGCCGGCCCGCCGGCGCGGTACCGGACCGTGCGGGCGAGGGGCGGCCAGGGTCGCTGCTGTGCGACGCTGCGCGGCAGATGAGGTCGTGTCCGGCACGACCGGACCCGGCCAGTCTAACGGCCACCACCGGGCCCCACGTGTCAAGTTCGTACCGATCGCGTACAGGCGGGCCATGGGCCCTGCCGGTTCGACGGCGGCGATGGCTACGATGAACGAGGCGCCGCCCGTCCCAAAGGGCGGACGGTTTCGCCGGGCGGGACGGTGCGGGGCCCACACCCCGGATCCGTCCGGCCTGGGCGAGCAGGCTGTGTAGGACCGAGTAGTTGACGGTGTGTCGCGGTGCGGCGACCTGCGGGTCGTGCCGCGTACGGGGGAGAGGTGGATTGCTGTGCCAGGCGAGGCTGGACCGGGTGGCGCGGGTTGGGCGGAAGGCCCCAACGGCGAGGTGAAGCCGTGGACGCTCGACAACAGTTGGATCGGCCGTGTGGTCGGCCAGGCCCAGGTCGATGTCAGCGCCACCGCGCTGGTGGCGGCGTTCGGCTCCAATGACGTCAAGATCGAGCTCGACACGCTGACCACGTTCAAGAAGAAGGTCGACGCGCTCCTGGCCTCGCTGGAGGGCTCGGAGGCGGCTCAGCACAAGATCAAGGAGCAGAAGCTGACCGCGGGCAACCTCGGCACCGGCTTCCACGAGTCCACGGACCTGATGGCGGCGTACGACCGGACCCATGCGGCGATAGCGCAGCTCTCGAAGGCGTTCGCGGAGCAGATCGACAAGATGAGCCAGGCGGTCGCGCAGACGGCGGGCAGCTACGGCAGCAACGAGGAGCACCAGACGACGGCGGTCAACGCGGTCGCGAAGAACGCGGACATCTACACCCCGGCCGCCGGGCCCAACGGGCCGGGGGCGAAGAGCGGTGACTACTGATGACGCGCGGATACGCGGGATCGACCGGAACGGGGGGTAACTGATGGCAGGTGGGACCAACTTCGAGGGCATCAACCATCCGCAGCTCAAGTCGATGATCGCCACTAGCGACCCGTCGAAGGTGACCAGCCGCGGAAACCAACTCAAGGACGCCGGACGCGTACTGGACGACCTCAGCCGGGCACTGGCCGCCCACGTCGGGCAGATCCAATGGGAGGGGCCGGCTGCCGAGAACTTCAAGACGTGGGCCGGCAACCTGAACAAGTCGGCCGCCATGATCAGCGAGTACTCCAAGGGTGCCGGCGACGCGATGGTCCAGGCCGGCGAGGCCCTGAGCGGCGCCAAGACGGGTGTGCCGGAGGTGCCCGCCAAGGACGTCGACATGGTGAAGCGGCACGCCACGCAGCCGTGCCTGCGGCCCTCGCCGTTGAGCATCGCCGGTTTCGGCAACCCGACGGCGATGACCGACGCGATCATGAAGAAGGAGGACCCGACCTGGGTCTCCTCCGCAGAGGCCGCGGCGGCGCAGAAGCGGGTGGACACCGCGCACCAGGAAGCCATCCACCAGATGGAGAAGCTGGGGCAGGCGTACGAGGCGGCGACGGCCAAGCTGAACGGGCTCAAGCTGCCCGAGTTGCCCGGCACTCCCGGTGATGGGCCGAAGGCGGTCGACGGTGGAACCGAGGTTCCGGTGGGGCCCGCTGGCGGTCGTTACGGTTCGGGAGGGACCGGGACCGGCAGGGGCGTCGGTGGTGGCTACAGCGGCGGGGGATATGTCTCGACCGGTGGCGGCTATGGCGGTGGTGGCGGTTCCGTGACGCCGCGTCCGCCGGTGTCGGTGCCGGACGGGCCGAGGGCTCCGGGGCACAGCACGCCGACCCCGCCGCGCGGTTCGGTGCCGCTGCCGAGCGACCCGAACACGCCCGGGGCGGTGATTCCGCCGGCCACTTTCCCCGGGGACCGTCCCAGCACTGGGCTGGACAGCCTGCCGACGGTGCCGACGCTGCCCGGGCAGACCGGTCCCGTCGGGCCGGCTGGTGGCGGCCCGGTGTCGCCGTACCCCCAGGGCGGCGGTCCCGGGCACCCGGGCATGCCGGGTGGTGGGCCGGGGCCGTTCCCCGGCGGCGGGCCGATCCCGATGGGCGGCACCGGTCCGTTCACCAGTGGGACCACGCCGCTGAAGGGCGGCGGCGGTGGCCCCGTTCCGGTGAACCGGACCGGCCCCTTCGGCGGTGGGAACCCGCCGGCGAAGAACGGTGCTCCGGTGCCGACCAACGGCGGGACCGTCTTCGGGGCGCGCGAGGCGGCCCAGGGGCGGGCGGCCGGTGGGCCTGGCGGGGGTGGCGGCTTCGGCGGACCGGCCGGCGGGATGCACCCGGGTGGCGGAGGCCACGGCGGCGGTGCGGTCGGCGGTTCGCGCGGCCGGGGCTACAGCTCGACCGGTGGCGGTGTGGTCGGTGGCGTGGTCGGCGGCGGGAAGAGCCCGACGGCCGGCGGGGAGTTCACCCCGGGGGGCAGCGGCCTGCGCAACCGGGCGTCCGCGGCCGGGGCGGCGGCAGCCGAAGGCGCGGCGCGGCCGGGCCAGAACGGCATGATGGGCCCGGGCATGATGGGCGGCGCGGGGGAGCGGCGCGAGCGTGACCGTCGCCAGCGGGCCGACTACCTGCACGAGGACGAGGAGACCTGGACCAGCGGTACTCCGAAGAGCAATCCGAGCGTGATTGAGTAGTGCGGAACGACTGCCCGGCCACTGGGCCCACACCCGGTGGCCGGGCAGTCCTGCACGGGGCGAGGCCCCTGCCCGACGGGGAAGTGACGAGGGAGCAGGAATGCGGCGGACGAACGTACGTGTGCGTTGGCGTGTGTTCGCCACAGGGTTGTTGACGGCAGGCATCGTGGCCGGTCCGGCCGTGGGGCCGGCAGCCGCGGTGGATTCGATTCGTGAGCAGCAGTGGCACCTGGACACCATGAAGGCGCCCGAGATCTGGCAGACGAGCAAGGGCCAGGGGGTCACCGTGGCGGTGATCGATGGTGGCTTCCGGCTCGACCACCCGGATCTGGCTGGTCAGCTGCTGCTCGGTAGGGACCTGAGTGGCCTCTCCGGTGGCATCGGTGTCGACAAGAGCGGTCACGGCACTGGAATCGCCGGTCTCATCGCGGGGTCCGGCAAGGGCTTGGGAGGGAAGGGCGCCTATGGTCTGGCGCCCGACGCCAAGATCCTTCCGATCAAGATCAACATCAATGACGACCCGGCACAGCCGATAGACGCGTCCGGATACCTCAAGCAGGTGAGCCAGGGGATCACCTTTGCGGCAGACCAAGGGGCGAGGGTCATCAACGTCTCGTCGGTCGCCGGTTCCTCGGGGGTCTCTGCGGGAGACATCGCCGAACTCGAGAAGTCCGTCAAGTATGCGAGTGGGAAGGGCGCGCTGGTCGTAGCGGGTGCCGGGAACAGCGGACAGCAGGGAAATCCCGCCCTGTACCCCGCCGCGCTCTCGAGCATCGTCGCGGTGGCGGCGGCCGACCGCGCGGGTACGGCGACCGAGGAATCGGAGCACGGTCCGCAGATCGACATCGCCGCCCCCGGAGTGGACATCTACACGTCGTGTGTCGCGGACTCCGGCTATTGCAAGAAGCACGGTACTTCCGACGCAACTGCCCTGGTCTCCGCCTCGGCGGCACTTCTCTGGTCGGTTCATCCCGATTGGACTCCGAACCAGATCGCCAGGGTACTGATCAACACGGCCGGGAAGCCCAAGGATGGTTCCAGCCGGAGCGACTTCATCGGCTACGGAATCGTCCGCCCGCGGATCGCGCTGACCACTCCCGGTGATCCGGGGCCGGCCGATGTCAGCCCACTGGCGGATCCGGCGGGCAGCGTGACGTCGTCGGCACCCGCTGAATCACCGAGTCCGGTGCCGTCGTCCGTGGCTCCTGGCGTACCGTCCGCTTCGGCCTCCGTTCCTGCTGCACCGGTGCCGCAGCAGCAGCCGGTGGTTGAGAAGGATTCCGGCGCGGGGAGCGTCGTGCCCGTTGTAGTGGGCGTGGCCGTGGGGCTGGTCCTGGTTGCGGCGGTGATCGTCGTGGTCGCGCGGCGGCGGGCCGCGCGGTCGCAGCAAGCGGCGGCGGGCGTTGTGCCGCCCCCGCCGTCGTACGGGCCGCCGACTCCGCCGAGCGACAACCCGTACGCCAGGTAGTGCTGCGCGCAGGGATGTGATGAGGAGTGGGCGGCGCTGGGGGGCGTGGGGGGTGGGGTTGGGCGCGGGTGTCACTCGGGTGGGTGCTGTTGGGGGTGGGGTGGGGTCGTCAGGGTTGGGGGTATGGGTGCGACGGGGCAGATGCGGCGGGCCGCTGCGGCGGCGTTGATCGGTACGGCGATCGAGTTCTACGACTTCTTCATCTACGGGACGGCGGCGGCGCTGGTCTTCGGGGAGGTGTTCTTTCCCGAACTGGGCACGGTGGGGGCGTTGTTGGCGGCGTTCTCGGTGTACGCGGTGGCGTTCCTGGCGCGGCCGTTGGGGGCGGTGGTGTTCGGGCACTTCGGGGACCGGCTGGGGCGGAAGACGACGTTGGTGGTGTCGCTGCTGCTGATGGGGTTGTCGACGGCGGCGGTGGGGGTGCTGCCGGGGTTCGAGGCGTGGGGGTGGTGGGCGCCGGTGGTGCTGGTGGTGCTGCGGGTGTGCCAGGGGGTGGGCCTGGGCGGGGAGTGGGGCGGGGCGGCGCTGCTGGTGGCGGAGAACGCGCCGGCGGGGCGGCGGGGGCGGTACGGGGCGTATCTGCAGTTGGGGCCGACGACCGGGTTCGTGCTGGCCAACGGGGTGTTCCTGGCGCTGCAACTCGGCCTGGACGAGGGGGCGTTCCGGTCCTGGGGCTGGCGGGTGCCGTTCCTGGCGTCGTTGGCGCTGGTGGCGGTGGGGCTGTTCGTGCGGCTGCGGCTGGAGGAGACGCCGCTGTTCCGGGGCGAGGTGCGGACCGGGGCCGAGCGGGCGCCGGTGGTGGAGGTGCTGCGCGGGCACTGGCGGACGGTGCTGGTGGGGTGCGGGGCGATCACGGTGGGGTACGCGCTGTTCTACCTGACCACCACGTACGCGCTGGCGTACGCGACGACCGGGCTCGGGGTGCCGAGCACGGTGGTGCTGTCGATGCTGCTGGCCGGTGCGGCGGGCAAGGCGGTGACGGTGTGGCTGAGCGCGCGGCGCAGCGACGGGTGGGGGCGGCGCCGGACGCTGCAGGGGGCGACGGGGCTGGCGGCGGTGTGGGGACTGGTGCTGTTCCCGCTGCTGGAGACGGAGCGGCGCGGGCTGATGTTCGTGGCGCTGGCGGGGGCGATGGTGGTGCTGGGGTGCCTGCTGGGGCCGCTGGCGGCGTTCCTGCCGGAGCTGTTCCCGACCCGGGTGCGGTACACGGGGGCGGCGCTGACGTACAACCTGGGCGGGGTGGTGGGCGGCGCGACGACACCGCTGATCGCGACCAGGCTGACCGAGGCGTACGGGACGGCGGAGCCGGTCGGCTGGTACCTGGCGGCGTGGGGTGTGGTGGCGCTGATCTGCCTGCGGATGCTGCCGGAGACCAGCGGAACGGACCTCGCGGTGGCCGGTGTGCCGCGCAGTCGCAAGGCCGCGACCGATTTCCCAATCGGCCCTCCGGCCGTGTAATGTCTTCCTTGTTCGAGCGGTCGGCGGAGCGGAAAGCGAGGCCGGGAGCGAGAACAGGGAACAGGCCCCTATAGCTCAGTCGGTAGAGCGTCTCCATGGTAAGGAGAAGGTCTGCGGTTCGATTCCGCATGGGGGCTCGGTCAGGACCTCCGCCTTCGGGCGGGGGTCCTTTTCGTTGTGCCTACGTGCCCACATGCCCACGTGCCCAGGCGGCCGCAGGCCGCATGCTCACGGGCCCGCGCGGCCGGGTGGTGAGACGGTCCGCTGAGACGCTCTGGCAGGTCGGGTACGGAATGCGCTCTGATGGTGCGTCATCGGCCGCGTTCCCCAGCCGGGCGGGGCTGTGGGCGGACGCCGACCTGGAGGGTCTCATGGGTGTGCGCCTCGTCGTGGTGGACGACCACCGACTGCTGGCGGAGGCGCTGGCCACCGCGCTCCAACTGCGCGGTCACCGGGTGCTCGCGGTGGGTTCGCCGGCCTCGGCGGCGGCCGATCTGGTGGCGGGCCGGCGGCCGGAGGTGTGCCTGCTGGGAGTGGCCGCGCCGGGGGAGCCGGGGGCGTTCGACGGGCTGCGGCGGATCCGCCGGGAGCGGCCCGAGGTGGCCGTGATCGTGCTCGGTCCGGTCGGTGAACTGCGGGGCGTGGCGGGGGCGTTCGCCTCGGGTGCGGCCGGGTACGTGCCGAGCGACGAGCGGATCGAGGTGGTCGAGCGGGCGATCGCGCGGGCCCGGGCCGGTGAGGCGGCGGTCGCGGTGGAGGTGCTGCGGGGCGCGTTCGACCAGTTGCTGAGACCGGCGGCCGAGCCGGACGACGAGGCGGTGCGGCTGCTGCGGCTGCTGACCCGGCGGGAGGTCCAGGTGCTGGCCCGGATCGCGGACGGCGAGGACACCGCGGCGATCGCGGCGGGGATGCGGATCGCGGCGAGCACGGCCCGTACGCACGTCCAGCGGGTGCTGATGAAGCTCGGCGCGCGGACCCGGCTGGAGGCGGCGGCGGTCGCGGCGCGCACCGGTCTGCTGGAGCGGATGGCGCGCGGCTGACGGGAGGCCGTCGGGCGGGTGGACGCGGGTCGTGCGCCCGGGCGGAAGCGGGGCGAACCGGGCGGAAGGGGCGGGCGGAGCGTCCTCCCGAAGTGGTCCTGAGCACCCCCGGCGGCCAGGGAGAATGGGCCGCAGTCGTACGAACGTCCCCGATGGCCCGCCGACGGCGGTCCATCGCCCGCTGGAGGTCGCATCATGAGTAAGTACCTGGTCACGGGTGGCGCCGGCTACGTCGGCAGTGTGGTCGCCGCCCACCTGCTGGAGGCGGGGCACCAGGTGACCGTCCTGGACGACCTCTCGACCGGCTTCCGCGAGGGCGTGCCGGCCGGTGCCGAGTTCGTCGAGGGCCGGATCCAGGAGGCCGGCAAGGTCCTGGACGCCTCCTTCGACGGGGTGCTGCACTTCGCCGCCTCCTCGCAGGTCGGCGAGTCCGTCGCGGACCCGGAGAAGTACTGGCGCAACAACGTCGCCGGCTCGCTGGAGCTGATCAGCGCGATGCGCGCGGCGGGCGTGCGCAAGCTGGTGTTCTCGTCGACCGCCGCCACCTACGGCGAGCCGGAGTCCGTGCCGATCGCCGAGACGGCCCGCACCGCGCCGACCAACACCTACGGTGCCACCAAGCTCGCCGTGGACCACCTGATCACCAGCGAGGCCGTCGCCCACGGCCTGGCCGCCGTCTCGCTGCGCTACTTCAACGTGGCGGGCGCGTACGGCGCCTACGGCGAGCGGCACGACCCCGAGTCGCACCTGATCCCGCTGGTGTTCCAGGCCGCCCTCGGCCAGCGCGAGCACATCGCGGTCTACGGCGACGACTACCCGACCCCGGACGGCACCTGCATCCGCGACTACATCCACGTCGCGGACCTGGCCGACGCGCACCTGCTGGCGCTGGACGCCGCCAAGCCGGGCGAGCACCTGATCTGCAACCTGGGCAACGGCAGCGGCTTCTCGGTCCGCGAGGTGATCGAGTCGGTCAAGCGCGTCACCGGCCGGGAGATCCCGGTGGTGGTCTCCGGCCGCCGGGCCGGCGACCCGGCCGTGCTGGTGGCCTCCGCCGAGCGCGCCCACCAGGAGCTGGGCTGGACCCCGCGCCGCCCGAACCTGGACGACATCGTCGCCGACGCCTGGAAGTTCACCCTGGAGAAGAACGGGCTGTAGGCCCGCCGGCTCCGCCGCCGCACCGGGCGCCGCCCCCGTACCGACGAGGGGGCGGCGCCCCGGCGTTTCCGCGGCCGGCCGGGAGCGGCTCGTCGAGGCACCAAGTCACGCCAATTTCGCACCTCCTGACGAAACTTCACCAAACCCCCACCGAGCCGGCGCCCACCCCGTACGCTGATTCCGGTACCGGTGGGGGCCGGCACCTCGGCGCTTCCGAATGTCCGGGAGGCGGTCGGCGCAGGAGCGCCCGGACAACGGCGGCGGGACGTGGGGCGCCGTCCCGGACGCGGGGCCGGAGCTGAGCAGGGGGGAAGTCACGATGGGGCGGATCCGCGTCCTGGTGGTCGACGACCACCGGATCTTCGCCGAGGCACTGGCCGCGGCGCTCGCCGCCGAGCCCGACGTCGAGGTCGGCGCGGCGGGCAGCGCGGCCGCCGCGGAGCGCGCCCTGGAGCGTGCCGCCACCGAGGGGCGGGCGTTCGACGTCGTCCTGGTGGACGCCGATCTCGGGGTGGCCGAGGGCGGCGCCCTGGCCGCGCGCAAACCCCGCCAACCGGGCGCCGACCCGCCCGACGCGCTGCGCCGCCGCCCGGGACCCGCCGTGCCCTCGCCCCGCCGCCCGCCGACGGCTCCGACCGCGGGCCCGCCCACGGCGCCGGGCCCGGCCGGCGCCCCCGGCGGGGCGGCCCGCTACCCGGCCGCCGCGCGACCGGCCGGCCCGTACCAGGAACCGCACCCCGCGACGGCGACCCCGTCCACCGCCCAGGCGCCGTCGGCGGCCGCGCCGTCCACCGCCCCGGTACCCGACGGCATCACCCTGCTGGCCCGGGTCCGCCGCCACCACCCCGGTCTGCGGGCGATCGTCCTGGCCACCGCCGACGACCCGCAGCGGGCCGCCCGCGCCCTGCATGCCGGCGCCACCGGCTGGGTGGCCAAGGAGAGCTCGCTGGCCCGCCTGCTGGCGGTGATCCGGGGCGTGCTGCGGGACGAGACCCATCTGCCGCCCGCGCTGCTCACCGGGGTGATCCGCGAGCTCACCACGGCCCGCCGGGACCGCACCGAGAGCGAGCGCCTGGTCGACACGCTCACCCCGCGGGAGAAGCAGATCCTGCGCTGCATGGTCGCGGGCCTCGGCCGGCAGGCCGTCGCCGAGCGGCTCTACCTCTCCCCGCACACCGTCCGCACGCACATGCAGAACGTCCTCGGCAAGCTCGGGGTGCACTCCACCCTGGCCGCCGTCGCGGTGGCCCGCCGGGCGGGCGTCAGCCCGTCGGAACTCGCCGCCCCCACCGTCCCGCCGTCCGTCGCCACGTCCACCTCTCCCGGCGCCGGCTGATCCGCCCGTCCGTCACACCCAGGTACCGGCCCGGGGCCGTCCCCGCCGCCGGCTCAGGTCCGTCAGGTCAGGGAACTCCGGAGGACAGATGTCGCCGCACAGCACTTCCGCACGTCCGCACGCGGCCCAGCAGGGCGCGAACGACGGCGCGAACGAGGCCGTGAGCGCCCCGGGCGCCCGCCCGGACACACCGTCCGGCAGCTCCGATCCGGCCTCCGGCAGCCCCGCCGCGCCGCCGACGGGGCTGCGCACGCTGGTGGTCGGTGCCGGGGCGGCCGGCACCGCGCTGGTGCGCGACCTCGGCCGGGCCCCGGAGTTCGGCCTCGCCCCGATCGGCCTGCTCGACGACGACCCGGCCAAGGCGGGCCAGACGGTGGACGCCGTCCCGGTGCTCGGCACGCTGGCCGAGCTGACCGCGCTGGCCGTCGAGCACCGCGCCCACGTCGTCGCGCTGGCCATCCCCGGGCTCGACCCGCGCCGGGTGCGGGAGCTGGCCGGAGCCGCCGCCGCGGCCGGCGCGGCCGTCCGCTACCTGCCGTCCTTCCTCGCCGCGCTGCGCCGCGAGGTGGTCGGCTCCGACATGCGCAGCCTGGACGTCAACCGGCTGATCGGCCGGCACGAGGTGCACGTGGTCTCCGCCGACGTCCGGGACGTGATCGAGGGCCGGCGCGTGCTGGTGACCGGCGCCGGCGGCTCGATCGGCAGCGAACTCTGCCGCCAGGTGCACGCGTTCAACCCCAGCGCGCTCTACATGCTCGACCACGACGAGTCCAATCTGCACCGGTTGCAGCTGGAGATCTGGGGCGAGGCGCTGCTGACCGACGAGTCGCTGGTGATCGCCGACATCCGGGACCGGCCGCGGATCCAGCAGATCTTTCGCGACCTCAAGCCCGAGGTGGTCTTCCACGCCGCCGCCCACAAGCACCTGCCGCTGCTGGAGCGCCACCCCAGCGAGGCGGTGAAGTCCAATGTGCTGGGCACCGACCACCTGGTGGAGGCGGCGCTGGCCACCGGCGTCGAGCGGTTCGTGCTGATCTCCACCGACAAGGCGGCCGACCCGACCTCGGTGCTCGGCGCGAGCAAGCGGCTGGCCGAGCTGATCGTCCGGGCGAACGCCAGGGACGCCCGCGCCCTGGGCACGGGGGTGTTCTCCGCGGTGCGGTTCGGCAATGTGCTGGGCTCGCGCGGCTCGCTGCTGTCGGTGCTGGCCGAGCAGCTGCGCAGCGGCGGGCCGGTGACGGTCACCCACCCCGATGTCACCCGGTTCTTCATGACCATCGAGGAGGCGGTCGGCCTGGTGCTGGAGTCCGGCCGGATGGCGCGCGGCGGCGAGGTGTTCGTGCTGGACATGGGCGAGCCGGTGCGGATCGTCGACCTGGTGCACAACTTCGCCGAGCAGGTGCAGCTGGCCAGGGACGAGGTGGAGATCCGCTACACCGGGCTGCGGGCCGGGGAGAAGCTCAACGAGGCGCTGTTCTCGGAGGGCGAGGAGCGGCTGCCGACCGAGCACGCCCGGATCTACGCCACCGTCGCGGACGCCGCGGCCGGTCCGGAGGACCTGGCCGGCGGGCTGACCGGGCTGTACCGGGCGGCGGCGGTGAACAGCGACGACGAGGTGCGCCGCCGGCTGGCCGAGCTGCTGCCGGGCTACCGGACACCGGAGCCGGCCCCCGCCCCGGTGCCCGCGCTGAGCACGCCCTACCCGGACGGGTTCTAGAGACCCTGGCGGAGGCCGCCGGGGGCCGCCGGGTCCTACGGGATGTTGTCGAAGGGTGCGACCAGCTGCCGCAGCAGCCCGGCGAGCTCGCCCTGCTGGGCGGAGGTCAGCTGGGCGAGCAGTTCGCGCTCGTGCGCGAGCAGCCCGGCGAGCGCCTGGTCGGCGCGGTCGCGTCCGTCGTCGGTGAGCCGGACGAGGACGCCGCGCCGGTCGTCCGGGTCGGGCAGCCGCTTGACCAGGCCCTTGCCGGTGAGCCGGTCGATCCGGTTGGTCATGGTGCCGGAGGTGACCAGGGTCTGGGTGAGCAGCTGGCCGGGGGAGAGCTGGTACGGGGAGCCGGCCCGCCGCAGCGCGGTCAGCACGTCGAACTCCCAGGGCTCCAGACCGTGCTCGGCGAAGGCGGTCCGGCGGGCGCGGTCGAGGTGCCGGGCGAGCCGGCTGACCCGGCTGAGCACTTCGAGCGGTTCCACGTCGAGGTCGGGGCGTTCCCTGCGCCATGCTGCGACCAGCCGATCGACCTCGTCCTCCATGGCGATCAGTGTATCGGGGGTTGTGTCGATGTGAAGTCTCTTGACATCGAGAAATCCAGTCCCGAAGCTGGCATGGATATCTTGATGTCGAGATACCTGTGAGGCCGACCATGACCACCCCCGTCTGGGACCCCGGGCAGTACCTGCGCTTCGCCGACGAACGGACCCGCCCGCTGCGCGACCTGCTCGCCAGGGTCCCCGCCCTCCCGCACGAACCCGCCCCGGTCGTCCTCGACATCGGCTGCGGCCCGGGCAACTCCACCGCCGTCCTGCGCGAGCGCTGGCCCGCCGCCCGGATCACCGGGATCGACAACTCCGCCGAGATGCTCGCCGCCGCCCGCGGTGAGGGCGAGCCCACCGCCGACTACCTGCTCGCCGACGCCGCCGACTACGACCCGGCGCAGGCCGCCCCCGACGCGATCGTCTCCAACGCGGCCCTGCAGTGGATCGGCTTCGGGGCGAGCGGCCGACCGCCACAGGGGCCCGTCTCGCCGAAGGCGGGCGAGGAGGGACGGACCGAAGGGCACCTCGGGCTGCTGCCGCGCTGGGCGCGGGCGCTGAAGCCCGGCGGGGTGATCGCCTTCCAGGTGCCCGGGAACTTCGGCTCGCCCAGCCACACGGCGCTCGCCGAACTGCGCGAGAGCCCCCGTTGGCGGGCCGTCCTCGGCGAGGACGCCACCCGGGCCGGCGTCCACGAGCCCGGCGCCTACCTGGACGCGCTGGAAGACGCGGGCTGCGCAGCCGACGTCTGGGAGACCACCTACAGCACCCTGCTCACCGGGCCGGACCCGGTGCTGGAGTGGGTCAAGGGCACCGCCCTGCGGCCGGTGCTCACCCGGCTCGGCGACGTGGCCGAGCGGGCCGCCTTCCTCGCCGAGTACGGCGCGCTGCTGCGCGAGGCCTACCCGGCCGGGCCGCACGGCACCGTCTTCCCGTTCCGCCGGATCTTCGCCGTCGGAGTGAAGCGGGCCTGACGCGCTCAGACTGGCCCGATGCGCTCAGGCCCGACGCGCTCAGGCCTTGCGATCGCCGACCAGCTTGGGGTGCCGCTCCATCCCCTCCAGGCCGTGCCAGGCCAGGTTCACCAGGTGGGCGGCCACCTCGGCCTTCTCCGGCTTGCGCACCTCCAGCCACCACTGGCCGGTCAGCGCGACCATCCCCACCAGCATCTGCGAGTACATCGGCGCCAGCCGGGCGTCGAAGCCGCGGGCCTTGAACTCCAGGCCCAGGATGTCCTCCACCTGGGTCGCGATGTCGCTGATCAGCGAGGCGAAGGTGCCCGTCGACTGGGCCACCGGGGAGTCCCGGACCAGGATCCGGAAACCGTCCGTCGAGGTGTCGATGTAGTCCATCAGCGCGAACGCCGCCTGCTCCAGCAGCTCGCGCGAGTGCCCGCCGGTCAGCGCCCCGGTCACCATGTCGAGCAGCAGCTGCATCTCGCGGTCGACCACCACCGCGTACAGCCCCTCCTTGCCGCCGAAGTGCTCGTACACCACCGGCTTGGACACCCCGGCCCGCTCGGCGATCTCCTCCACCGAGGTGCCGTCGTAGCCGCGCTCGGCGAACACCGTGCGGCCGATCTCCAGCAGCTGCTCCCGGCGCTGCTTGCCGGTCATCCGCACCCGGCCGCCCCGCCGGCGCGGCGTGGCCGCAGCGGCGTCCGGCCCGGCGGCGGCACGCGGACGGGCCTGCGCCGGACCGGGCGCGGCGTCCGTCCGCGTGCTCTGGTGGCCGCCTGTGCTGTCTGCGCTGCTCCCGTTCACCCCTACATCATGCTGCAGGTGCGCCCTCATGCGGCGCGGCGGGCGGCGATCCGCTGCGCGTCCGGCCAACGGACGTCCCGGACCCAGCCCGCCAGCTCGAACCAGCGGATCAGCCGGGCCGAGGAGTCGAGCTGTCCGCGCAGGACGCCGTGACGGGCCGAGGTGGGGTCGGCGTGGTGCAGGTTGTGCCAGGACTCGCCGCAGGAGAGCACGGCCAGCCACCAGACGTTGCCGGAGCGGTCCCGGGAGCGGAACGGCCGGCGGCCGACCGCGTGGCAGATCGAGTTGATCGACCAGGTGACGTGGTGCAGCAGCGCCACCCGGACCAGCGAGCCCCAGAAGAAGGCGGACAGCGCGCCCTGCCAGGAGAGCGTGACCAGCCCGCCGACCAGCGGAGGCAGCAGCATCGACAGGGTGGTCCAGAGCCAGAACAGCCGGGAGATCCGCCTTATGGCCGGGTCGCGGACGAGGTCCGGCGCGTACTTGAGCTGCGGGGTCTGCTCCTCGTCGAAGAGCCAGCCCATGTGCGCCCACCACAGGCCCTTGAGCAGCGCGGGGACGGTCTCGCCGTAGCGCCAGGGCGAGTGCGGGTCGCCGTCCTTGTCGCTGTACCGGTGGTGCTTGCGGTGGTCGGCCACCCAGCGCACCAGCGGGCCCTCGATCGCCAGCGAGCCGGCCACCGCGAGGGCGAGCCGCAGCGGGCGGTTGGCCTTGAAGGCGCCGTGGGTGAAGTAACGGTGGTAGCCGACGGTGATGCCGTGACAGGTGAGGAAGTACATGACGGTGGCGATCGCGACGTCGGTCCAGCCGAGGCCCCACCCCCAGGCCACCGGGACGGCGGCGACCAGGGCGGCGAAGGGGACGGCGATGAACAGCGCGAGCGCGATCCGCTCGGCGGCGCCCTGCCGCTCCCCGCCGCGGGTGGCGGAGAGCCGCCGCGCCTCGGCCCCGGCGTCCGGAACGGCGGAGCCGGAGTCGGAAGCGGGGGCGGCGGTGGCGGCGGTGGCGGACGGGTCGGGGGCGTCGGGTCCGGGGGCGGAGGAGTCGATGGGGCGCGCGGAATCGGCGTGCGCCTCGCCGGCCTGGATGGTCATGGGCGTCCCTTGCGGGGGAGAGGACGGAGGCTACGTTGGCGTAACCTACGGAATCGTAGGTTGCGCTCCGCCACCGAGGGAATACGCAGCCGGGCGGCGCTTGAGTGAATTCACCCGACTGGATGGATGACATCCGGTTCTCGGGCGGGGCCCCGGCGGGCAGGCCGGAGGAGGTAGATGTGACGGCCCATTCCCCGTAGTCTTGGCGAAGCGCGTCCCCGGGAACGGGAGCGGACGCGCCGGTCCCGGATCGTCTAAGGGCAGGACAGCTGGTTTTGGTCCAGCTTATGGGGGTTCGAATCCTCCTCCGGGAGCCATCTCAGGGCCGGTCGGCCCGGCCGGTGGCGGGGTCGGCGGGCGACGGCCCCCGGGGCCGGAGGAACGGTCATGCTCCGCGCACTATCCTCGAAGCGGCCAGGGCGCTGACGTGCGGGTCCCGCCGCTGGCCGCTCTGCCCTCCCCGTGTAACCGAATGAGGAGCCTCCCCCCGTGAGTGCCAATTCGCCTGCCGCCGTTGTCGTCCTCGCCGCCGGTGGCGGGACCAGGATGAAGTCGAACAGCCTCCCGAAGGTGCTGCACGAGGTCTGCGGGCGGTCGCTGGTCGGCCACGCGGTGGCGGCGGCGGAGGAGTTGACGCCGGAGCAGCTGGTCGTGGTGATCGGGCACATGCGGGAGAAGGTGGCCGGGCACCTGGCCGCGCATCACCCGGGCGCCCGGGCCGTGGTCCAGGAGGAGCAGAACGGCACCGGGCACGCGGTGCGCACCGCGCTGGAGGCGCTGGCGGCCGACGGGATCGAGCTCGACGGCACGGTGATCGTCACCACCGGCGACGCGCCGCTGCTGACCGGCGGGACGCTGAGCGCACTGGCCGCGGCCCACGCCGAGCAGGGCAACGGCGTCACCGTGCTGACCGCGGTGGTGCCGGAGCCGTTCGGCTACGGGCGGATCCTGCGCGACGGCGCGGACGGCGCGGTCGCGGCGATCGTCGAGGAGAAGGACGCCTCGGACGCCCAGCGGGCCATCGACGAGATCAACTCCGGCGTGTTCGCCTTCGACGCCAAGCTGCTGGTGGACGCGCTGGCCGAGGTCACCACGGACAACGCACAGGGCGAGGAGTACCTCACCGACACCCTGGAGATCCTGCGCCGGGCCGGGCACCGGGTGGGCGCCGTGGTCGCCGCCGACTACCGCGACATCCTCGGCATCAACGACCGGGTGCAGCTCGCGCACGCCCGCCGGCTGCTGAACGACCGGCTGCTGGAGCGGGCGATGCGGGCCGGCGTGACCGTGGTGGACCCGGCGACCACCTGGTTCGACGTCCAGGTCTCCTACGAGCCGGACGCGGTGGTGCTGCCCAACACCCAGCTGCAGGGCGCCACCCACCTCGGCGAGGGCTGCGAGGTCGGCCCGAACTCGACGGTCAAGGACACCCGGGTCGGCGCCGGCGCGCGTGTGAGCAACACCACGGCGGACGGCGCGGAGATCGGCGACCTCGCCACCGCGGGCCCGTACGCGTACCTGCGCCCGGGCGCCCGGCTGGCCCGCAAGGCCAAGGTCGGCACCTACGTCGAGGTGAAGAACTCGGAGCTGGGCGAGGGGGCCAAGGTGCCGCACCTCTCCTACATCGGCGACGCCACGATCGGCGAGGGCACCAACGTCGGCGCCGCCTCGGTCACGGTGAACTACGACGGCGTCAACAAGCACCGCACGGTGATCGGTGCGCACTGCCGTACCGGATCCGACAACATGTTCATCGCGCCGGTCACGGTGGGCGACGGTGCCTACACCGCCGCCGGCTCGGTGATCACCGGCGACGTGCCGCCCGGCGCGCTCGGCGTCAGCCGGGCCCAGCAGCGGAACATCGCCGGCTGGGTGCAGCGCAAGCGCCCGGGGACCGCGTCGGCGCAGGCCGCAGCGGTGGCGACGGAGCGCGACGAACAGGCCGCGACGGAGGCCTGAGCGGGCGGGCGGAGGCCCGGCACAAGGTCCCGGGGCGGACGGTTCGCGAGCGGGCGCGTAACCTTGGGGTCATACGTGCGCCATTGGGCTTACCGCCCGTGTCCAGGCGTACCGACAATTCCCCCGACCCCTCTCGCCGGCTGGCGGACGCCTGCCCGCGGTACGGACGGGATCGACGTCAGCAACGCGAGGAGACGGTGGCAGTGAGCGGGATCACGACGTCGGGCGAGAAGAAGCTGAAGCTCTTCTCCGGCCGTGCCCACCCGGAGCTGGCGAAGGAGGTGGCCGAGTCGCTGGGGACCGAACTGGTTCCGACCAAGGCCCTGGACTTCGCCAACGGTGAGATCTACGTCCGCTTCCTGGAGTCGGCCCGCGGTGCCGACTGCTTCGTGATGCAGAGCCACACGGCTCCCATCAACCAGTGGATCATGGAGCAGCTGATCATGATCGATGCTCTGAAGCGGGCCTCCGCCCGGAGCATCACCGCGATCCTGCCCTTCTACGGGTACGCCCGCCAGGACAAGAAGCACCTGGGCCGCGAGCCCATCTCCGCCCGCCTGGTCGCCGACCTGCTGCGCCAGGCCGGCGCCGACCGGCTGATGGCCGTGGACCTGCACACCGCGCAGATCCAGGGCTTCTTCGACGGCCCGGTGGACCACCTGTTCGCGCTGCCGCTGCTGGCCGACTACGTGGGCGAGCGGGTCGACCGCAGCAAGCTCACCGTGGTCTCCCCGGACGCCGGCCGGGTCAAGGTGGCCGACCAGTGGTGCGACCGGCTGGACGCGCCGCTGGCGATCATCCACAAGCGCCGCGACATGACCCAGGCCAACACCATCCTGTCGGCCGAGGTCGTCGGTGACGTCAAGGACCGGGTCTGCGTCCTGGTCGACGACATGATCGACACCGCCGGCACGATCTGCGCCGCCGCCGACGCGCTGTTCGAGGCCGGTGCCGCGGACGTCCTGGTGGCCGCCACCCACGGCGTGCTCTCCGGCCCGGCCGCGGACCGTCTGAAGAACTCCCGGGTCAGCGAGTTCGTGTTCACCAACACCCTGCCGACCCCGGCCTCGCTCCAGCTGGACAAGATCACCACGCTGTCGATCGCCCCGTCCATCGCCGCCGCGATCCGCGAGGTGTTCGAGGAGGGCTCGGTCACCAGCCTCTTCGAGGGCGTGCACTGACCAAGCCCCGTGCGCGCGGCCCCGGTTCCCTGCGGACCGGGGCCGCCGCCGATTTCGCGAGAGACCGCGACTCCGGTTAGACTCGTGAAACTGCTCGGCGAGGGATGCCGTGCGCCCGCACCGCGGGTGCCCGCTCCGTGATCGACGCGCTGCCGGTTCCGGAGTCCCGGACTTCCGGCAGAGGTCGTGCGCCGCCGAGTGACCCCCGAAATGAGGGTGTGGTCCCGGCGGTTTTTCGCGTTGCCTGCACCCCCGCGCCAGCTTTCACGAGGAGTGCAGTCGTGTCCGAGATCCGCCTTGCCGCCGAGACCCGTACCGAGTTCGGCAAGGGTGCCGCCCGTCGCGCCCGCCGCGCCGGCTTCGTCCCCGGTGTCGTCTACGGCCACGGCCACGCGCCGGTTCACCTGAACCTGCCCGGCCACGACCTGATGATGGCCCTGAAGACCCCGAACGCCCTGCTGGTCGTGCCGATCGAGGGCAAGGACGAGTACGTGCTGCCGAAGGCCGTCCAGCGCGAGGCCATCAAGCGCACCATCGAGCACGTCGACCTGCTGCTGGTCAAGCGCGGCGAGAAGGTCACCGTCGAGGTTCCGGTCCACACCGAGGGCGAGCTGGCCCCGGGCGGCAACCTGCTGGAGCACGTCCTCCAGGCGCTGCCGATCGAGGCCGAGGCCACCCACCTGCCCGAGGCCGTCACCGTCTCGGTCGAGGGCCTGGAGGCCGGCGCCTCGATCCACGCCAAGGACATCGCCCTGCCGAACGGCGTCTCGCTGGCCGTCGAGGCCGACGCCGTCGTGCTCCAGGTGATCGCCGCCCAGGCCGCCCCGGCCGAGGAGGAGGCCGCCGAGGCCGAGGCCGGCGCCGAGGCCTGAGCCTCTCGCACAGTCTGAGACCGCTGCCCCGGTCGCTCCCGCTGGAGCGGCCGGGGCAGCGGCGTGTCCGGGATGATGGCGGTGAACATGACCACGAGGAGCGGTGGGATGAACGACGAGTCGTACGAGGGCCCCTGGCTGGTGGCCGGGCTGGGCAACCCGGGGGAGCAGTACGCCCGGAACCGGCACAACATCGGGTTCATGGTGGTGGACCTGCTGGCCCAGCGGATGGGCGCGAAGTTCAAGGCCCACAAGAGCCGGGCCCAGGTCGCCGAGGGGCGGCTGGCGGGGCGGCGCGTGGTGCTGGCCAAGCCGATGTCGTTCATGAACCTCTCCGGCGGGCCGGTCACCGCGCTGCGCGACTTCTACAAGGTCCCGGCCTCCGCGCTGGTGGCCGTCCACGACGAGCTGGACATCGACTACGCGACCCTGCGGTTGAAGCTGGGCGGTGGCGACAACGGGCACAACGGGCTGAAGTCCATCACCAAGTCGCTCGGCCCCGACTACCACCGGGTGCGGTGCGGGATCGGCCGCCCGCCGGGCCGGATGGAGGTCGCGGACTTCGTGCTGAAGGACTTCTCCGCCACCGAGCGCAAGGACCTGGAGTGGTTCGTGGACCGCTCGGCGGACGCGGTGGAGGCACTGCTCTCCGAGGGCCTGGAGCGGGCCCAGTCGACCTACAACACCTGATCCGGGGTCAGCGCCCCGCCTCCGCCCCCAGGGGAAGGGCGGTGGTCCGACCGGGCAACAGTCGTACAACTCTTGGGGGACCAAACCTGAATCCCTGTGAGAAATCTGTGCCGATCGGATAGCGTCAGGCCAGTACGCGAACGGGTTGGGGAGTTCTCGATGCGGAGTTTGCGGCCGGTCCGGCGCCTTCGGCGGATCCGGGTGGTTCGGCTGGGAAGGCTCGGACGGCGGGTGGGCACGGCGGGTGCGCTGGGCACCGCGGGAGCGCTCGGTGTTGCCGGGGTGCTGCTGGGCGGGGCCGGTGCGGCGTACGCCGACCCGATCGCGGAACCCGATCCGGGTGTGGTGTCCCCGGAGCCCGTCTCGGCGCAGCTCGGCCCGGTGCTCGGCGGCTCGGTCGGCGGTGACGCCGGCCTGCTGGCCGTCGGCGGCGGGCTGGTCGTCGCGGCGGGCGGCGCGGCCCTGTGGGTCAAGCGCCACCGGGCGGGCGAAGCGGGGGAGTGAACGGACTCTGAGGAGGGGCCGGGGACGGGGTCGACCCGTTCCCGGCCCCTCCGGTGTTCCGTCCGGTCTTTTTTCCGGGACGTGTCATCCGTCGGCGACCGCCCGTGCGTCTGGTTGGCATGAAGCGCGAATCGATGCGGCCGGGGGGCTTCACCGAGGACACCCGGAGGGACGATCCGTTCGACGAGTTCGTCGCGGCGCGGTACCAGGCACTGCTCCGCGGCGCGTTCCTGATCACGGGGAACGTCCACGACGCGCGGGACCTGCTGCACGACGCCCTGTCCCGGGTGTACGTGCGGCGCGGCGCGATCCGCGACCCGGGCGCGGCCGAGGCGTACGTCCGCCGGGCGATGGTCCGCACCCATGTGTCACGGTGGCGGCGGACCCGGCGGGAGGTGCTGACGCCGCTGCTCCCGGAGTCCCCGGTGGCCGCGGCGGACCCCCGGGACGAGGAGCTGGAGGCGGCGCTGCGGTCGCTGCCGCCCCGTCAGCGGACCGCGGTGGTGCTGCGGTACTACGTCGACCTGTCGGTGGCCCAGGTGGCCGAGGAGCTCGGCTGCTCGACCGCGACGGCCAAGACCCATCTGGCGCGCGCGATGAGGACGCTTCGGCAGGAGCTGGCACCGGTACGGGAGATGGTGTGTCATGACGGGTGAGAGGAGAGGGCCGGAGCCGGACGCGTTCGAGGAGGAGCTCGTCGTCCGCCTCGACTCCAGGGCGGCAGTGGTGCGGGGGCGGCCGCCGGTGGCGGAACTCCGGTCGGCCGGCCGGCGCAGGGCGCGGCGGCGGTTGGCGGTGCGGTCGGTCGTGGGGGCGCTCGCCCTGGTGCTGGGGCTGGGGGCCGTGACGCAGCTCGGCCGGTCGGGCGGTCCTGCCGGGACTGTGCACCGTCCGGCATCGGGGCGCACCGAGGCGGACCTGCCCTCGTACCTCACGGGTACGGAGCTGCCGAAGCCGTGCCCGAGGGGCCCGGGTGCCCTGGGGCTGGAAGAGGCGGGACAGACGACAGTGACACTGCCCGACTGGTCGGACCCGGCCGTGGGGCCCTCGACGGTGCAGGGCGGCCGTTCGGCGGCCGAGGTGGCGCTCGCGATCGGGCAGTTCGGTGCGAGGCACTTCCCGGACCGGTGGTTCGGAGTCTGCTTCGACCAAACGATGAACAAGGTGTGGGTGCAGCGCACCCCCGGCGGGGACCTCGACCGGCAGGCGCTGGACGACGTCCGGCATCCGGGCGTGGAGATCGAGTTCGTGAACGTGATGGCCTCGCGCAAGGACTTCGCAGCGCTGACCGAGCGGATCATGGAGACCGACCGTTTCTACTGGGAGGCCAAGGGCGTGGACATCCGGGATGCCCGAGTCTCCGAGGACGGTGCCGGGGTGGTCGTGGTCGCGCTGGGGGCGCAGGACGAGATCAGGGCCCGCTACTTCCCCCTGGTGATCAAGGTGCGGCCGTACTGACCCGGCGGGGGTGGGCCGGTGCGGGCATGGGGAGGGCCCCGTGACGCGACGTACGCGTCACGGGGCCCTCCCCGTGCCCGGGGCCAGTCAGCCGGTGTTGCGGAGGCCGGCGGCGATGCCGTTGACGGTCAGCAGCAGGGCGCGGGCCCGCAGCGGGTCCTCGTGGCGGCCGGTGGCGGCCTCCTCGCGCTGCCGGCGCAGCAGCGCGACCTGGAGGTAGGAGATCGGGTCGAGGTAGGCGTCGCGGACCGCGAAGGTCTGCTTGAGCACCGGGTTGTGCTCCAGCAGCTCGTTCTCCCCGGTGAGGCGGAGCACCTCGCGCAGGGTGAGGTCGTGCTCGGCCTGGATCTGGTCGAAGACGTGGTGCAGTTCGGCGGGCACCAGCTGCTCGACGTAGTGGCGGGCGATCCGCAGGTCGGTCTTGGCCAGCGTCATGGCGACGTTGGACAGGAAGTTGCGGAAGAAGTGCCACTGGCCGTACATCTCGTCGAGCACGTCGCCCAGGCCCGCCTCGCGGGCGGCGGCCAGGCCGGCGCCGACGCCGTACCAGCCGGGGACGATCTGGCGGGACTGGGTCCAGCCGAACACCCACGGGATGGCCCGCAGGCCGTCCAGGCCGGCGCCGGAGTCGGGGCGGCGGGACGGGCGGGAGCCCAGGTGCAGCGAGGCGAGCTGGTCGACCGGGGTGGCGGCGAAGAAGTACTTCGGCAGGTCGTCCTGCTCGACCAGGGCCCGGTAGGAGGTGTGCGCGGCCTCGGAGACCCGGTCCATCGCGGCGTCCCAGCGGGCCAGCTCCTCGGGGGCCTGGCGCGGGGCGGTGTGCAGCGCGGAGGCGGCCAGCGTGGCGGAGAGGGTCAGTTCGAGGTTCTCCCGGGCCAGCGAGGGCAGCAGGTACTTGTCGGAGATGACCTCGCCCTGCTCGGTGACCTTGATCTCGCCCTCCAGGGTGCCCCACGGCTGGGCC
Organism: Kitasatospora sp. NPDC008115; assembly: GCF_042957205.1. Classification (NCBI taxonomy): domain Bacteria; kingdom Bacillati; phylum Actinomycetota; class Actinomycetes; order Kitasatosporales; family Streptomycetaceae; genus Kitasatospora; species Kitasatospora sp. NPDC008115. The sequence continues at coordinate 129,573 of NZ_JBIBHU010000001.1, read as the reverse complement.
AGGATGGCCTCGTGCGAGGGGCCGCCGCCGCGGCCGACGGTGCCGCCGCGGCCGTGGAAGAGCCGCAGCCGGATCCCGTAGCGGTGGGCGACGTCGCGCAGCCGGCGCTGGGCGCGGTGGATCTCCCACTGGGAGGTGGTGATGCCGCCGAACTTCGAGGAGTCGGAGTAGCCGAGCATGACCTCCTGGACGTCGCCGCGCAGCGAGACGAGCAGCCGGTAGGAGGGGTCGGAGAGCATCTCGTCGAGGATCCGGTCGGCCTGCTGGAGCTCGTCGGTGGTCTCCAGCAGCGGCACGATGCCGATCTTGGCGATCCCGGCGTGCAGGTCGATCAGGCCGGCTTCGCGGGCCAGCACGGTGGCCGCGAAGACGTCGTCGGCGCCCTGGCACATCGAGATGATGTACGACTCGACGATCTCGTCGCCGAACCGCTCGAAGCCCTCGCGGATGGTGGTGAAGACGCCGAGGGTCTTGGCGCCGGCGGCGTCCAGCGGGGCCGGGGTGGGGGCGAGCGGGCGGCGCGAGCGCAGCTCCTTGGCGAGCAGCCGCTGGCGGTACTCGCGGGGCATGTCGGCGTAGCGCCAGGCCTCCTCGCCGAGCCGGTCGAAGAGCTGGCCGAGCGCGTGGTGGTGGGCCTCGGCGTGCTCGCGCACGTCCATGGTGGCGAGCTGGAGGCCGAACGCCTCGATGGTGCGGATGGCGCGGGCGAGCCGGCCGTCGGCGATCAGCCCGCCGCGGTGGGCGCGCAGCGAGTCCTGGATCATCCGCAGGTCGGCGATCAGCTCGCGGGTGCCGAGGTAGTCGCGGCCCTCGACGTGCGGGGTGCCGCCGGCCAGGCGCTCGCGGGTGTTCTCCAGCTTGAGCCGGATGCAGGTGGCCTTGAGGCGGTACGGCTCCTCGGCGTTCATCCGCTTGTAGCGCGGGCTCAGCTCGGGGAGCAGGTGGAGGTCGGTGTTGAGCGAGGCGAGCAGTTCGACGGAGGCGCCGGCCAGCCGCTCCGAGGTGGAGAGGGTGCTGCGCAGGTCGTCGATGGCGGCGAGGGCGTCCTTGATGCCGTACTCGTGCTGGAGGTTGAGGACGTCCCAGGTGACCTGCGGGGTGACGTTGGGGTTGCCGTCGCGGTCGCCGCCGATCCAGGTGCCGAAGGTGAGCGGGCGCACGCCGTCGGGCAGCTCCAGGCCGACCCGGGCGAGCTCCTCGTGCAGCTCCTCCAGGACCTGCGGGACGGCGTCGCGGTAGAGCTCGTCGAGGTAGTAGACGGCGTTGCGGGCCTCGTCGGTGGGCTCCGGGCGGGCGATGCGCAGCTCGTCGGTCTGCCAGAGCAGGTCGATGACCTCGGCGAGGCGGCGGTCGGCCTGGCGGCGGGCGGAGGAGGTCCGCGCCGGGTCGGCCTGGGAGAGGCCGGCGGCGATCTCCTCGCGGTGGATGCGGTCGAGCAGCTCGCCGATCCGGCGGAGCTTGTTGAGGACGCTGCGGCGGGCCGCCTCGGTCGGGTGCGCGGTGAAGACCGGGCGGACGGCGAGGTGGGCCAGGGTGTCGCCGAGGTGCTTGGGGTCGGCCTCGGCCAGCTGGTCGGCGGTCTGCGCGAGCAGCGAGCCCTCGCGGGCGCGGCGGGTGGCGAACTCACGGCCGCGGTGCACCTGCTCGGTGACGTTGGCGAGGTGGAAGTAGGTGGAGAAGGCGCGCACCAGCTTGGCGGCGGTCTCCAGGTCGATGTCGGAGAGCAGTTCGGCGGTGGCCTCGCCGTTGGTGCGGCTGAGCAGCCGGACCTGTTCGACCAGGCCGAGCAGCTGGGGGCCTTCCTGGCGGACCAGCGTCTCGCCGAGCAGGTCGCCGAGGCGACGGATGTCCGCGCGCAATGCGGCGTTGTCGGCGACCACGGGGGTCGGGTTGTCCGCCTGGCTGGGGACCGGAGCGGTCACGGCTGGCTCCCTCGGGGTGGTGGGGTGTTCGGCAACGGCTCATCGTCACAGGGCTGCCCCGCGTGTGGCGGGTGTGACGCGTGCGGACCGCGCTGTCCGACGCGACCAGCATAGGTGTCGGCCGCGGCGCTGTCCGCGAAGTGGCCGGATGGCGGACAGACATGCCCCGGGACCGTATGTGGTCTGGACCACTGCGGGAAGCCCGGCGGGCGGCCGCGCGCCCTCCCGGCGTGACCCGGTGGGGGCGGGCCCGGGGCGCGCCGTAGTCTGTGGGGCATGAGCAAGTCGCCTGGGGAGCGCATGCGGGACCGGTCGTCGTTCTTGTGGTGGCCGCGGCGGCGCAGCGCCCTCCTGGACGCCGGGCTCGCCGCCGTGGCGGCACTGGAGTGCGCGGCCAGCTCGATCGCCTACATCGGCAGCCGGATCCACCTCGGCGCGGCGGCCCAGATCGGGGTCGGGATGTTCGCCGCGCTGGCCGGCGCCACCCTGGTGGTGCGCCGGCGCTGGCCGGCCGTCCCGGTGGTGGTCGCGCTGCTCGTGATGCCGGCCGTGCCCAGCATGGTGCTGCTGCTGGTGGCGCTGTACACGCTGGCCGAGACCTGGGAGTGGCCCTCGCGCCGGCGGCGGGTGGTGGCGCTCTCGGCGCTCGCCTACGCCGAGACGGCCGGCGTCATCCTGATGTCGATGGCCAATCCCGGCGAACCGGTGGTCGACCAGCCGCCGTTCTGGGGCCAGGTGGTGCTGTCGCTGCTGATGGCGGCCGGCGCGACCGCGGTGCCGGTGGTGACCGGCCTGTACGTCGGTGCCAGGCGACGGCTGATCGAGTCGCTCCAGGACCGCGCGCACGGGCTGGAGACCGAACTGGACCTGCTGGCCGAGCAGGCCAGGGAGCGCGCCCGCCGGGCCCGGCTGGAGGAGCGCACCCGGATCGCCCGGGAGATGCACGACGTGGTGGCGCACCGGGTCTCGCTGATGGTGGTGCACGCCGGGGCGCTGGAGCGGATCGCCGCCAAGGACCCGGAGAAGGCGGCGCAGAGCGCCAAGCTGATGGGCGAGGTCGGCCGGCAGGCGCTCAACGAGCTGCGGGAGATCCTCGGCGTGCTGCGGATGTCCGACGAGCGCGGGCCGGAGCCGGACTCGCTGGCCGGGCTGCCGCGGCTGGTCGACCAGTCCCGGGCGGCCGGGATGGCCGTCACCCTGACCGTCAGCGGCAGCCGGCAGGAGTTCACCGGCGAGGCCGAGCAGACCGCGTACCGGGTGGTGCAGGAGGGGCTGACCAACGCGCACAAGCACGCCGGCGGCGCACAGGTGTCGGTGCTGCTGGCGTACGCGCCGAACGGCGTGCGGGTCAGCGTGGTGAACGCCTGCCCGGGCGGCGAGCGGGCCGCGGCCGCGCTGCCCAGCGGCGGCAACGGGCTGGTCGGGATGCGCGAGCGGGTGGTCGCGCTCGGCGGCACCTTCTCGGCGGGGCCGGAGCGGGACGGCGGGTTCCGGGTCGAGGCGGTGCTGCCGTCCCGGCTGGCGGTCCGCCAGGACCGGCTGGTCTAGGGCGCGTCCGACAGTTCCCGTCGGGGCGCGAACCGTCGGACGTGTCCTGGGCCCTCGCTCAGCCGTCCTCGGCGGTGCGCAGCCGTTCCGGGAGGGTGCCCAGGACCAGGGCCGAGATCGCCTGGTCGACGCCGTGGCCGAGGAACCACTCGCCGGTGTGGTCCAGGCTGTAGACCCGGCCCTCCTCGTCGATCGCCAGCAGCGCCTGCCCGTACGCCTCCTCGCCCAGCGGGGCGAGGCGGGTGTCCAGGGCGCGGCCCAGGTCGGCCAGGGTGCGCGGCTGGTGCAGGCCGCACAGCGGGTCGACCAGGAACGGCGTGCGGGCCAGCTGCCGGCCCGGCCCGGCCAGGTCGAAGGCGAGGCCGCCGAACTCGGCCCAGGCCTCCACCGCGGCCGGGAACACCGCGTGCTGGACGCCGGCCGGGCTGCCGTACCCGACCAGGGCGTCGGCCCACTCCTCGGCCTGCCGGATCTGCCAGCGTCCGGGGTGCCAGCCGGCCGCCTTGAGCTCGGCGGCGACGTCGGCCGGGAAGCGCGGGCGGGTGCGCAGCGCGGGACCGCCGGACGAGGCCGGCGGCGCGGTCGGGGTCGGGGAGGGGGCGGGCGGATTCAGGACGGGCTCCGGTGGCTCGGGGACGGGGGACGGGCGGTGCGCCGTACGGCCGGCGCGGGGGCGGCCGTCCGGCGGACCGGTCAGCCGGCGGCGGCCGGTCCGACCACCACGCTCTGGACGGTGAAGTGCTCCAGCAGCGGCGCGCAGGAGCGGCACGGCGGTGCGTGGGTGCCGTGCGCGGGATCGTGCTCCTCGCGGATCCGCACGGTGGTCAGCCGGGCGCCCTTGAGCGCCTTGCGCGCCTCGTGAAGGCTCATCGGCTTGCGGGCGGCGCGCTTGGAGCGCCGGCCGTCCACCGTGGTCAGGTAGCGGGAGAGCAGGACCGCCTCCGGGCAGCGGCCGGTGAAGCGCTCGCGGTGCTCCGGCGGCAGCGCGTCGAGGAAGCCGCCGACCAGCGGGTGCAGCACGGGGAGGCGGTCCGACTTGTCGCCGGCCAGGGTCTGCACCTCACCGCCCTTCAGCGACAGCGCGGCGGCGACGGCGGGCAGCAGGCTGTCGCGGTGGTGGTGCAGCACCGGCGGCCCGGCCGGTTCCCCGGTGGTCATGGCGCGTCGCCCTCCTCGTCGTCCCGCTCGTCGTCCGTCCGTCCGCCTCCCGCCCGGCCCTTCCGCCCGGCCCGGTGTGGCACGGCTGTCAGGGGCCAGCCTGTCAAATGACACTGACAACCGCACATCCGGGGGTCGGCGGGTGCGGCCGACCGGCGGGCGGGCACGCAATGTTGGCCGGATCCGCACGGCATCATCACCACTCGTCCCCGGGTTTCCCGAATCCGCCCCCGGGTCGCCGCGACGGCCGGTAGCGTTCCAGCAGCGAGCCCAAGGGGTCGGCCGGTCCGGTGGGGGTTTCCGGGGGGAAACGGCAACGCCCTTGCTCGCCATGGCCGTTGGGGCCGCCGGGGCCGGGGGGCCCCGATGCCTGGCAAGGGGGGTCTTGCGATGACGGAGACGGAAACCGCCAACGAGGCACCGGGTGAGCACGTGCCCACTCCGGGCACACCGCCGCCGCCCGCACCGGCCCGCCGGATCGGGATCGCGGTGGTCGGGGCCGGCTACTGGGGCCCGAACCTCGTCCGCAACGCGCAGCAGACGCCGGCGCTGCGCCTGCACTGGCTCTGCGACCTGGACGAGGCGAGGTCCCGCCGGGTGCTCGGCGAGTACAGCACCGTCCGCGCCACCACCTCCTTCGAGGAGGTGCTGGCCGACGACCGGGTCGCCGCGGTCGCGGTGGCCACCCCGGCCGCCGCGCACCACCGGCTGGTCCGGGCCGCGCTGGAGGCCGGCAAGCACGTCCTGGTGGAGAAGCCGATCACCACCTCCGCCGCGGAGGCCGCCGAACTGGTGGCGCTCGCCGACGAGCGCGGACTGGTGCTGATGTGCGACCACACCTTCTGCTACACCCCGGTGGTGCGCCGGATCCGCGAACTGGTGCACGGCGGGGAGATCGGCGACGTCCAGTTCTTCGACTCGGTGCGGATCAACCTCGGGCTGGTCCAGCCGGACGTCGACGTGCTCTGGGACCTCGCCCCGCACGACCTGTCGATCCTGGACTTCGTCCTGCCGCCGGGCGTCGAACCCGTCGGCGTCTCCGCCCAGGCGGCCGACCCGATCGGCGCCGGCCGGGCCTGCGTCGCCTACCTGACCGTCCGGCTGAGCAACGGCGCGCTGGCGCACTGCCACGTCAACTGGCTCTCGCCGACCAAGGTCCGCACCACGATGATCGGCGGCTCGCGGCGCACCCTGGTCTGGGACGACCTCAACCCGCAGGCCAGGCTCGCGGTCCACGACCGCGGCGTGGACCTCACCCCGCCCGACGAGCTGACCGACGCGATCCGCCACCGGGCGCTCATCTCGTACCGGGTCGGCTCGATGGTCGCCCCCGCCCTGGTCGAGCAGGAGGCGCTGCGCAACGTGATGGCCGAGTTCGCCGCCGCCATCACCGAGGGCCGCGCCCCGCTCACCGACGGCCGGGCCGGCCTGCGGGTGCTCCAACTGCTGGAGGCGGCCTCGCTCAGCCTCGAACTCGGCGGTGCCACCGTCCCGGTGGGCATCGGCCTCGACTCCGCACTGTCCGAAGCTCAGGAAAGGTCCGCCACGCGGTGAACGCTGTACAGATCGAGGGCTCCCGCTGCCTGGTCACCGGAGGCGCCGGCACCATCGGCTCCACCGTGGTCGACCAGCTGATCGAGGCCGGCGCCCGCGAGGTGGTCGTGCTCGACAACCTGGTCCGCGGCCGGACGGCCAACCTCGGCCACGCCGAGCGGATCGCCGCCCCCGGGCAGCTGCGGATGGTGGAGGGCGACATCCGCGACCGCGCGCTGCTGCGCCGGCTGCTCGAACCCGGCACCGACCTGCTGTTCCACCTGGCCGCGATCCGCATCACCCAGTGCGCGAGCGAGCCCAGGCTGGCGCTGGAGGTCATGGTGGACGGCACCTTCGACGTGGTCGAGGCCGCCGCCGAGGTCGGCGTCGGCAAGCTGGTCGCCTCCTCCACCGCCTCCGTCTACGGCCTCGCCGAGGTCTTCCCGACGCCGGAGACCCACCACCCCTACAACAACGACACCCTGTACGGGGCCGCCAAGGTCTTCAACGAGGGGCTGCTGCGCTCCTTCCACGCCATGGCCGGCCTGGACTACGTGGCGCTGCGCTACTTCAACGTGTACGGGCCCCGGATGGACGTGCACGGCCGCTACACCGAGGTGTTCATCCGCTGGATGGAGCGGATAGCCGCCGGGCAGCCGCCGCTGATCTTCGGCGACGGCGCGCAGACGATGGACTTCGTCTACACCGAGGACATCGCCCGGGCCAACCTGCTGGCCGCCGCCGCGCCCGTCACCGACCGGGTCTACAACATCGCCAGCGCGAGCGAGGTCTCGCTGCGCGGCCTGGCCGACGCGCTGCTCACCGCGATGGACCGCACCGACCTGGGCGTCGAGCACGGCCCGGCCCGGGGCACCGCCGGCGGTGTGGTCCGGCGGCTCGCGGACATCTCCGCCGCCGAGCGCGACCTCGGGTGGAAGCCCGAACTCGGCCTCGACGAGGGCCTGCGCCGGCTGGTCGCCTGGTGGCGCGAGCAGTAGCCCTCCTTCCCGTCCCCGACCACCCCTGAGCCACGCCCGGAGCGCGCCTGTGTCCAGCACCACCGTCCCGCCCACCATCCCGGTCATGGTGCCCTGGCTCGGCGAGGAGGAGGCCGAGGCCGCCGCCGAGGCGGTCCGCTCGGGCTGGGTGGCCCAGGGCCCCCGGGTCGCCGCGTTCGAGCGGGCCTTCGCCGGGTACCTCGGCGTCGAGCACGCCGTCGCGGTCTCCTCCTGCACCACCGCGCTGCACCTGGCGCTGATCGGCGCGGGCGTCGGGCCGGGGGACGAGGTGGTCGTCCCCTCGCTCTCCTTCATCGCCACCGCCAACGCCGTCACCTACGTCGGCGCGGTGCCGGTCTTCGCGGACGTCGACCCGGCCACCGGCAACCTCACCCCGGCCACCGTCGAGCCGCTGCTCACCGGGCGGACCAGGGCGGTGATCGCGGTCGACCAGGGCGGGGTGCCGGTCGACCTGGACGGCATCAGGGCCGCCGTCGCCCCGCGCGGCGTCACCGTCGTCGAGGACGCCGCCTGCGCGGCCGGCTCGGTGTACCGGGGCCGGCCGGCCGGCGCGGGCGCCGACCTCGCCGCGTACTCCTTCCACCCGCGCAAGCTGCTGACCACCGGTGAGGGCGGCATGGTCACCTGCCGGGACGGCGAACTCGCCGCCCGGCTGCGGCGGCTGCGCGAGCACGGGATGAGCGTCTCGGCCGCCGACCGGCACGCCTCGGCGGGCGGGGCGGGCGTGCTGGAGACGTACGACGAGATCGGCTTCAACTACCGGATGACCGACGTCCAGGCCGCCGTCGGCCTGGTGCAGCTGCGCAAGCTGCCCGCCATGGTCGCCCGGCGGCGCGAACTCGCCGCCCGCTACCGGGACCTGCTGGCCGGCACCGGACTGCGGCCGGTCGACGACCCGGAGCACGGCACCACCAACTACCAGTCCTGCTGGGTGCTGCCGCCCGACGGCGCCCCGGACCGGTCCGAACTGCTGGCCCGGCTCGCCGCGGCCGGAGTCTCGGCCCGGCGCGGCATCATGGCCGCCCACCTGGAGGCCCCGTACAAGGGGACCGCCCGGGTGCCGCTGCCCGCCACCGAACTGCTCACCCGGCGCTCGCTGATCCTGCCGCTGTTCCACACGCTGACCGAGGAGCAGCAGGACCGGGTGGCGGCCGCCCTGCGCGCCGCGCTCGGCTGAGCCCGGCCGCACCTCCGTCCGTCGCCCGCCATGCCCACCGACCGGCCCAGGGGAGACCACAGGATGACCACCGACCAGCCCGTCCCGCTCGTCGACCTCACGGCCGCGCACGCCGAGATCGAGGCGGAGGTCAGGGCCGGCTTCGACCGGGTGCTCGCCGGCGGCGGCTACGTCAAGGGACCGGAGGTGGCCGGCTTCGAGGAGGAGTACGCGGCCTTCTCCGACGCCCGGCACTGCGTCGGCGCGGCCAACGGCACCGACGCCCTGGAACTCGCCCTGCGCGCCCTCGACCTGCCGCCCGGCGGCGGCGTGGTGCTGCCCGCCAACACCTTCGTCGCCACCGCCGAGGCCGTCCAGCGGGCCGGTCTGCGCCCGGTGCCGGTCGACGCCGACCCCGACCACCTGCTGATCGACCCGGCCCGGGTCGCCGAGGTGCTCGCGGACGCCGTCGCGCTGCTTCCCGTCCACCTCTGCGGCCAGCTCGCCCCGATGGCGGCGCTGCTGGAGCTGGCCGACGGGCGCCCGGTGGTGGAGGACGCCGCGCAGTCCCAGGGCGCCCGCCAGGACGGCCGGGCCCGGTACGGCCGGATCTCCGCCACCAGCTTCTACCCCGGCAAGAACCTCGGCGCCTACGGGGACGCGGGCGCCGTCGTCACCGACGACGACGACCTGGCCGCCGCGGTGCGGCTGATCGGCGACCACGGCTCGGCGCGCAAGTACGTCCACGAGCGGTTGGGCTTCAACTCCCGGATGGACGCCTTGCAGGCCGTCGTGCTGCGGGCCAAGCTGCGCCGGCTGCCCGCCTGGAACGAGGCCCGGCGGGCCGCCGCCGCCCGCTACGACCGGCTGCTGGCCGGGACCGAGGGGATCGTCACCCCGCGCACCGCGCCCGGCAACGAGCACGTCTGGCACCTCTACGCGGTCCGGGTCGCCGCCGGCCGCGGGCGGCGGGACGCGCTGCTGGCCGCGCTGAACGCGGCCGGGATCGGCGCCGGCGTGCACTACCCGGTGCCGGTCCACCTCCAGCCGGCGTTCCGGCACCTCGGGTACCGCGAGGGGGCGTTCCCGGTCGCCGAGCGGGCCGCGGGGGAGCTGCTGACGCTGCCGCTGTACCCGCAGATCACCGCCGCGCAGCAGGAGCGGGTGGTGGAGGTGCTGGCCAAGGCCCTGGCGGCCTGAGCCGGCGCACCCGCCGGCCACCCCCCGGCCGCGTACCCGCCGTCCACCGGTCACCCACGGGCGCGGCGGGCGGGGGGCCGGGCCGCGGGCGCACCCCCTACGCTGGTTGCCGACAAGCGCACCGAGAACATGCAGCAGCCAGTGGGGGCTCCCAGATGACGACAGGTCGGCCCGGCGTCGCCGCCGCACCGAACGCGGCGTACGCAGGTCAGGTGGTGCAGTTCCCGGACCCGGTCCGCGCGGAGCGGCACCCCGCCGGGGTCAGGGTGGACGAGCACGGCTACCCGGACTTCGGCCCGTACGCCGCCGCGGCGGCCGAGGTCGCCGACCCGCCGGCCGGCTTCGGCGTCGACGAGCTGCGGCTGACCGACCACGTCTCGGCCAACGCCGCGCTGTTCACCCAGGGCCACCCCCTCTGGGCCGACCTGGAGACCGCCGTCGCCACCCCGCCCGGCTGGACCTGGCACCACGCGGTCGGCGGCGCCGCGCCCGGCTGGCGGCGGATGGAGCTGGTCCCGGTCGAGGTCAAGGCGCTGCTGCGGCACCACGGCGGCCTGGCCACCTCCTCCGCCGACCACACGCGCCGCGGCACCCGGCCGTTGCAGGAGAAGCGGCCGGTGCACTTCTCGCTCGCCAAGGACGGCGGCGACCCGATCGGCGTCTCCGAGGACCTCGTGCAGCGCGCCGAGGAGCGGCTGGGCCACCGGCTGCCCGGCGCCTACCGGACCTTCCTCAAGCTCGCCGGCGGCCGCGCCCCGGTCGGCGTGGCGCTCGACCCGGAGCTCGGGCTGCTGCTCGACCAGCCGTTCCTGACCCTCACCGAGGAGTACGGCACCGAGGACGTCGTCTACGCCAACAAGTGCCTGCGCGACCACCTCACCAAGGACTACCTGGGCATCGCCTACGCCCAGGGCGGCATCGTGGCGCTGAAGGTGCGCGGCGAGCGGGCCGGGTCGGTCTGGTTCTGCCTCTACGACGACGCCCGCGACTCCGGGGCGCCCGAGGCGGCCGAGGACCGGGTCGGGCGCCTGCTGCTGCCCTGCGGGGAGGACTTCGACGCCTTCCTGCTGCGGCTGGCGGGCAGTCCGGCTGAGCTGGAGACGGTCGCCGGGCTGATGGTGGACGGCGGCTTCGCCCGCGCCGTCCCGGTGGGCTGACGTGGCGTCCGCGGTGGTCGTCGAGGGTCTGGAACGAGCGGGGACGATGGGGACAGGGGTGAACCGGGCGTGGTGACGTACGCGCAGGCGCAGGAGCTCGCCGAGGAGTGGATCAACGGCGGGGTGCCGCAGGAGCGGCAGCGCGAGGTGCGGGTCCGGGAGTTCGACCTGGGCTTCGTCTGTTGGGCGGTGCAGCCCGGCGACGGTGCCGGCGGAGCCGAGGGGGAGGCCCGGCTGGTGATCGCCCGGGACTCCGGTGCGAGCACGCTCTGGCCCGCGCTGCCCGTCAACGAGGTGGTCCGGCAGTACGAGGAGGCCTACGGGCGGCCGGTGGCGGCCAACCCGGCCGGGGCGGCGCGGCCCGCGCCGGGGCCGGTCGAGGCGACGTCCTTCCTGCTCAGCCCGCCGCAGTGGCTCCAGGAGGCCGGCGAGGCGGCGCTCGCCGCGGAGGCGGAGCGGCTGGGGACGGGGGCGCCGGCGGCCGCCGCGCCCGCTGCGCCCGTGCCGCCGGCGGCTGCGCCCGCGCCGCCGGCCCCGTCGGTGGCGCCGCCCGCCGTGCCGCCGGTTCCGGTGGAGGCCGGGGACCCGCCCGCGCCCGCCGTCCTGACCACGCCGCCGGCCTCCGAGCGGCCCGCCGGGGACGCGCCGACCATGCTCGCCCCGCCGCCCGGCCACGACGAGCCGGCCGGCCCGCCCGCGCCGCACGCGGGTGTCGAGGCGGCCACCGTGCTGCTGCCGGACGGGCTGCGCACCAACGGCGCCGGGCTGCCCGGCGAGCCGCGGGCCGGTTCGGAGGCCGCCACCGTGCTGCTGCCGGAGGGCGGTCTGCCGGGGCTGGCGGGCCTGCCCGGCGCGCCCGTGCCCGGTGGTCCCGGCACCCCTGTGCCCGGGACGCCTGTGCCCGGGACGCCCGTGCCCGGGACGCCCGTCCCGCCGCAGGCCGCGGCGGTGGAGCCGGCGCCGACGCTGCTGGCGCCGCCGGACGGCCTGCCCGGTCTGGCGGGTCTTCCCGGCGCACCCGGCGCACCCGGGCCCGGCGGCCCGGGGACGCCCGCGCCCGGGACGCCCGTCCCGCCGCAGGGCGCCGCCGTCGACCACGCCCCGACCATGCTGGCCTCGCCCGACGGCCTGCCCGGCCTGGCGGGCCTGCCCGGCGCGCCAGGGCCCGGGGCCCCGGTGCCGCCGCACGCCGACGCGCCGGCCGGCGGGCTGGGCCGCAACCCGGCCTCCGCCCCGCCGCCGCCCCCGCCCGCGGGGCTGCGCGGCGGCCCGTCCGGCCCCGGTGCCGGCGCCGCTCCCGGCGCGCTGGGCCGCAACCCCGCCTCCGCCCCGCCGCCGCCCCCGCCCGCCGGGCTGCGCGGCGGCGCCGGTCCGGCCCCCGCCGCGGCCGGCGGCCGCAACGCCGTCAGCACCCCGCCGCCCCCGCCCCCGGCGGGTCTGCGGCCCGGCGCCGCCCCGGCCGCGCCGCCCGCCGCGCCCGCCCAGCCTGCACCGGGTGGCGGTGTGGCGTACGAGCGCACCCAGCTCGCCGGCGCGATCGACCCGGCGCTGTTCGCCGGCGCCCCCGCCGACCCGGGCACCCCGCCGTCCGGCGGCCCGGCCGTCCCGCCGCCGCTTGGCGCGGGCGCGCCCGCCGGAGCCCCGGGGGCCGGCTACGGCTACCCGGGCGGCCCCGCGCCCGCCGCCGCCCCGGCGCCCGCCCCGGCCCCGGCCCCGGCCGCCCCGCCGGCGCCCGTCCCCGGGCCGCCGCAGGGCGCCCCGGTGCCGCCCGGCGTGCCCGCCGTCGGCCCGGGTTACTTCGCCGCGCTCAGCTACCGCGGCCCGGACGGCTCGGAGCAGAAGCTGCTGCACCGCAGCGAGCCCGGCACCCCGCACCCGGAGTGGAAGATCCTCCAGGACCTGCGGCGGCTCAACGTGCCGCCGGAGCAGGTGCTGGAGCTCTACACCGAGCTGGAGTCCTGCGACCTGCCCGGCGGGTACTGCAACCGGATGATCGCCGCCTCCTGGCCGAACGTCCGGCTCACCCACACCGCCGACTACGGCCGCGACCACCACTCCCGGCAGGCCGGCATGGCCCAGCTGCTCGACCACCTGGACGAGCTGCACCAGCTGGCCTCCGGCCCGCAGCGGGTCCGGCCGCTGCGGGTGCCGCCGCCCGCGCCGGGCACCGTCGCGCCCCTGCCGCCGCTCGCGCCGCAGCAGCTCGCCCAGGAGCTCGGGCAGGCCTTCGGGCCGAACGTGTTCCGCTTCGAGCAGCGCGCGGTGGCCCGCCAGGGCGTGCCCGAGCCGGTGGCGCAGACGCTGATGTGGTCGGGCCTGCCGCGCGAGTTCGGACCGTTCTTCTGGGCGCAGGCCCAGGAGGGCCGGCCGATCCCGACGCTCGCCGAGCTGGCCGCCGAGCGCGGCCTGCCGGGCGGCCCGGACTTCGGCGGCTACCTGGTGCTCGGCAACGACTACGGCCGCCAGCTCTGCGTGCAGTACGGCACCGCGCACGTGGTCGCGGTGGACCTGGAAGGAACCGGCGAGCCCCCCCGGTTCGTCAACACGGGTGTACCGGAACTCGTCCGCTCCCTGGCCCTGCTGGGCCGGATGTGGCGGCTGCGGTACGGGCTGACCCCGGACCAGGCCGGTCGCTGGACGACCGACTTCCAGGCCCAGCTGGCCGCGATCGACCCGGCTGCGCTGCAGTCGGCGGACACCTGGTGGGCCGTGCTGCTGGAGCAGTTCTGGGACGGTCTGCTCTAAGCAGGCCGTGCCGGATCCGCGCAGGTGGCAGGGGGTCGTTCCGGTGCCCGGAACGGCCCCTTCGGCGTACCGCCGCGGCGGTGCCTCGTTGGGGTTTCGTCCACATCCGCGCAAAATAGGTCAAGAGGATGGTCGCAAGCGTCCATCCTCGACATGTTTCGATCCGCCCGATGCCCCAATCCCGACCGGGTTCCCCGACCTGGTTCCCGAGCAGACCGATCCGTCCGATCATGGGCTCCGCAGCCCGCGACACGAGGGGAAGAGCCCACCATGAGCGACGCCGTCCCCCAGTACGGCTTCACCGTTGCCCGGCGCGGTTACGCGCCGGAGCAGGTCGACCGAGCCCTGACCGCGCTCACCGCGCAGCGCGACGAGGGGTGGGAACGGCTGAGCGTGCTCGGTGCCGGACTCCGGGAGATGGAGCGCCGGCTGGCCGAGATCAAGCAGGCCGCCGCCGACGCCCCCGAGCCCGACTACCAGGTGCTCAGCGACGAGGCCGCCGGCCTGGCCAGGATGGCGGAGACCGAGGCCCGCGCCGTCCGCGACAAGGCCGAGCGGTTCGCCGAGGACCTCCGCGACGAGGTGTACGAGGCCGGCCAGGCGCTCGACCGCGCCGCCAAGGAGTACGCGACCACCACCCGCACCGAGGCCGACGCCGCCGCCCGCCGCACCGACGAGCGGACCAGGGCCGAGGCCGAGGCGACCCGGGCCGAGACCGACCGCGAGGTCCGGGCCGTCCGGGACGCCGCCACCGCGCACGCCGCCAAGGTCCGGGTCGCGGCCGCCGAGGCCTCCGAGCGGGCCGAGGCCAAGCTGGCCGAGCTGCGCCGCAAGGCCGACGAGATGTTCGCCGAGGCGCAGGCCGAGGCCGACGCCGAGGACGCGGCGGTCTCCACCACCGCCGAGCGGCGGGTCAAGGAGGCCGAGCAGTTCCGCGAGACGGTGCTCGGCCAGATCAAGCAGAGCGACGCCGAGGCGCAGGCCAGGGCGGACCAGCTGATCGAGCAGGCCCGGCGCGAGGCCGAGCGGATCAACGCGGCGAGCGAGCGCGAGCAGCGCGAGTACGCGACCAGGCTGGAGACGGTGCAGCAGCACCTCGACCACATCAAGGCGACGCTGGCCTCGCTCACGGGTGCGGCGGTCGGTGCGATCGAGCCCGCGGCGCTGGAGTCCGCGGCGCTGGACTCCGCCGGGCTGGAGGCCGTGGCGCTCACCGCCGGCTCCGGGCCGGCCGACGGCGCCCCGGCGGACGCCCCGGCGGACGCCCCGCCGGCCGACCGGGCCCCGGCCGACCGGGCGCCCGCGGATCGGGCTGCGGGGGACCAGGCCCCGGAGGACCGGGCCGCGGCGGTGGACTCGGAGGCGGACACCGGGGAGATCCCGCTGCCCGTCGTCGCGGACCCGCGGGCCGACCTGCGCAAGGATTCGGTCCCGGCGCCCGCCGGTGAGCCGGCCACGGCGGTGCTGAGAGTCACCCCGGGCCGGGTCGCCCCGGCCGCCGCGGTCGCCACCGGCCCGGTGCCGCCGCGCCCGGCCGGCCCGCCCGTGGTGGCGGCGGAGGCCGCCGAGGGCGCGGGCGCCGCGGCCGGGCGGCCCGTCGAGGAGGAGACCCGGATCATCCCGAAGATCGTGATCATCGACGACGGCAGCGACTACGCCACCCCGAACACGGTCGGCTACAACCGCCGCTGATCCGTCCGGCCCCGTCGGGCCCCGGGTGCCGTTCCGCGGCGCCCGGGGCCCGACGCGTTCCGTGCTCACGGGGTCGGACCGGCGTCCCCCTCGGTGAGCAGCCGGGTGAGCCTGGCGTCCTGGGCCCGGACGGCCTCGCGGTGGGACTCCAGGGCCGGGGCGTTGCGGTCGATCTGCTGGCGCTGGTAGCCCGCCAGGACGGTGAACCAGATCCCGGCCAGGTTGGTGCGGGTGGTGCAGTCGGCGTCGGCCCGGGCGGCGGCCAGTTCGGCGGGGGTGGTCTGCGGCGAGGCGCGGAAGCGGTCCGGGAAGGTCGCCGGGTCGTCGGCCTGGAATCCCGCGGCCGTCATGCAGCCGGCCCACTCGGCGGTCGCCGCGGTGACCCGGCCGTCCCGTCCGGTGGCGGCCATCGAGTCCGCGAAGAGCCGTCCGATGAGTTCGGCCCCCGGCCCCGGCGGCGAACCGATCCGTTCGGCGGTCTGCCGGTCGCAGTCGACCCGGGCGGCGTCGTAGGCCTCGCCGGCCCCGGCCGCCGGGGCCGCGCCCGCCGGGGGAACGGTCCGGGCGGGCGCGTGGAACCCCTGGACGCCCGCGGCCTCCGCCCCGAGGTACCCCCAGGCGCCGGCCGGCAGGGCGGTGGCGTTGTCCGGCGGCCGGGCCTGTTGCAGGCCGTCCCCGCTGAATCCGGCGTAACCGGCCCGGCGCATGCAGGAGACGACCAGCGCATTGCGCACCTGAATCTCCTTCACGGCGGCCTCGTCGCCGGCCTGATAAGCGGAAAGCGGAAGTCCGGTCATTCCGGCCCGGCCGGATTCCGGGGCTTTTGCCTGGTCGATCGCCGGCGGTGTCAGGGAGGAATCCGCGGAACCCCCTCCGGAGGCTCCGGAGCAGCCTGTGAAAAAGGCCGATAAAACGACCGCTGCAGCGGTGGCGGTGAATCGTCCGAAATGCGTCGGGCGGGTCAAGCGGAAGCTCCGATCCTCAGGAACGGCGGGACTGTTCGGACCCTAGCGCATGCCTGTGCGGGGCGGCCCGCCGGGCATCGGGGTGATTGGCTTGGCCGGAAATGAACTGTTGGGCCGTGCATCGTCATGTCAGCCTCTGGAGTCGCAGCCGCTACCCCTTCGGAGGGTTCACATGATTCGCCGCACAAATCGTTCGGAACATTCTTCCGGGTATCGACCCGGAAAAGCCGGGAGTCGCCGGATCGGCGCTCTCGCCGTGCTCGCCGCGGCGGCCGCCACGGTGTTGCCGGCGACGAATGCCGAGGCCGTCAACCGGATCGACTGCGGGAACCGCACCGATTTCGCGAAGGTCTACAACTACGGCTACACCGGGAAGCTCTGTTTCGCGAACGACGGCTGGATGGCCGTGCGCATCTACAACGTCGACCGGATCGACGCCGGGAACAACAAGGTCATCACGTACCTCGGCGGCGGCATGGGCTCGTGGACGGTCTTCAACTGGGAGCAGTACGACTTCAACGGCCACGTCGGCCACCAGGTGATGATGTACGACATCAACCTCTCCCGCTGGTAGCCACCGGCGGACGGGCCCCGCGGGCCCGCGCGGGCGAGGACGCCCGCTGACCCGCGGTGCCGGGCGCGTGCGGTCGCCCGGCACCGTCTCCGACGGGTCAGAGCACCTCGACCGCGGCGGCGCCCCGGCCCAGCCGGCGCCGGCAGTCCAGCACGTACCGGGCGTGGGTGGTGACCGCCTCGTAGTCGAAGTCGTCGTGGTCGGCGAGCAGCACCACCGCGTCCGCCGCCGCCAGTTCCGCCGCGTCGGCCTCCACCCGGCGGACCGCGCCGAACGGGTCCCCGTGCGGGTCGTGCTCGGCGGCCCGCTGGCCGGGGATCACCGGCTCGGGCACGTGCACCCCGACCACCACGTGCGGGTCGGCGGCCCGGACCTCGGCGCCCATCCGGACCAGCAGCTCGGCGACCCGGGCGGCCGGCGTTTCCCGGGCGTCACCGGTGTTCTTCTTGTACGCCAGCCCCAGCAGCAGCACCCGCGAGCCCTTGACCGAGCGCTGCCGCTCGTTCAGCGCCTCGGCGAGCCGGCGGACCACGTAGTCGGGCATGTGGCTGTTGACGTCGTTGGCCAGCTCGACGAAGCGGAACGACTGGCCGAGCGCCCGCTCCACCCGCCAGGACAGGTAGGACGGGTCGATCGGCAGGCAGTGCCCGCCCACTCCCGGGCCGGGGGTGAACCGCAGATAGCCGAACGGCTTGGTGGAGGCCGCGTCGATGGCCTCCCAGACGTCGATGCCGAGGTCGTGCGCGAACATCGCCAGCTCGTTGACCAGCGCGATGTTCACGTGCCGGAAGGTGTTCTCCAGCAGCTTGGTCAGCTCGGCCTCCTTGCAGGAGGAGACCGGGACGGTCCGCTCGACCAGCCCGCCGTAGAAGCCCTCGACCGCCGCCAGCGACGCCGGGTCGATCCCGGAGACCACCTTCGGGGTGTTCTCCAGCCGCCAGGTCGGGTTGCCCGGGTCGATCCGCTCGGGGCTGTAGCCGAGGTGGAAGTCCCGTCCGGCGGTCAGCCCGGAGCCCGCCTCCAGCAGCGGCGCGAGCAACTCCTCGGTGGTGCCGGGGTAGGTGGTCGACTCCAGGACGACGCTCGCCCCGGGCCGCAGGTGCTGGGCGAGCAGGGCGGCCGAGGCCTCGATGAACGACAGGTCGGGCACCCCGTCGCGCAGCGGCGTCGGCACGGTGATCACCGCGACGTCGAAGCCGGCCACGTCGGACGGCTCGGCGGACGGCAGGTAGCTCCCGTTCTCCAGCAGCGGCCGCAGCCGCTCGGCCGGGATGTCCTCGACGTACGACTCCCCGACGGCCAGCCGTTTGATCCGGCGCTCGTCCACGTCGTAGCCGACCACCCGGTGGCCGACCTCGGCCGCGCGGACCGCGAGCGGCAGCCCCACGTAACCCTGGCCTGCGATGACAACGCGCATGACGAAGAACCCCCTCCATCGCGACGCCCCCTGGCCCCTCCGGGCGTCCCCCACACGGTCTTCACATCAGGGTAGGGAGCGGGACCGGCCCGCGCGGGTTTTCCCGGGATTGCGCCGGAAGGGGCGGAAGGGGCGGAAGGGACCGGAAACGCGGTGTCCCGTCGGTGGGCCCGGAGCAGGGCCGGGCCTTGGGCCTTGGAGAAGAGCGAGCCCCGGAGAAGAGTGAGGCCGAGACCCGTGGCGTCCTCCAGGAAAGGACGCCACGGTTCCCGGCGCGTGGGCGGGCGCCCCCACCCAGGGCCGCCCGGCCTCGCACGCCCGACCCCCATCGGGTGTGCGACCGTGCCCCCGCAGCCATCCCCCACGGTTGGGTGCGGCGGGCACGTTCTCCATGGTGCGCGATCTCCATGGACGGGCAGTGACAGGAGTATGTCCAGTTCGTGGCGGATCGCGACGGCCGGGAAACAGTCCGCACAACGGCGGGAGCGGCGGCCCGCGGCCGGTGGTTCGTTTGCGCCGCACCACCCCCCGTCCCACCCCCGGCCGTGCGCCGGGTGCGGCTCAGCCTCGCGGCGTAGGCTGGAGACCCCCGGCCGCTCGGCGTGCCGGGCCGTTCGCGTTGCCCGGACCGGCCTCCGGCCCCCTGGGCAGCACCAGCCACGGGACGAAGAAGAGACTCCAGATGAGCCTGACCGGACTGCTCGATGTCGTCGCGCGGGACGCGGCCCTCGCCGAGGCGATCGAGGCCGCGACCGCCACCGGTGCCGCGGCCGGCGGCCGCCGGCACCTCGACCTGGTCGGGCCGCCCGCCGCCCGGCCGTTCGCGATCGCCGCGCTCGCCCGCGCGCTCGCCGGGCAGGCGGCCGGGGAGCGGGGCCGTCCGGTGCTGGCCGTCACCGCCACCGGCCGGGAGGCCGAGGACCTCGCCGCCTCGCTCCGTTCGCTGCTGCCGCCGGACGCGGTCGCCGAGTTCCCGGCCTGGGAGACGCTGCCGCACGAGCGGCTCTCGCCGCGCTCCGACACGGTCGGCCGCCGGCTGGCCGTGCTGCGCCGGATCGTCCACCCGCGCGCCGACGACCCGGCGGCCGGGCCGGTGCAGGTGATCGTGGCGCCGGTGCGCTCGGTGCTCCAGCCGCAGGTGAAGGGGCTGGCCGAGCTGGAGCCGGTGGCCGTCCAGCGGAGCGAGTCGCACGATCTGGAGGAGATCGCCCGGCGGCTCGCCGCGGCCGCCTACTCCCGGGTCGAACTGGTCGAGAAGCGCGGCGAGTTCGCGGTGCGCGGCGGCATCCTGGACGTCTTCCCGCCGACCGAGGAGCACCCGCTGCGGGTGGAGTTCTGGGGCGACGACGTCGAGGAGATCCGGTACTTCAAGGTGGCCGACCAGCGGTCGCTGGAGATCGCCGAGCACGGCCTGTGGGCGCCGCCCTGTCGTGAGCTGCTGCTGACCGACGAGGTGCGGGCCAGGGCCGCCGAGCTGGCCGCCGGGCACCCGGGGCTGGCCGAGATCCTGGACAGGATCGCCGAGGGCATCGCGGTCGAGGGCATGGAGTCGCTGGCGCCCGTCCTGGTCGACGACATGGAGTTGCTGCTGGACGTGCTGCCGCTCGGTTCGGTCGCGGTGGTCTGCGACCCCGAGCGGGTCCGCACCCGCGCCGCCGACCTGGTGGCGACCAGTCAGGAGTTCCTGCACGCCTCCTGGGTGGCGGCCGCGGCCGGCGGCGACCGGCCGATCGACCTGGAGGCGATCGACGTCTCGGCGGCCTCGCTGCGCTCGCTCGCCGAGGTGCGCGAGCACGCCGCCGAGATCGGCCTGCCGTGGTGGTCGGTCAGCCCGTTCGCGACCAGTGACGCCTCGGTGGACGACGTGCTGGAGGCCGACGCCAACACGCTGACCCTCGGCATGCACGCCGTCGAGGCGTACCGGGGCGACACCGCGCGGGCGATCGCCGACGCCAAGGAGCGGCTGACCGCCGACTGGCGGGTCGTCATGGTGACCGAGGGGCACGGCCCGGCCTCGCGGCTCGCCGAGGTGCTCGGCAACGAGGGCATCCCGGCCCGGCTGGTCGCCGACCTGTCCGAGGCGCCGACCAGGGACGTCGTGCACGTCTCCTGCGGCTCGATCGAGCACGGCTTCGTCGACGAGGCGCTCAAGCTGACCGTGGTCACCGAGACCGACCTGTCCGGCCAGAAGTCCTCCACCAAGGACATGCGGCGGATGCCGTCCCGGCGCCGCAACGCCATCGACCCGCTGGCGCTGGTGGCCGGCGACTACGTGGTGCACGAGGCGCACGGCGTCGGCCGGTACGTGGAGATGGTGCAGCGCACCGTGCAGGGCGCCACCCGCGAGTACCTGGTGCTGGAGTACGCGCCGGCGAAGCGCGGCCACCCCGGCGACCGGCTGTTCGTGCCGACCGACCAGCTCGACCAGGTCACCAAGTACGTCGGTGGCGAGGCCCCGACGCTGCACCGGCTCGGCGGCGCGGACTGGGCGAAGACCAAGCAGCGCGCCAAGAAGGCGGTCAAGGAGATCGCCGCCGACCTGATCAAGCTGTACTCGGCCCGGATGGCGGCGCCCGGCCACACCTTCGGCCCGGACACCCCGTGGCAGCGGGAGCTGGAGGACGCCTTCCCCTACGCGGAGACGCCGGACCAGCTGACCACCATCGCCGAGGTCAAGTCGGACATGGAGAAGTCCGTCCCGATGGACCGGCTGATCTGCGGCGACGTCGGCTACGGCAAGACCGAGATCGCGGTGCGGGCGGCGTTCAAGGCGGTCCAGGACGGCAAGCAGGTGGCGGTGCTGGTGCCGACCACGCTGCTGGTGCAGCAGCACTTCTCGACCTTCGCCGAGCGGTACGCCAACTTCCCGGTGACCGTGAAGGCGCTCTCCCGGTTCCAGACCGACAGCGAGGCCAAGGCCGTCCTGGAGGGGCTGTTCGAGGGCTCGGTGGACGTCGTCATCGGCACCCACCGGCTGTTCTCCTCGGAGACCAGGTTCAAGGACCTCGGGCTGGTCATCGTCGACGAGGAGCAGCGGTTCGGCGTCGAGCACAAGGAGCAGCTGAAGAAGCTGCGGGCCAACGTGGACGTGCTCACCATGTCCGCGACCCCGATCCCGCGCACCCTGGAGATGGCCGTCACCGGCATCCGCGAGATGTCCACCATCACCACCCCGCCGGAGGAGCGGCACCCGGTGCTGACCTTCGTCGGGCCGTACGACGAGAAGCAGATCTCGGCGGCGATCCGGCGTGAGCTGCTGCGCGAGGGCCAGGTGTTCTACATCCACAACCGGGTGGAGTCGATCGACAAGGCGGCCGCCCGGCTGAAGGACCTGGTGCCCGAGGCGCGGATCGCCACCGCGCACGGGCAGATGGGCGAGACCCAGCTGGAGAAGGTGGTCGTCGACTTCTGGGAGAAGGAGTTCGACGTCCTGGTGTCGACCACGATCGTGGAGTCCGGCATCGACATCTCCAACGCCAACACGCTCATCGTCGAGCGCGGCGACACCTTCGGCCTCTCCCAGCTGCACCAGCTGCGCGGCCGGGTGGGCCGCGGGCGGGAGCGCGGGTACGCGTACATGCTGTACCCGCCGGAGAAGCCGCTGACCGAGACGGCGCACGAGCGGCTGGCCACCATCGCCCAGCACACCGAGATGGGTGCCGGCATGTACGTGGCGATGAAGGACCTGGAGATCCGCGGGGCGGGCAACCTGCTCGGCGGCGAGCAGTCCGGGCACATCGCGGGCGTCGGCTTCGACCTCTACATGCGGATGGTCGGCGAGGCGGTGGCCGAGTTCCGGGAGTCGCTGGCGGGCGGCGGCGAGCCGGAGGAGGAGCCGCTGGAGGTGAAGATCGAGCTGCCGGTCGACGCCCATGTGCCGCACGACTACGCGCCGGGGGAGCGGCTGCGGCTCCAGGCCTACCGCTCGATCGCGGCGGTCAACTCGGAGGAGGACATCACCCAGGTCCGGGACGAGCTGGTCGACCGCTACGGCAAGCTGCCCGAGCCGGTGGAGAACCTGCTGATGGTGGCGGCGCTGCGGCTGTTCGCGCGGCGGTGCGGCATCTCGGACATCACCCTTCAGGGCTCCAACGTGCGGTTCGGGCCGGTCGAGCTGCGGGAGTCGCAGCAGCTGCGGCTGAACCGGCTCTACCCGCGCAGCCAGGTGAAGGCGGCGGCCCAGCAGCTGCTGGTGCCGCGGCCGTCCACCGGGCGGATCGGCGGCAAGCCGCTGGTCGGGCGGGAGCTGCTGGCGTGGTGCCGGGAGTTCCTGTCGACGATGTTCGACGACCTGGCGGGGGCCGCGAAGTAGCGGGCCTCCGGGAGGGAGTGCGGCGGTCTCGGGCGGTGGCGCCCGGGACCGCCGTCGTCGTTGCGGCGGGCCGGTCGGGCTGTTCGGGCTGTTCGGTCGGTTCGGGCTGTTCGGACTGATGGGCTGTGAACAGGGCCGTCAGCCGATCTTCCACTGGCCGACCTGGTCGGCGAAGCCGTTGTCCAGGGAGAACTGGACCTTGTCGAGCTTGGTGCCGTCGGGGACCTCGAAGACCACGAAGCCCTTGCCCGTCTCGCCGGCGGCGATGTTGGTCGGGGTCTGGAAGGACGGGCCGGCCTTGGTGTCGGCGAGCGTCGGGCCGTAGGCCTGGCCCTGGTTGTCGATCACCTTGGCGCTGCTCCAGGGCGCCTCGCTGTACGCCTTGGAGCCGGTCGGCTTGATCTGGAACTGCACGGCGACGTAGTGCTTGCCGTCCGCCGCGGTGAGGTACTCGTTGGTGCTCTGCGCCGGGTCGACCACCTTCAGGGCGGTGACGTCGGCGGTGTTGCCCTTCTCCAGGGTGCTCTTGAGGGCGATGGTGTCGCCGACCTTGGCGGGGGCCTTGGCCGCCTCGGCGGGCTTGGTGTCGGCGGCCTTGCTCTCGGCGGGCTTGGCGGCGGCGTCGCCGGCCGCCGGGGCGGAGGCGGCGGTCTGCTTGGCCTCGGTGGAGACGGTCGTGCCGCCGGTCGAGTCGCAGGCCGTGGCGGTGAGGACCACGAGCGCGGCGCCGGCCAGCAGGGCGGCGGTACGGCGGGTGCGGCGGGTGATGGCGGACATGACTGGCTCCTTCTGGCTTCTGCTCGGTGCCGACCTGACGTGCTGTCGACAGGAGAGATCACACCATGCGCTGTGAACCATGTCAACAGCGATTCGCCATACCTCTCCGTTCACGTGTGAACCGTTCGGCGAGGGGTGCTGACTATGCTGTGTGGTCACACCATCGATGCCGCCGCCGATCGCCGCCGAAGGAGCCCCCATGCCGGACCGTCCCGAGGTGACCGCCGTCGAGATCGCCCGTCTCGCCGGGGTCGGCCGTGCCGCCGTCAGCAACTGGCGCCGCCGCCACCCCGACTTCCCCCGCCCGGTCGGCGGCACCGACAGCAGCCCGGCCTTCGCGCTCACCGACGTGGAGTCCTGGCTCCGGGCCCAGGGCAAGATCGCCGAACTGCCGCTGCTCGAACGGGTCTGGCGGCTCGTCGAGACCCTGCGCGACCCGGCCGGCCACCCGGCCGCCCCGCTGGTCCGGGCCGGCTCCGTCCTGCTGCTGCACCACCGCGCGCCGGAGCGCTGGAGCGCGCTCGCCGACCAGCCGGACACCAGGCTGGCCACCGGCCTTCCGCGGGCCCTCGCCGACACCGCCCGCACCGTGCTGGGCCCCGAAGGCGCCGCCGATCTGCGGCAGCCCGGACTGCTCGGCTCCACCGAGCTCGACCTCGCCCGCCTGCTCGTCGAACTCGCCGCCAAGGCCGGTCCGGCCGCCGCCTTCGAACAGCTCCTCACCCGCTACGCCGAGGCCAACACCCGCCAGCTCAGCCCCACCCCGCCGGAGGCCGCCGAACTGCTCGCCGCCGTCGCGGGCGTCCCCGCCACCGTGCTCGACCCCGCCACCGGCCTCGGCGCGCTGCTGCTCGCCCTGCCCGCCACCACCGACCGCTACGGCCAGGACGCCGACCCGGTCACCGCCGGGCTCGCCCTGCTCCGGATCGCCCTGCACGCGCCCGCCGCCGACCCCGCCCCGCTCCCGGTCGACGTCCGCCCCGGCGACGCCCTGCGCGCCGACGCCTACACCGGCCACACCTTCGACGCGGTGCTCTGCCAACCCCCCTACAACGAGCGGGACTGGGGCCACGAGGAGCTGCAGTTCGACCGGCGCTGGCCCGGCGGCCTCGTCCCGCCGCGCGGGGAGTCCGAACTCGCCTGGGTGCTGCACTGCCTCGCCCACACCCGCCCCGGCGGACTCGCCGCCCTGCTGCTCCCGCCCACCGTCGCCGCCCGCCGGGCCGGCCGCCGGGTCCGCGCCGAGCTGCTGCGCTCCGGCGCACTGCGGGCCGTCGTCGCACTCCCGGCCGGCGTCGCGCCCCCGTACGGGGTGCCGCTCCACCTCTGGGTGCTGCGCGCGCCCCGCCCCGGCGACGACTTCCGCCAGGTGCTGATGCTGGACGCCGCCTCCGCCTCGCCCACCTCGGCCGAGGCGGCCGAGGGCGGCCGCGACAAGGTCCGCTGGCCCGAACTGCGCCGCACCGTGCTGGACGCCTGGCGCGCCTTCGACCTGGCCGCCCGCGAGGGGCTGCCGCTGCCCCAGGACCGCCCCGGCCGGCACCGGACCGTGGCGGCAATCGACCTGCTCGACGACGAGACCGACCTCTCGCCCGCCCGCCACGTCCCCCCGGCCGCCCCGCTCGGCGGCGCGGCCGGGTTCTCCCACCTCAGCGGCCGGCTGACCGAGCTGCTGGACGGGCTCGCCGACCCCGGCGCGCTGCTGCCCGAGCCGACCGGCGAAGCGGGCACCGGCCCCGGCGGCCCCGGCGGTGGCGGCGCGGTCGTCACGCTGGGCGAGCTGGTCCGCTCCGGACTGCTGGAGGTGCACTCCTCCGGCACCGGCGCGCCCTCCCGGCCGGCCGACGCCGACCCGTCCGGCACCCCCGTCCTCACCGACCAGGACCTGGTCACCGGCAGCGCGCCCGGCGCCGTCCTCGACCGGTCCGCCGCCGGTGCCGAGGCCCTGCCGCTGACCCGGCCCGGTGACGTCCTCGTCCCCGCCCTCGGCGGCGGCACCGCCCGCGTCGTCGGCCCGGACGGCCCGCCCGCCGGCGCCGCCCTCGGCCGCCAGCTCCATCTGCTCCGCCCCGACCCGGCCGCCCTCGACCCGGACTTCCTGGCCGGCCACCTGCGTTCCACGGCCGCCGCCCGCCGGGCCGCCAGCCACGCCTCCACCACCACCCGCCTGGACATCCGCCGGGTCGAGCTGCCGCGCCTGCCGATCACCGAACAGCGCCGCCTCGGGGCCGCCTTCGCCCGGCTGGCCGCCTTCGACGCCACCCTGCAACGCGCCGCCGCCCTCGGCCGCACCCTCACCCAGGCCGTCACCGACGCCCTCGCCGCCGGCACCGCCGAGCCGCCGCAGGCCCCCTGACGCCGGAGCAGGAAGTCGATCCGGCCGACTTCCCGCTCCGGCGCCGGGTGCCGGGCGCGCGGTGCGTGCGCTAGGGGCGTGTGATTCGGGTGCGGTGGAAGGACTCCAGCGCGACGGGCGCGGGCGGTACGGTGTGCGGAGCCGGTTCCGTGATCGGGACCGCCGTCGTCCTCACCCGCTCAGGAGCGCGCATGTCAGGGCAGTACCCCGGGCAGTTCGGCCCACCGCCCGGTGGCGCGCCCACCGGCGGCATACCCGGTACCGGGCCGCAGGCCTACGCCCCGACCATGGCCGTCCCCCCGAGGGGCGCCGAACGGCAGGCCGGACCGTACGGCGTGCTCGGCCGGGTCCTGGTGGTCCTCGCGCCGCTGCTCTCCTTCGGCCTGCTCGGCATGGTCCCCTCGCTGCTGCTCGCGGTCCGCCGCCGCCGGCCGTACGACATCCTGGGCGCGGTCGTCTACGCCGGGCTCTTCCTCGCCTTCTTCATCTGCATGGGGATCGCCGGCAGCTACCCCAAGGGCGACGCCCCGCTCGCCGACGCGGTCGGCACCACGATGATGGTGGTGCTGTGGTTCACCCCGCCGGTGCACTTCCTGCTGCTGGACCGCCAGGTGGTGTGGTCGTCGGGCCGGCCGGTACAGCCGCCCGCTCCGGCCGGGTCCTACGCGCCGTCGGCCGGGTACGGGTACCCGGCGCCCGCCGCACCGGTCCAGCCGTACCCGCGGCCCGCGCAGCTGTACCCCGCCGCCCAGCCGTACGGGACCGGCGCCCCCTACCCGCAGGCCGCCCGGTCGTACCCCGCCGTCGACTCCCACCCGTCGGCCATCTCCCATCCGCCCGTGCGCGCCGCCGGTCCCGGAGCGGCCGCCGGACCCGGAGCCGCCGCCGGACCCGGAGCCGCCGGTCCCGCCACCTCCGACGAGCTGCGCGAACTCGGCGAACTGCTGCGCCGGCAGGCCCGCGAGGACCGCCCGTGACCGTCGCCCGGGTGATCGGCGGCCGCTACCACCTCACCGAGAAGATCGGCCACGGCGGCATGGGCCAGGTCTGGGCCGGCCGTGACGAACGGCTCGCCCGTCCGGTCGCCGTCAAGCTGCTGCGCACCGACCACCTGCTCGCCGCCACCGGCGCCGCCGATCCCGCCACCGCCGGACACCTCCGGCCGGGCGACGAACTGCGCCACCGCTTCCTGCGCGAGTGCCGCACCACCGCCGCGCTCGACCACCCCGGTCTGGTCACCGTCTTCGACGCGGGCGAGGACGGCGGCGAGCTGTTCCTGGTCATGCAGCGCGTGTCCGGCGTCAGCCTGGCCGACCTGATCGCCGAGGACGCGCCGTTCCCGGTCGAGCGCGCGGTCTCGGTGGCCGCCCAGCTCTGCGCCGCGCTGGCCGCCGTGCACGCCGTGCCGGTCGTCCACCGGGACCTCAAGCCCAGCAATGTGATGGTCCGTGAGGACGGCCGGACCGTCCTGCTCGACCTCGGCATCGCCACCGCGATCGACCCCGCGGCCACCCGCCTCACGCTCACCGGCGCCCCGATCGGCAGCCCCTCCTACATGGCGCCGGAGCAGGCGCTGTCCGCCACCGTCGACCCGCGCAGCGACCTGTACGCGCTCGGCTGCCTGCTGCACGAGATGCTCGCCGGCGAGGGGCCGTTCCGCGCGCCCACCGCCCTGGGGCTGCTGCGCCGGCACGTCGACGACCCGCCGGTGCCGCTGCGCGACCTGCGCCCCGAGGTGCCGGCGCCGCTGGAGCGGCTGGTCCTCGACCTGCTCGCCAAGCGGCCCGAGGACCGCCCGGCCGACGCGCAGGAGGTGTACGGGCGGCTCCTTCCGCTGCTGCCCGCCGCCGTCCCCGTGCCGCAGCCCCGGTTCGGCCCGCTGCCCGACCCGTCCCGCCCGTACCGGCACCCGCTCCAGCCGCCGCCCCGCCCGGCGGCCGCCGCCCCGGTGACGCCGGCCCGGGCCGAGCCGACCCCGTTCCTGCCGTCCGCCGTGCCGGTCGTGCCCACCGTCGTGCCCGCCCCTGCCGAGGACTTCCCGGCGGCCTGCGCCCGGCTCTCCGACTTGGTCGACGCGGGCCGGCGCCGCGAGGTGCTCGACCTCGCCGCCCGGCTACTGGCGCGCGGCCGGTCCGAACTCGGCGACGGGGCGGCGATGGTCCGCACCGTCCGGACCATCTACGCCCGCACCCTCCTCCAGGAGCGGCGCCACCAGGAGGCCCTGACGGAGTACCGGCTGCTCGCGGCCACCGCCGAGGGCGGGCCGCACGGCCGGCGGGCCCTGGAGCCGCGCTACCGGACCGCCGAGTGCCTCGAACAGCTCGGGCGCGGAGCGGAGGCGCTCGCCGAGTACCAGGCCCTGCTCGCGGTCTGGCCGGAGACCGAACCGGAGCGGCTGCTGGACCTCCGCGAGCGGATCGGCGTTCAGCTGGCCTCGCTCGGCGAGACCGAGGCGGCCTGGTCGTGGCTGCTCCAGCTCCTCTTCGACCGCGAACGCCGCGAGGGCCCCCACCACCCCGCCGTCCGCCGCCTGCGCCACACCCTCGACACCCTCCAGCCCCACCGCACCACCGCCACCCCCTGGCCCCCCGCCGGCTGACCCAGAACCCCGCCCACCCCGCCGGCCCGACTCTCCACGCAAGCCGGCGGCGCGATTGCCGTCCCTGGCCCCAACAGGAGCGAAAGGTCGGCGGGTCCGACTTCCTGCGCCGGGCAGGGGTGCTGATACGGCGTGGGACGGGGCCGGTTTTTGGCGGTGGCCGCTCCCAGCCGGTTGCCTTCCTGCCTGGCTGGAGTGGAATGTCGGTGGGGCTGCCCCTGGCCTTTCGGCGCGCGTTGGGCTTTTTCTCCGTGTGCTCGCTGCCGCCTGGTCGGCCTGGGGCTGCCTTCTCGGACGGGCTGGACCAGGAAGTCGGCGGGTCCGGCTTTCCGTGCCGGTCGGGGGCGCTGGTGCCGCCGCCGGCTCTCCGTGCGATTGCTGCCCCGCCCGGGCGGCCGGGCCGACTTCTCGGGTGGGGGTGGGTTTGGGTGGCGGGCATGACTTTCGGCAGATCCGTGGGGGTGGGTGAGGTCCGTAGGGTCGGGTGGGTGTGGAGAGAACGGTGGGTGGAGTGGGGGTTGCTGGGGGCGGCGGCCGGGGGGCTCGGGCTGAGCGCGGTGTCCCTCTGGTGGGCGGTTCCCGGGGTCGGGGCGGCGTTCGCGGCCGGGGTGCGGATGGCGCGGGTGCGCGAGGCGGCCATGCTGCTCGCGGTCCTGGTGACGGCCGTGACGCTGGTGGCCGTCCTGGTCCCGGCCTGGTCGGTGCAGGCGACGTCCGTGATGTCCGTCCTGGTCTGCGCCGGGATGGGGCCGTGGATGGTGGGCAGGTTCTGGCGGCAGTCGCAGGAACTGGTGCGGGCCGGCTGGGAACGCGCCGAGCGGGCGGAGCGTGAGCAGCGACTGGTCGCCGAGCAGGCGCGGCTGCGTGAGCGGGCCAGGATCGCCCAGGACATGCACGACGCCCTCGGCCACGACCTGAGCCTGATCGCCCTGCGGGCCGGCGCGCTGAAGCTGGCACCCGACCTGGCCCCGCCGCACCGTGAGGCGGCCCGGGAGATCCGGGCGGGCGCGGCGGCGGCCGTGGAGCGCCTCGGCGAGGTGATCGGCGTCCTGCGCGACGAGACGGACGCGCACGCCACCCGAGGCCCGGCCGACGCGGGCGTCCCGCAGTTGGTGGCGGAGGCCGCCGCGGCGGGCCTGGACGTCCGGCTGACCGTGACCGGCGGGCCGGACGGGCTGCCGCGGGCGACCGAGCACGCCGCGTACCGGGTGGTCCAGGAGGCACTGACCAACGCCGCCAAGCACGCCCCGGGCGCGCCGGTCACGGTGCGGGTCGCGTACTCCCCGGACGGCGCCCGGGTCACGGTCGTCAACGGACCGCCGCTGGGCGGTTCGCCCGGTCCGGTGACGGGCGGCCGCGGCCTCATCGGCCTGGCCGAGCGGGTCCGGCTGGCCGGCGGTGCCTTCCGGCACGGGCCTCGCGACGACGGGGGTTTCGAGGTCCGCGCCGACCTGCCGCGCACCGGCGCCCCGGCGGGCGGCCCGGTGCCGCTGCCGCCGGCGGTCTCGCCCGCCGGTGAACTGCGCCGGGCCCGGCGCCGGGTGGGCCGGATGATGGTGGCCGTGGTGCTGGTGCCGCTGTCCGTCGCCCTGGTCCTGACCGCCGCGCTGCGGGGCTGGACGATCCAGCGGACCGGCCCGTCCGTCCTCGAACCCGCCGACTACGCCTCGCTGCGCGTCGGCATGGACCGGGCCACCGTCCAGCGATTTCTGCCGGAACGTCAGTTTCCGTACCATCCGTCCGTGGGCGGCCCGCCGCCCGGCGGAGAGGGAGTGACATGCGAGTACTACGCGATGACGGCCGAGGTGTTCAACGACGACCGCTCCGGGGACGCGTACCGGCTCTGCTTCCGGAACGACGTGCTGATCTCCCTGGACACCCTGATCCAGTGAGCGCCCGGTGAACGGCGTGGAGCCCCGGGGCGGGGCCCGCTCGCCGATCCGGGTGGTGATCGCGGACGACGAGCCGATGGTGCGGGCGGGGGTGCGCGCGGTGCTGGCCACCGACCCGGGGATCGAGATCGTCGCCGAGACCGGGGACGGGCGGGAGGCGGTGGACCTGGTCCGCCGCCACCGCCCGGACGTCGCCGTGCTGGACATCCGGATGCCCGGCACGGACGGCATCGCCGCCGCCGCCGAGATCCGCCGGGGCGCCGTCACCACCAGGGCCGGGGGCCCGACCGGGATCGTCATGCTGACCACCTTCGGTGAGGACGACTACATCCTGCGCGCCCTCGGCGGGGGCGCCAACGGGTTCCTGATCAAGTCCGGCGAGCCGGAGGAGCTGATCGCCGGCGTGCGCTCGGTGGCGGACGGCGCCGCCTATCTCTCACCCAGGGTGGCCGCCCGGGTGGTGGCCCACCTCGCCGCCTCCGGGGCCGGTGGTCCGGCCGACCGCCGGGCTGCCGCCCAGCGCCGGGTGGACGGGCTGACCGCCCGCGAACGCGACGTGCTGGCGCTGGTCGCCGCCGGGCTGTCCAACGGCCAGATCGCCCGTCGGATCGGGGTGGTGGAGGGCACGGTGAAGGCCCACGTCAGCAACGTCCTGGCGCGGCTGGGCGTGGCCAACCGGGCGGCCGCCGCCGTCCTCGCCCATGAGGCGGGCCTGACCGCGGGCCCGCCGGCCTGACCCGGGGACGGGTGCCGCCGGCAGCGGACGGAGCAGCAGCGGACCGAGCAGCCGCACTCCGCCCAGCGCACCGACCACCGCCGTCGCGGACGGCAGCAGCGCGACGACCACCGCCGCCGTGACCGTCCCGCCCAGGACCGCCCCGGCGAGCACGTCGTGCGGGTAGTGCACCCCGGCGGCGACCCGCAGGCCGGCCGTCCCGAGGCCGACGGGTATGGCCGCCCACGCCACCCACGCCGCCCAGCGCGGCCGCAGCAGCACCAGCCCGGTGGCCAGCCCGACGGCCAGGGTCGCGTGATTGCTGGGGAAGGACCAGTCGCCCGGCGGCGGGCAGTCGGCGAGCGCGGTGGACGGCAGGGCGGGCAGCGCCCGGCAGGGCCGCTCCTCGTCGAGCACGAGCTTCAGCAGCTCGCTCGCCCCGTACGCGAGCACCGTGCCGAGGCCGGTGAGCGCGACGCCCGCGACCGTGCCGGCGGCCCGCCGCCCGCGCGCCGTCCACCAGCAGAGCACCAGCAGCAGGCCCAGTACCAGCAGTCCGGCCTCGGTGGCGGGCTCCAGCAGGGCGGCGAGCCGGGGCGGGGCGTCGGCGACGGCGTCGGCCACCCGGCGGTAGGCCTCGGCGGACCGGCCGGTGACCACCCGGACCGGTCCCTCCCCGCCCGCGCGCCCCGGTGCCAGCCACCCGACCGCGCCGGTGCCCGCCCCCAGCAGCACCACCGCGAGGGCCGTTCTGTTCCTGAGCGTGTTCGTCATGCCACGCACGGTAGAAGGAGGGGAAGGCGTCCGACCCGACCCGAAAGACAGGGTCCGACCTGGACGATCGTCAGGGTTGACGAACGTGCCCGGCCGTGCGGGGAGGAGGGTCGGGGCAGACGGGTAGGTTCGGGTTGTGACGACGAATCCTCCGGGCGCGAAGCTGATCCTCCTCATCACCACCCACCGGGTGGCCCCCGGCCTGCTGTCGTGGCCCGCCTGGGAGGCGCTGCGGTCGGCCGGGCGGGTGCTCACCGCCGACCCCGCCCACCCGCAGCTGCCCGCCCTGGCGCAGGCCGGCGTCGAGGTCCGGACCGTGGCGCCCGGCTCCGCCCCCGCGCTGGCCCGGCTGCTGACCGAGGCCCCGGACGGGCCGTCCGCCGACGCGGGACCGACGGTCTGGCTGGGCGGCCCGGACGGCGACCCCGGGCTGACCGACGCGCTGGCCCGCCTCGCGGTCGAGCACGCCGGCGAGGTGCCGGAGATCGAGGTGCTGCCCGGCTCCTACGACCTGCCGGGCGCCCGGCTGCTGGACCTGGTCTCCGTGATGGACCGGCTCCGCTCGCCGGGCGGCTGCCCGTGGGACGCCGAGCAGACCCACGCCAGCCTGGTGAAGTACCTGGTCGAGGAGGCCTACGAGCTGGTCGAGGCGATCGAGGAGGGGGACCGCGACATGCTCCGCGAGGAGCTGGGCGACGTCCTGCTCCAGGTCTTCTTCCACTCCCGGATCGCCGAGGAGCACCCCACCGGCGCCTTCTCGGTCGACGACGTGGCGGGCGACATCGTCGACAAGCTGATGTACCGCCACCCGCACGTGTTCGGCGACGCCGAGGCGAGCGGCGCGGAGGAGGTGGAGGCCAGCTGGGAGGCGCTCAAGGCGGCCGAGAAGTCGGAGCGCGAGTCGGTGCTGGACGGCGTGCCGGCCGGGCTGCCCTCGCTCGCCTACGCGGCGAAGCTGGTGTCGCGGGTGCGCCGGGCGGGCTTCACCGGCGTGCCGGACGAACCGTACGAGCTGCCGGGGGCGCTGACGGCGGAGTCGGCGGGCCGGCTGCTGCTCGCGGTGGCGCAGCGCGCGCACGACGCCGGGGTGGACGTGGACGCCGCACTGCGGGCGGCGGCGCGCGGCTACCGGGACGCGGTCCGCGCCGCCGAGGGCCTGAAGCCCGGAGAGTAGGGGACCGGAGCCCGGCCGGTGGAGGGCGTGGCGATCAGGCGGCGACGTCCGCCACCGGCCGGCGCTGCGCCGGGACGACGACGACCTCGCCGATCGCCTCGCCGACCAGGGCGACGAGTTCGGCGAGCCGCTCCAGGTCGAGGTGGTCGGGCAGCTCGGCGAGGGAGACGATCCGCTCGCCGCCCGGCCCGGCCACGCAGAACAGGCCGATCGGGCCCAGGTGCTTCTCGGCGGTGTCGACCAGCGCGGCGACGTCACTGGGACGGCGGACGTCGCCGCAGACGCCGACGACGGGACAGCCCGGCCGGTCGAGCTCGGTGGCGAGGTCCTCGGCGATCCCGACCCGCTGGTCGGCGATCAGCATGCCGGTGGTGCCCGCCGCGGTGAGCCGGCGGGCGAGGTCCGCCCCCGACCCGCCGTCGAGTACGGAGATCACGACGACCGAACCGTTGACCCGCATGGCCTTGCTCCTCCCTGTGGGCGGCTCCGCACCGGCGCCCACGCGCACCTTGCGGAGGATCGTAGGCAGGTCCTGACCCTCCGCAACAGGAATTACCCCTCAGGTGACCAGGCTCACGCCTGTCACGCCGAACGGACGGCGCGGTGTCCCGGTGAGCGGACACCGCCCGCCCACGCGCACGTCGCGCGCACTGCGTGCGGTCGCCCGGACACGCCCGGGATACCGTCGACCCATGCCAGCTCAGCCCGCCTCCGCCCGTCCGCCCCTGTTCACCTGGGAGTTCGCCGCCGACCCGTACCCCGCCTACGCGTGGCTGCGGGAGCACGAGCCGGTGCACCGGACCACCCTGCCGAGCGGGGTGGAGGCGTGGCTGGTCACGCGGTACGCGGACGCCCGGCAGGCGCTCGCGGACGGCCGGCTCTCCAAGAACCCGGTGCACCACAGCGAGCAGGCCCACCGCACCGGCCGGGTCGGCATCCCGGGCGAGCGCCAGGCCGACCTCATGACGCACCTGCTCAACATCGACCCGCCGGACCACACCCGGCTGCGCCGCCTGGTGTCCAAGGCGTTCACGCCGCGCCGGGTGGCGGCCTTCGAGCCGCGGGTGCAGCAGCTGACCGACCGGCTGATCGACGGCTTCGCGGCGCGCGGGTCCGCCGACCTCATCCACGAGTTCGCCTTCCCGCTCCCCATCTACGCGATCTGCGACCTGCTCGGGGTGCCGGCCGAGGACCAGGACGACTTCCGGGACTGGGCCGGGATGATGATCCGGCACGGCGGCGGCCGGCGCGGCGGGGTGGGGCGCGCGGTGAAGCGGATGCGCGCCTACCTGGCGGAGCTGATCCACCGCAAGCGGGCGGACCTCGGCGACGACCTGATCTCGGGGCTGATCCGGGCGAGCGACCACGGAGAGCACCTGACCGAGAACGAGGCCGCGGCGATGGCCTTCATCCTGCTCTTCGCCGGCTTCGAGACGACGGTCAACCTGATCGGCAACGGCGTGTACGCGCTGCTGCGCAACCCGGGCCAGCGCGCCCTGCTCCAGGAGTCCGTCGGGCGCGGCGAGAGCGCGCTGCTGGAGACCGGGATCGAGGAACTGCTGCGCTACGACGGGCCGGTGGAGCTGGCCACCTGGCGGTTCGCGACCAGCCCGCTGACCATCGGCGGGGTGGAGATCCCGGTCGGCGACCCGGTGCTGGTGGTGCTCGCGGCGGCGGACCGGGACCCGGCGCGGTTCGCCGACGAGAACACCCTGGACCTGGCCCGGACGGACAACCCGCACCTGGGGTTCGGGCACGGCATCCACTACTGCATCGGCGCGCCGCTGGCGCGGCTGGAGGGGCGGGCCGCGCTGGCCACCCTGCTGACCCGGCTGCCGGACCTGCGGCTCGCCGCGGACCCCGGGGACCTGCGGTGGCGCGGTGGTCTGATCATGCGTGGACTCCGTGAACTTCCGGTGGAATTCACACCGGAGAAAGCGCCCGGCGGCAAGGCTCCGGAGACCGGCCCGGAGACTGGCTCGGAGACCGGCTCGGAGGGCTGACGCACCAGCACAACACGCTGACGCACACTCTCCGTTCGCCGGTTTCCGAGGGTCTGAACCACCCTCAATCCGGACATACCACCCCGGTTGGTAGGCGATCCATCACATGACGTGATGTCCGTGTGATATCGACGATATGAGCTTGTGATTGCTCTGAAGATCTGTCTACTCTCCGTGGAGCCCGCAGCTGCGGGCCCCGTGCGCGGAACGCCGAGTCCTGCCCGCCGCGCCCCGGGAAACCGACCAGAACCCTGGGCAGGGGCGGGGGACCCAGGTTTTGCGCCGTCTCCCACGGCTAGGGGTGAAGCCGCCTCCGCGCGGCCGGGCCACCTCCCGGTCCGAACCCGACAGCTCACCTCGCAGGCGTGCGGAGAGGGACCCCTTCATGCTGTTCGTTGGAACCGGTCGTCACCGTCGCCGTACCCAGGCCGAGAAGGCCATCGCCGTCGCCGGTGTCGCCGGCGTCGGACTGGCCATGCCGATCCTGAGCGCCACCGGCGCCTCCGCCGCCCCGGTCTCCACCTGGGACGCGGTCGCCCAGTGCGAGAGCGGCGGCAACTGGAGCATCAACACCGGCAACGGCTTCTACGGCGGCCTCCAGTTCACCGCCAGCACCTGGAAGGCGTACGGCGGCAACGCCTACGCGCCGCAGGCCAACCAGGCCTCGAAGGCCCAGCAGATATCGGTCGCCGAGAAGGTCCTCGCCGGGCAGGGCCCGGGCGCCTGGCCGGTCTGCTCCAAGAAGGCCGGCCTGACCAAGGGCGGCGCCCCGGCGGCGGTCGACACCTCGACGCCCGCCAAGCCGGCCGCCCCGAAGCCGCAGGTCCCGCAGGCCGCCCAGGAGGCCAAGCCGCAGCAGGAGGCCCCGAAGGCCGCCGCGCCGAAGCACGCCGCCCCCAAGGCGCAGGCCGAGCAGCAGACCGCCAAGCCGCAGGCCCAGCAGTACGCGCCGAAGCACGCCGCGCCCAAGCAGCAGGCCCCGCAGGCCCAGCCGCAGCAGCAGTCGCCGGCCTTCTCCGGCAAGGCCGGCTGGGACGCCGACGCCAAGGTGTACTGGTACCAGAACAACGGCGCCTGGTACTGGACCAGCCACCAGAGCGTCTACCAGCAGAACGCCGGCCAGCCGGCCGCCCAGGCCCCCGCCGCTCAGCAGCAGTCGGCCGGCCAGGGCTACACCGTCCGCTCCGGTGACACGCTCGGCGGGATCGCCACCGCCCAGGGCGTCTCCGGCGGCTGGCAGGCGCTGTACGACGGCAACCGCGCCACCGTCGGCGCCGACCCGAACCTGATCGTCCCGGGCCAGGTCCTGACCCTCGGCTGACGACCGGTCCGACCGGACGGACGGAGGGGGCCGATTGGGCCCCCTTCGTCCGCTTCCGGACGTCTCCGGCCCGGCAACCAGGTGAACTACCGGTGGGTAGCGAGGCCACACGCTGAGACGGAGCCGAGGTCGACGTGGCCCGGACAGCCCGTGCGGTTAGGCTCTGGTCGTAACGACTCCGCAATCGTCCGGCCGACTGCACCCCACGTCAGCCGAACCTGCTTCCGCTAGGAGATGCCTCGTGCCGTCCATCGATGTCGTCGTAGCCCGTGAGATTCTCGACTCGCGCGGCAACCCCACGGTCGAGGTCGAGGTCGGCCTCGACGACGGCAGCACCGGCCGTGCCGCCGTCCCGTCGGGTGCCTCCACCGGTGCCTTCGAGGCGCTGGAGCTCCGCGACGGTGACAAGAACCGCTACTTCGGCAAGGGCGTGGAGAAGGCCGTCCTGGCCGTCATCGAGCAGATCGGCCCGGAGCTGGTCGGCTACGACGCCACCGAGCAGCGCCTGATCGACCAGGCCATGCTGGACCTGGACGCCACCCCGGACAAGTCCTCGCTCGGCGCCAACGCCATCCTGGGCGTCTCGCTGGCCGTCGCGCACGCCGCCTCCGAGGCCAGCGACCTGCCGCTGTTCCGCTACCTGGGCGGCCCGAACGCGCACGTCCTGCCGGTCCCGATGATGAACATCCTCAACGGCGGCTCGCACGCGGACTCCAACGTCGACATCCAGGAGTTCATGATCGCCCCGATCGGCGCGGAGTCCTTCTCCGAGGCCGTCCGCTGGGGCGTCGAGGTCTACCACACCCTCAAGGGCGTGCTGAAGGAGCGCGGTCTGTCGACCGGCCTGGGCGACGAGGGCGGCTTCGCCCCGAACCTGGACTCCAACCGCGAGGCCCTGGACCTCATCGTCGAGGCCATCCAGAAGGCCGGCTACGTGCCGGGCAAGGACGTCGCGCTCGCCCTGGACGTCGCCTCCTCCGAGTTCTACGAGGACGGCGCCTACCAGTTCGAGGGCAAGGCGCTCACCTCCGCCGAGCTGATCGAGTACTACGCCGGCCTGGTCGCCGCCTACCCGCTGGTCTCCATCGAGGACCCGCTGGACGAGTCGGACTGGGACGGCTGGAAGGCCATGACCGACAAGCTGGGCGACAAGGTCCAGCTGGTCGGCGACGACCTGTTCGTCACCAACCCGGCCCGCCTGGCCCGCGGCATCGAGACCGGCACCGCCAACGCGCTGCTGGTGAAGGTCAACCAGATCGGCTCGCTCACCGAGACCCTGGACGCCGTCGAGCTGGCCCAGCGCAACGGCTACCGCTGCATGATGTCGCACCGCTCCGGCGAGACCGAGGACGTCACCATCGCCGACCTCGCCGTCGCCACCAACTGCGGCCAGATCAAGACCGGCGCCCCGGCCCGCTCCGAGCGCGTCGCCAAGTACAACCAGCTGCTGCGCATCGAGGAGATCCTCGACGACGCCGCCGAGTACGCCGGCCGCGGCGCCTTCCCGCGGTTCAAGTACGAGGGCTGAGCCCGACCCGGCCGCGCCCGGCCGGTATCGCCGGGACGCCCGGTAGCGCACGCCTGACCGGTGCCCCGCCGTTCACCCCGTAGGGTGGACGGCGGGGCACCGTCGCGACCAGGAGCGGACCAGGAGCAGGAGGGGACACCGGAGATGGCAGGCTGGAGGATCCCGGGCTTGGCGGCCCGGCCCCGGTTCACGAGCCGGGCGACCG
This sequence comes from Kitasatospora sp. NPDC008115, assembly GCF_042957205.1. NCBI lineage: Bacteria > Bacillati > Actinomycetota > Actinomycetes > Kitasatosporales > Streptomycetaceae > Kitasatospora > Kitasatospora sp. NPDC008115. The sequence goes on along the minus strand of NZ_JBIBHU010000001.1, from coordinate 91,831 downwards.
TCCTCGTGCTGGTGCTCTGCTCGCTGGTGGCGATCCTGGCCTATCCGACGCGCCAGTTCGTCTCCCAGCGCTCGGAGATCTCGGCGCAGCGCGCCCGGGCCGAGCACGCCCGGCAGCAGGTCGAGCAGCTGCGCCGGGAGAAGGCCCGCTGGCAGGACCCGGAGTACGTCAAGGCGCAGGCCCGCACCCGGCTGCACTACGCGATGCCGGGGGAGACCCCGTACATCGCGGTGGACCCGGCGGCCCGGGGCGCGGCCAACTCCTCGCTGGGCGCGCCGCCGCCCGCGGCGGGCCCGGCGGCCGGTCCGGCCAAGGCGGCCCGGCCCTGGTACGCCAGCGTCTGGGACTCCGTCGACGCCGCCGCCGCTCCCGCGGCCCCCGCCGCCCCGGGGCAGCCCGCCCCACCCTCACCACCCGCCCCCGCCCCCGCTGGAGACAGCTCCTCCCATGACCACTGAGAACCACCCCACCGTCTCCGACGAGGACGTCGCGGCGATCGCCGCACAGCTCGGCCGGGTTCCGCGCGGCCTGCGCGGCGTGGCCCACCGCTGCCCGTGCGGCAACCCGGACGTCGTGGAGACGGCCCCCCGGCTGCCGGACGGCACGCCGTTCCCGACGCTGTACTACCTGACCTGCCCCAAGGCCGCCTCGCTGATCGGCACCCTGGAGGCGGACGGCGTGATGAAGGACCAGAGCGCCCGGCTCGCCGAGGACCCGGAGCTGGCCGCGGCGTACCAGAAGGCGCACGAGGACTACATCGCCCGCCGGGACGCCATCGAGGTGCTGGAGGGCTTCCCGAGCGCCGGCGGCATGCCGGACCGGGTCAAGTGCCTGCACGTGCTGGTCGGCCACTCGCTGGCGGCCGGCGAGGGCGTCAACCCGCTCGGCGACGAGGCGCTCGGCATGCTGGAGGACTGGTGGGCCAAGGGCCCGTGCGTCTCCGCCGCCGAGGTCGCGGCCGCCGGCGAGCGGGTGGCCCGCAACCGGACCAAGGAGCAGGACCACGAGGCCGTGATCGCGGCCAAGGAGCAGAAGACCGCCGACCGCGCCGCCAAGCGGGCCGCGCAGGAGGCGGACGAGGCGGGGGAGGCCGACGCATGAGCACCACCCGGGTGGCCGCGATCGACTGCGGGACCAATTCGATCCGGCTGCTGGTCGCCGACCTCGACCCGGAGACCGGGGCGATCACCGACCTCGACCGGCGGATGATCATCAACCGGCTGGGCCAGGGCGTGGACCGCACCGGCCGGCTGCACCCGGACGCGCTGGAGCGCACCTTCGCCGCCTGCCGGGAGTACGCCGGGGTGATCTCCGGCTTCGGGGTGGGCCCGGAGCGGATCCGCTTCGTCGCCACCAGCGCCTCCCGGGACGCCGAGAACAGCGCCGAGTACGTCGACGGCGTGCGGGCGGCCCTGGGCGTCGAGCCCGAGGTGGTCAGCGGCGAGGAGGAGGCGCACCTGTCCTTCGTCGGCGCCACCAAGGAGCTCACCGGGGGTCAGTTCCCGGCCCCCTACCTGGTCTTCGACCTGGGCGGCGGCTCGACCGAGTTCGTGCTCGGCGCCGAGGACGTCCGGGCGGCGCGCTCGGTGGACATCGGCTGCGTCCGGCTGACCGAGCGGCACTTCGACGGCGCCGAGCTGCCGTCGGACGCGCAGATCGCCGAGGCGAGGGCGCACGTGCGGGCGGAGCTGGACCGGGCGGAGGAGGCCGTGGCGCTGACCGGCGCGGCCACCCTGGTCGGCCTGGCCGGCACGGTCACCACCATCTCGGCGATCGCCCAGGACCTGCCCGGCTACGACTCGGAGGCGATCCACCACTCCCGGATCTCCCGCGAGCGGGTCGCCGAGATCGCCGGCCGGCTGCTGCGCTCCACCCACGCGGAGCGGGCGGCGATCCCGTCGATGCACCCGGGCCGGGTGGACGTGATCGCGGCCGGCGCGCTGGAGCTGCTGGAGATCATGGAGCGGACGGGCGCCGCCGAGGTGGTCGTCAGCGAGCACGACATCCTGGACGGCATCGCCTGGAGCATCGCCCGCTGAACCGGCGCGGGACTCACCGACCGGCCCCGGAAGCCCCCCTGGGGCTCCGGGGCCGGGGCGCGCCCGGGGCCGCGCGGGAATGTTCGTGAATTTCTTCACATGAGGATCCAGCCTTTCGCCGTGCCGGGCGGTCCGCTCCGTCCGATATGTGGGACCGAAGGCTCGCTCGGCGTGACGGCCACTGGATCGCAGGTCCCGAGCCGCTGGAGGTTTGAAAATCGAAATCCCGTACGGGAACCGGGCCGCCTCATGGATCGTTGCTGCTCAGCGGGGCCGTCCCGGTGGGAGTGCCCGACCGGGGGTCGCGGGGGCCGCCAGGGGTCGGGCGGGGGCTCGAAACGGGGGCGCGCAGTGTAGCAGAAGGGGTCCATAAGCTTGTGAGCGGGCTCACGAAGACTGCTCCGAGCGGTGCTGGATACTTTCGGATATGAGCACCACGGAGCGTCCTCGCATCCTCATTGTCGGCGGTGGTTACGTCGGCCTGTATGCCGCGATGCGCATCCTCAAGAAGATGCGCTACGGCGAAGCGACCGTCACGGTCGTGGACCCGCGGTCGTACATGACGTACCTGCCCTTCCTCCCCGAGGCGGCCGGCGGCAACGTCGCGCCCCGCAACCTCGTCGCGCCCCTGCGCACCGCGCTGAAGAACGCGGAGGTGCTCACCGGTGCGGTCACCGGTGTGGACCACGAGCGCAAGATCGCCACGATCCAGCCCTCGGCGGGCGACTCGTACGAGCTGCCCTTCGACTACCTGGTCGTCGCGACCGGTTCGGTCTCCCGGACCTTCCCGATCCCGGGCCTGGCCGAGAACGGCATCGGCATGAAGACCGTGGAGGAGGCCATCGCCCTCCGCAACCACGTCATGGCGCAGCTGGACAAGGCCGAGTCCACCACGGACGAGGCGGTCCGCCGCAAGGCGCTGACCTTCGTCATCATCGGCGGCGGCTTCGCCGGCGTCGAGACGATCGCCGAGATCGAGGACATGGCGCGCGACGCCTCCAAGATCTACAAGACCGTCAGCCGTGACGACATGCGCTTCGTCGTGGTCGAGGCCGCCAACCGGATCCTCCCGGAGATGGGCCCCGACCTCGGTCTGTGGACCAAGGAGAAGCTCGAAGAGCGCAACATCGAGGTCTACATCGAGACCTCGATGGACTCCTGCGTCGACGGCCACGTCGTGCTGAAGAACGGCATGGAGATGGACGCCTCCACCATCGTGTGGACGGCCGGCGTGAAGCCGAACCCGGTGCTGGCCCGCTTCGGCCTGCCGCTGGGCCCGCGCGGCCACGTCGACACCGCGCCGACCCTCCAGGTCCAGGGCTTCGACTACGTCTGGGCCGCCGGCGACAACGCCCAGGTGCCGGACCTCGCCGCCGGTGAGGGTGCCTGGTGCCCGCCGAACGCGCAGCACGCCGTGCGCCAGGCCGCCGTCCTCGGCGACAACGTGATCTCCGGCATGCGCGGCTTCCCGCAGCAGGAGTACAAGCACAAGAACCTGGGTGCGGTCGCCGGCCTCGGCCTGCACAAGGGTGTCGCGATCCTCTTCGGCAAGTACAAGCTGAAGGGCCGTCCGGCCTGGTGGTTCCACCGCCTGTACCACGGCGCCATGGTCCCCACCTTCAACCGGAAGGTCCGCGTCTTCACCGACTGGACCCTCGCCGTCTTCCTGAAGCGCGAGATGGTCGGCCTGTCGCAGATGGAGAACCCGTACCAGCCGATCCAGGAGGTCACGGCCCCCACCAAGCCCGCCGTCGAGGCCGCCAAGCCGGCCGCCGACAAGGAGCTCGCCAGCAAGTAAGCGACTGCGGACCCCGGTGTGGGAGCACCGGGGTATGAGTCGGAGGCCCTCCGCCCGGCAGTGTTGCCGGACCACGACCTCCGTGGTGCTCAGCCGGCTGTGCGAGTCGGGCGGAGTACAGAAGTGAACGAGAAGGCCCCCGCCGAACCCTCCGGCGGGGGCCTTCCCGTGTCCTGGCCTTCCCGTGTCCGGGCCTTCTCAGGCCCGGGCCGACGGTCAGTCGGTCTTGATGCTGGCCAGGATGTCCAGCTTGGAGGCCCGGCGGGCGGGCCAGAAGGCGGCCACCAGGCCGACCAGGCCGGCCAGGGCCAGGAAGAGCAGCAGCTGGCCGAAGGGGACCACGGTGGTCAGGCCCTGAAGACTGGACTCCAGGGTGCCGTTGATCGCCCAGGCCATGAAGCAGCCGAGCAGCACTCCGATGCCGGCGCCGAAGACCGAGATCACCACGGACTCCAGACGGACCATCCGCTTGATGCCGGATCGGTCCAGGCCGATCGCCCGCAGCATGCCGATCTCGCGCTTGCGCTCGAAGACCGACATCGCCAGGGTGTTGATCACACCGAGGATCGCGACGATCACCGACATCGCCAGCAGGCCGTACATCATGTTGAGCGCGAAGGTGATGGTCTGGCTGAACCTGTCCCGCACGTCCTGGCGCGACTGGACCTCGATCACCGGGTTGGCGCCGGTGGCGTCCTTGAGCGCCTTCTTGAGCGCGGCGCTCTCCCCGTCGGTGCCCTTGACCAGGACGCTCTCCAGGTTCGCCCCGGGGTCGTGCTTGACGATCTCGCTGTTGGCCAGCATCGCCCCGCCGAGCAGGCCGCCGGTCTCGTAGACGCCGCCGACGGTCAGCGTGCCCTTGGCGTCGCCGGGGTAGGCGACCTCGACGGTCGAGCCGGTGGTGACCCCGAGCTTCTTCGCGAGGTCCTCGTCGACGAGCAGCTGCCCCTGGGCGGCGGCGGCCGTCGTGCCGCTCTTCATCGTCACCGAGACCAGCTTGTCGAAGCTGTCCGCGTCCAGGCCGGAGATGTCCCGCGCGCTGCCGTTGAGCTTCCAGGAGACCCGGGTCATCGGCGAGGAGGTGGCCACCCCGGGGGCCTTGGCGATCTCCGCCGGCACCTTGTCGGACAGGCTCATGAAGTTGGCGGCGGCGACGAAGTAGTCGGCCTTCATCGAGCTGGTGACCGTGCGGTCCACGGTGTCGCCGACCGAGGCGCCGATCACGGTCAGTCCGCTGACCAGGGTCAGACCGATGGTGAGCGCGGCGGCGGTGGCGGCGGTGCGGCGCGGGTTGCGCACCGCGTTCTGCCGGGCCAGCTTGCCCGGCGTGCCGAACAGCCTGCCGAGTACCGGGCCGACCAGGGCGATCACCGGCCGGGAGAGCAGCGGCAGCAGGACGAAGACGCCCAGGACGGCGAAGAGCGCGCCGGCCGCGACCGGGATCCGGCCGTCGGAGTTGCCCTTCGAGGCGCCGAAGACGACCAGGGCGATGCCGACGGCGGCCAGCACCGAGCCGATCGCGTTCCGGACCACCAGGGACTTCTGGCTGACCGGCTGGTCACCGCTGCTCATCGCGGCGACCGGGGCGATCCGCGAGGCGCGGACGGCCGGCAGCAGCGCGGAGAGCACCGTCACCAGGATGCCGACGAGCAGGGTGACCGCCACGGTCAGCGGCTTGATCACCAGTGACCCGGTCGGCAGGCTGTCGTTCAGCGAGACGACCACGGACTGCAGTGCGGCGCCGACGCCGACTCCGGCGACCAGGCCGGCCGCGCCCGCCACGGTGCCGATGGCGAGCGCCTCGATCAGCACCGAGCGGGTCACCTGCTTGCGGCTGGCGCCGACCGCGCGGAGCAGCGCGAGCTCCTTGGTGCGCTGGGCGATCAGCATGGTGAAGGTGTTGGCGATGAGGAAGATGCCGACGAAGAGCGAGATCGCGGCGAAGGCGAGCAGCATGGTGCGGATCTGCTCGGAGTCCCTGGTGATCAGCCGGTCCTCCTCCGCCTTCAGCTCGGCGCCGGTGCGGACCTCGATCTGCTGCTCCGGGCGGAGCTTCTGGTTCACCTCGGAGAGCAGGGCGTCCTGGCTGGTGCCGGGCTTGGCGGCGAGCACGATGCCGCTGTAGCGGCCGGGCTCCAGCAGCAGCTGCTGGGCGGTGGCGCGGTCGAACAGGGTGAGCGTGCCGCCGGAGTTCACCACCGGGTCGTCGGTGGTGAAGACACCGGTGAGCTTCAGCTCCATGACGGGCCCGTTGATGGCGATGCGGACGGTGTCGCCGACCTTGTAGCCGCCCTCCTCGGCGGCCTTCCGGTCGAGGGCGACCTCCTTGCCGTTCTTCGGGCCCTGGCCCTCGACCATCGGGTAGCGGGAGTCCTTGCCGTCCGGGCCGGGGGCGAAGTTGGCTCCCCGGGCCGTCCAGGACTGGCCGATCAGGGTGCCGCTCCGGTCGGCGACGCCGGTGAAGCCGCTGACCACGCCGCGGACACTCGCGGTGCCGGGCAGCGCGGCGAGCTGCTGGACGGTGGCATCGGTCAGCGTGACCGGGCTCTTCCCGCCCTTCTCCCGGGCGGACGCGCCGGCGCCGGCGGCGGTGTCGACGACCTGGACCGACACGTCGGAGTAGCTCTTGGAGTTGTTGTCCCGCATGGCCTTGCCGAAGGTGTCGGAGAAGACCATGGTGCCGGCCACGAAGGCGGTGCCCAGCATGACGGCGAGCGCCGTCATCAGCAGCCGGCCCTTGTGGGCCAGCACATTGCGCAGTGCGGTGCGATACATGGGGTGTCCTGGGGTACTGGGGTCTGCGAAGGGGCGGGCGGCGGACGCGGGGCGTCAGCTGGTGCGGCCCTTGGCGTCGAAGCGGCGCATGCGGTCCAGGACGGCGTCGGCGGTCGGGTGGAGCAGTTCGTCGACGATGCGGCCGTCGGCGAGGAAGACGACGCGGTCGGCGTAGGAGGCGGCGACGGGGTCGTGGGTGACCATGACGACGGTCTGTCCGAGTTCGCGCACGGAGTTGCGCAGGAAGGAGAGGATCTCGGCGCCGGATCGGGAGTCGAGGTTTCCGGTCGGTTCGTCGGCGAAGATGATGTCGGGCTTGCTCGCGAGGGCGCGGGCGCAGGCGACGCGCTGCTGCTGGCCGCCGGAGAGCTGGCTGGGGCGGTGGGAGAGCCGGCCGGAGAGTCCGACGGTCTCGACCACCTTGTCGAGCCACTGCTTGTCGGCCTTGCGGCCGGCGATGTCCATCGGGAGGGTGATGTTCTCCAGGGCGGTGAGGGTGGGCAGCAGGTTGAAGGCCTGGAAGATGAAGCCGATGTGGTCGCGGCGCAGCTGGGTGAGCTGCTTGTCCTTGAGGCCGACGAGTTCGGTGTCGCCGATGGTGGAGGAGCCGGAGGTGACGGTGTCGAGGCCGGCCATGCAGTGCATCAGGGTGGACTTGCCGGAGCCGGAGGGGCCCATGATGGCGGTGAACTCGCCCTGCGGGAAGGTGACGCTGACGTTGTCGAGGGCGACGACGCGGGTCTCCCCCTCCCCGTAGACCTTGTTCAGACCGGTGGCGCGGGCGGCCGCCCGGCCGGTGCGGACGGCGGTTGCGGTCGACGTGGTCACGGGGGTGCTCCTCGGGGCTCGGCAGAGAGGGGCCGCGCCGGGTGGGTGCGGCGCGGCGGAAGTGCTTGGACGACCGGGCCCTTCCATGGGCGTCCGGCCGTACCTCCATGCTCCGCCGGACGATCATGGTTTCTCGTCGCTCCGCCGGACGGTTGGCCTGACCGCCGCTGGGTGTACGCCCGGGAGGCGCCCTCCTCCTGCGGTATGACACGGACCCTGAGCGAAAGGCGGTGGCCGGAACGAGCGGGTTCGGTGGCCAAATCACGAACTGTTCGTCAGATGGCAAGGAAACATGACAACTTCCCCGCCTAGGAACATGCGAAAGGGGTTGTCGGGCGACTAGGCTCAGGGGTGGTCCGCGCGGGCGGCGGGGCAATGCTCTCCGCTCCGTCGGCGGGGCCGGGTCCGCAGGACGCCCAGATGGTGGAACGCAGACACGGGCAGCTTAAAACTGCTTGGCCGAAAGGCCGTGCCGGTTCGAGTCCGGCTCTGGGCACGTGCTTGCTCGCGGGGGCGCCGATCGGCGTCCCCGCCGGAGTAGCGGGCCGACCGGCGGCCGAATCCTTCTCGCGGCGGATGCCGATTCCTTTGCCAAGCCATTACCCTGGTGGTTCGGGCGGTGCAGTGCCGCCACGGAGGGAATGAGCAATGAGAAGCAGCAACCCGGTCTTCTCGCGGGAGGGGTCCTTCACCCGCGAGTCCGGCTACGCGGGTTTCGGGACCACCCAGACCCCGCCGGCCGGGGGCCAGTACGCCAACAACCCCTACGGCAACAATCCGTACGGAAACAACCCGTACGCCAACAGCCCCTACGCCCAGCAGCCGCAGGGCCAGGCGCCGCTGACCGACGAGCAGCTCGCCGAGATGTACAACGCGCCGTCCGCCGGTCCGCTGGCGACGGGGCGGATGACGCTCGACGACGTGGTCGCGCGCACCGCGATGACGCTGCTGACCCTGGTCGCGGCCGGCGGTCTGGCCTGGTTCGCACTGCCCGAGCGGAACTTCGGCCTGGCCGGCGGCGCCTCGCTGATCGCCTTCGTCATCGGCATGGTGATCTCCTTCAAGCGGAGCGTCAGCCCGCCGCTGATCCTGCTCTACGCGGGTCTGCAGGGCTTCGCGCTCGGTGCCATCACCAAGGTGTTCAACACCATCTGGGAGGGCATCGCGATCCAGGCGGTGCTGGGGACCGCGGCGGTCTTCGCGGCGATGCTGATCGCCTACAAGACCGGCCGGATCAGGGTCACCCCGCGCTACACCCGGATCGGCATCGCGATCGCCATGGGCTTCGTGCTGCTGATGCTGATCAACCTGGTCGCGTCGATGTTCGGCGCCGACATGGGGCTGCGCTCCGGTCCGCTGGGCGTCGTGGTCGGCCTGGTCGGCATCGGTCTCGGTGCCTTCTTCCTCTCGCTGGACTTCGCCGCCGTCGAGGAGGCCATCGCGCACGGGGCCCCGCAGAAGGAGGCCTGGCGGGCCGCCTTCGGGCTCACCCTGTCGCTGGTCTGGATCTACGTCGAGATGCTGCGGCTGATCGCGATCCTGCGCGGCGACGACTGATCCTCCGTCGCACCACCACTGCCGCCGGGCCCCGGAGCCGACCGCTCCGGGGCCCGGCGGCTTTCCGCGTCCGGGCCCCGTATGCTCGCGGCATGTCCGAGACGTCCGATGAGAACACCCTGGTGACCGCCGTCGACGCGCTGGCGGACCGGTTCCGCGCGATGCCGCAGAGCCGGCTGCTGGGCGCCGTTCCCGGGCACCCCTCGCGGGCGGCGGCCGGGCTGGCGCTGGCCCGCCGGCTGGCGGCCGCGGCGCAGGCGGCCGAGGCGGCGCGTCCGGACGGCGGGGTCGGCGGCGGGACGGCGCACGAGCTGCCCGACGCCGGGGCGTTCGCCGTCGGCGACCAGCTCGCGGTGGTCGGGCACGACCTGGCGGCGGCGCTGGCCGCACTTCCGGGGGGCGCCTCGGTGGCGCTGCCGGACGGACCGGCGACGGCGGACGTGCTGCGGGCGCACGCCCTGCGGTGGCTCGCGGAGACCACGGCGGCCGTCTGATCCCCCCGGGTGTTCGACACCCGGCACCCGGTACGGGAAAGGCGAGGGGCCGGCCGGATCGGTAACCCCTTGATCCGGTCGGCCCCGGGGCCTGTCTGCCCGGTCGGGTCAGATGCTGGCCACCACCCGGTCGGCGAGCACGTACACGGTGTCCTCGTCGGTGGAGAAGGTCAGCGAGTAGGAGCCGGAGAACCGGGAGCCGCCGAGCAGCCGGACGTTCTCGCCGGCCCGGACGGCGTCGATCAGCCGGTACGCGGCCTCGCGGTCGCCCGGGGCCACGCAGAGCGTGGTGCCGTCGGCGAAGGCGTAGACGTCCAGGGTGCCGAGCGGGCCCGGGCGGACGTCGATCAGGGCGACGCCCTCCTCGGCGAGGGCGGTCAGCCGGGTGTCGGTCCACTCCCGGGACGGCGTCTGGCTGGGGACGAAGTCGGGGTGCGAGGGGTGGCGGCGCGGGTCGGGCGCGGCGACCGGGGCCTCCTCGACGGCCGACTCGGCGTCCAGCAGTCCGGCCTCCAGGCCGGTGGCCAGCAGGTCGGCCTCGCGGCGGGCCCGGGCGTCACCGGTGGGCTCGGCGACCGGGGCGCCGGTCGGGTGGCCGGGGCGCAGCGGCGCGCCGCCCTCGGTACCGGGCTCGGCCGGGTGGACGCCGCCCTCGTTGATCAGGTCCTCCAGCGCGGAGCGCAGCGCCTCGCCGAACTCCGGGTCCATGGTTCCCGCGTTGTCGGCCGCCTCGCTCGGACCGGTCGGGCGGGGGAAGAAGAGCGGCCACTCGTCGGTGGTGTTGAAGACCCCGGCGAAGGGGGAGTCGAACAGTGGCGCGTCCTCGGCCGCGCGGGCCTCCTGCTCGGCCCAGAACGCCCGGGCCTCGGTGATCTCCCGCTCGCGGTCGGCGGCCAGCGCCTCGGCGACGGCCCGGCGTATCGCCGCCTCGTCGACGGCCGGGGCGGCGGCGGCCCGCGCGTCCAGCCGGCGGGAGATTCCCCGGAGGTGGAGCAGCACGGCGGTCGACACGGCGATCAGGATCAGCAGCAGGATGGTGTAGACGGCGCTCACGGAACGTACTCCTAGCGAGGAGTGGAACGGGGTTACGCCTCCACAGTGCCGCATCCCGGCCTGTTACCGCAGTGGCGAATGTCCACTTTGTCAGCGACTTTCGCTCTTGTCCCCAAATTGTTAGGTAGTCCCGCTCTACGCTGCGGAGTTGATCCGCTCCGCACCGTTGATTTCCGGTCCGGAAATGAAAGAAAAGAGGGCCGGATCGACCTCTCGGTGTGATCCGGCCCTCAATTACGCTGCGTCACTCCAAACGGGTGGTCTGGACCCTTCGGGGTTGACCTGGAGGCGTGGGTCAGCTCAGCCGCTCGATGACCATCGCCATGCCCTGGCCGCCGCCGACGCACATGGTCTCCAGGCCGAACTGCTTGTCGTGCCACTGCAGGGAGTTGATCAGGGTGGTGGTGATCCGGGCGCCGGTCATGCCGAAGGGGTGGCCGACCGCGATCGCGCCGCCGTTGACGTTCAGCCGGTCCAGGTCGACGCCGAGGTCGCGGTAGGACGGGATCACCTGGGCGGCGAAGGCCTCGTTGATCTCGACCAGGTCGATGTCGCCGATGCCCAGGCCGGCCCGCTTGAGCGCCTGCTTCGAGGCCTCGACCGGGCCGTAGCCCATGATCTCGGGGGAGAGTGCGCTGACACCGGTGGAGACCACCCGGGCGAGCGGGGTGATGCCAAGCTCGCGGGCCTTGGTGTCGGACATGACGACCAGCGCGGCGGCGCCGTCGTTCAGCGGGCAGCAGTTACCGGCGGTCACCGTGCCGTCCGGGCGGAACACCGGCTTCAGGCCGGAGACGCCCTCCAGCGTGACGCCCGCGCGCGGACCGTCGTCCGTGCCGACCACGGTGCCGTCCGGCAGCGTGACCGGGGTGATCTCGCGCTCCCAGAAGCCGGCCTCGATGGCGGCCTCGGCGAGGTTCTGCGAGCGCACGCCGAACTCGTCCTGCTCGGCGCGGGTGATGCCCTTGAGTGCGGCCAGGTTCTCGGCGGTCTGGCCCATCGCGATGTAGGCGTCCGGCAGCAGCCCGTCCTCGCGCGGGTCGTGCCACTCGCCGCCACCGCGTTCGGCGCGCTCGGCGGTGCGCGCGCGGGCCTCGTCGAACAGCGGGTTCATGGTGCCCGGCAGGCCGTCCGAGGTGCCGTTGACGCTGCGCGAGACGGTCTCCACGCCGGCCGAGACGAAGACGTCGCCCTCGCCGGCCTTGATCGCGTGCAGCGCCATCCGCGTGGTCTGCAGCGAGGAGGAGCAGTAGCGGGTGATGGTGGCGCCGGGCAGGTAGTCCATGCCCATCTGCACGGCCACGATGCGGGCCAGGTTGTGGCCCTGCTCGCCGCCGGGCAGGCCGCAGCCGAGCATCAGGTCGTCGATCTCGCGCGGGTCGAGCTGCGGCACCTTGGCCAGCGCGGCCCGGATGACGTGCGCGGTCAGGTCGTCCGGGCGGACGTCCTTCAGCGATCCCTTGAAGGCCCGGCCGATCGGCGAACGGGTGGCGCTGACGATGACGGCTTCGGGCATGGCGGGCTCCTCGCTGAGTGGCGGCGGACAGGCGTCCGGGAGGAAAGTTACCGTCTGGTAGGTCAGTCGTCATCCGCCCCGGTGTGTGAGCTGGCCGACGTGTTCCCGCCGGTCGGGCGGCCTTCCGCGGGGGGCTCCGCGGAGGCTCCGGAGCCCGGCAGGCCGACCCTCAGCCGGTGGCGCAGCAGGGCCCAGCGCCCGGCCGCGCCGGGCTCGCCGCCGACCGCCGCCACCTCGGAGCCGGAGCGTCCGGCCGCGGCCGCCGCGGCCACCGCCACCGGCAGCACCGCCTCGCCCGGGACCGGCCCGTCCGGCCGCTCCTCCTGCGGCCAGAGGCCCAGTACGGCGCAGACCGAGGGCAGTACGGCCATCGCGGCCGTCGCGTAGCCCTGGGCCGAGGGGTGGTAGCGGTCGGCGGCGAACATCTCCGGCCGGGCCGCGAACTCCGGCCCGAGCAGCGAGCCGAGCGAGACCGTCCGGCCGCCCGCCTCCACCACCGCGATGGTCTGCGCGGCGGCCAGCTGACGGCTCAGCCGGCGGGCCACCCAGCGCAGCGGCGGGCGGACCGGCTTGATCGTGCCGAGGTCGGGGCAGGTGCCGACCACCACCTGGCAGCCGACGGCGCGCAGTGCGGCGACCGTCTCGCCGAGCTGGCGCACGGCGAGCTGGGCCGGGCTGTGCCGGGTCACGTCATTGGCGCCGACCATGATCACGGCGACGTCGGGGCGGTGCGCCAGGGCCTGGTCCAGCTGGCCCGCGAGGTCGGCGGAGCGGCCGCCGGAGAACGCCACGTTGACCAGCCGGACCGGGCGCTCGGCGACCGAGGCGAGTCCGGCGGCGAGCAGCGCGCCCGGCGTCTCGCGGGCCCGCAGCACGCCCAGGCCGGCCGCGGTGGAGTCGCCGAGGAAGGCCAGCACCAGCGGCGGCTGCGGGGCGGCCGCGGTGTCGGCGAAGGCCTCGCCGTAGACGCCGTCGGCCTTCGGCGGGGCGCTCTCCAGGATGCCGATGGCCTGGATCGCGAGTTTGCTCTCGGTCAGCAGCAGGCCCACCAGGCCCACGCCCAGCACCCCGAGCCCGCCGCCGCCGTACGCCGCCGCGGTGGCGATCCGGCGGGCCACCCGGGCCCGTGACTCCTGTGCCGTCGACATCCGGTGCCCCCTTCGCGTCCTCGTGCCACCCCGTGAAGGGCCGCTCCCGATGCGTGTACACCCCTAGTACCCGCGATCGCCCCGGCCTACGACGGGGGTGGTCCGTTCGTGGGGCGCGAGGGCCCTCCGGGGCTCGTGGTACGGCCTAGGCTTTGCAGTACCGAAAGCGCCACTGCATGCCCCACAGACCGGGAGGACCCCCCGTGCGGTACCACAACTCGATCATCGACCTGGTCGGCGACACCCCGCTGGTCAAGCTGAACAAGGTCACCGAGGGGATCAGCGCGACCGTGCTCGCCAAGGTCGAGTACTTCAACCCCGGTGGCTCGGTGAAGGACCGCATCGCGATGCGCATGATCGAGGCCGCCGAGGCCTCCGGCGCCCTCAAGCCGGGCGGCACCATCGTCGAGCCGACCTCCGGCAACACCGGCGTCGGCCTGGCGATCGTGGCCCAGCAGAAGGGCTACAAGTGCATCTTCGTCTGCCCCGACAAGGTCTCCACCGACAAGATCAACACGCTGCGGGCCTACGGCGCCGAGGTGGTCGTCTGTCCGACCGCCGTCGCCCCCGAGCACCCGGACTCGTACTACAACGTCTCCGACCGCCTGGTCCGTGAGACCCCGAACGCCTGGAAGCCGGACCAGTACTCCAACCCGGACAACCCGGCCTCGCACTACCACTCCACCGGTCCGGAGCTGTGGGAGCAGACCGAGGGCCGGATCACCCACTTCGTGGCGGGCGTCGGCACCGGCGGCACCATCTCCGGCACCGGCAACTACCTGAAGGAGGTCTCCGGCGGCAAGGTCAAGGTGATCGGCGCCGACCCGGAGGGCTCGGTCTACTCGGGCGGCACCGGCCGGCCGTACCTGGTCGAGGGCGTCGGCGAGGACTTCTGGCCGACCGCCTACGACCGCACCGTCGCGGACGGGATCGTCGCCGTCTCCGACAAGGACTCCTTCCAGATGACCCGCCGCCTGGCCAAGGAGGAGGGCCTGCTGGTCGGCGGCTCCTGCGGCATGGCGGTCGTCGCCGCGCTGGAGGTGGCCCGCGGGCTCGGCCCGGACGACGTCGTCGTGGTGCTGCTGCCGGACGGCGGCCGCGGCTACCTGTCGAAGATCTTCAACGACGACTGGATGGCCGACTACGGCTTCCTGCCGTCCGCCACCGACGAGGCGCACATCGGCGAGGTGCTGGCCCGCAAGGACGCCATCGAGCACGAGGGCATCCCGCAGTTCGTCCACATGCACCCCAACGAGACGGTCGCCGAGGCCGTCCGGGTGCTGCGCGAGTACGGCGTCTCGCAGATGCCGGTGGTCTCGCCGGGCGCCGGCCACCCGGACATCATGGCCGGCGAGGTGATCGGCTCGGTGGTGGAGAAGCTGCTGCTGGAGGGCGTCTTCGCGGGCGACATCCAGCTGACCGACACCCTGGACAAGGTGATGTCCAAGCCGCTGCCGGTGGTCGGCTCGGGCGAGACCGTCACCAACCTGATGGCGGTGCTGGAGAAGGCCGACGCCGCGGTGGTGCTGGTGGAGGGCAAGCCGCAGGGCATCGTCACCCGCCAGGACCTGCTGGGCTTCCTGACCGGCAGCCGCGCCGGGCACTGAGGCCGGGAACCGCCGGACCCGCCCCCGGTCAGCCGCCGACCCCGACCCGGTGGCTGAGGACCTACGGGGCGGAGGTGCTGTTTCCGCGCGAACTGGTACACCGGCGTCATCTCCGTGCAGCACGGGCTTAACACGGCTGCGCCATCGTTGTGCTCACGGCAAGACGCCGAGCGAGACGGCGGTGACCGACGGGAGCGGCTCCCCGGCGGGCACGGCCCGTCTCGGACCCGACGGCCGGTCCTGAACCGGCCGGTGGTGTCCCCGCCCGTGGAGACGCCGTCGTCCCGCCCCTGCCCGGCTCCGGCCGGCCGCCAGGGTGTGGCGGCTCCCCGGGCGAACCGCGCCGCTTGGCGCGTCTCCGCGGCTCCCGGGTGGGGGAGCCCGGCGGAGACGCCGGGGCCGGCCCCGCCTCCGGGCGGGCCGGCCCCGGCTGTCACTCTCCCGCCCGCCCCTTCGGCCCGGGGCGGCTTCGTGCGTCCGGCATGGCCGTCTTCCCGTAGTCTCACTGCCATGACCAGCACTGACACGACCGACCAGGACAGCCCGCGCTACGTCCGGCTCAGCATCGAGCTCATCGCCGAGATCACCGACGAGGGCGCCCTGAAGGCGGCGGCCCTCCAGCAGGTGGCCGAGGACGAGTACCTCGACGACGAGGAGCGCGCGCAGTCCGTGGACGCCATCGAGGTGGACCCGTCGGGCTCGCTCGCGCACTTCATCGACCCGGTGGCGCTGCTCGGCGACGTCCCCGGGGTCGAGCTCGCCTCGGCGACCTGGGAGTCGGCGAAGACCGACTTCGACCCGGAGGGTGACGAGTGGGACGAGTACTCGGTGGAGGAGTCCGCCGAGTAGGGCGTGCCCGTCACGGCCTGTGAATGCCCGGTCCGCTGTCCACGGACCGGGCATTTGTCCATATTTGGCGCCGAGTTTCGGATTCTCGTACGATCGCAAGCCGTTGGTGATGGAACCGTGAACGCACGGATTGCGTTTCTGTATCCGTAATGCCCGGATGATCAGCAGGGAGTGGGCGACGTGACGGCACGGGAAGGTCAGGGCCGAGCGGCCGGGAGCAGCTGGAGCCGACGTGGCGTACTGGCGGGTCTGATCGGCGCCCCGGTCCTGCTGCTGGCGGCCTGCAACGACAGCAAGAGCACCGACAACGGCGCCGGCACCACCGGCGGCGGCTCGGGCGGCAACGGCTCCGGTGGCACCGGCGGCTCCGGCGGCTCCGGCGGTACGGCCACCGACGGTACGGCCACCGGCGGCGCGCAGCCCACGCCCAGCGCCACCAGCACCCCGACCCCGAAGACCTCCGCCGCCGTGATCACCGTCACCCCGGCCGACGGCGCCACCGCGGCCAGCTTCAGCGAGCCGGTCCGGGTCGCCGTCGCCGGCGGCGCCCTCACCACGGTCAAGGTCACCGACTCCACCGGCAAGGCGCTGGCCGGCGAGCTGTCCGCGGACGGCACCGTCTGGACCTCCGCCGCCGCCCCGGCCAGCGGCACCAAGTACACGGTGTCCGCGGTCGCCTTCGACAAGGAGAGGCTGGAGGCCGACGCCAACGCCGTCTTCACCACGGCGACCCCGGCCAACACCTTCGTCGGCTACTTCACCCCCGAGGACGGCTCGGTCGTCGGCGTCGGCATGCCGGTCTCGATCAACTTCAGCAAGCCGGTCACCGACCGCAAGGCCGTCCAGCAGGCGATCACCGTGATAGCCGAGCCGGGCGTCGAGATCGTCGGGCACTGGTTCTCCAGCACCCGCCTCGACTTCCGGCCGCGGGAGTACTGGGCCAAGGGCACCAAGGTGACCGTCAAGCTCCGGCTGAAGGACGTCCAGGGGGCCAAGGGCGTCTACGGCACCCAGTCCAAGGACGTCCGCTTCACCATCGGCCGCGCGCAGACCAGCGTCGCCGACCTCGCCGCCAAGAAGCTCACCGTCACCACGGACGGCCAGGTCAGCGCCGTCTACGCGATCTCCGGCGGCTCGCCCGAGTACCGCACCTGGGGCGGCAGGATGGTGATCACCGAGCAGTACCAGCAGACCCGGATGAACTCGCAGACCGTCGGCCTCGGCAGCGAGTACGACATCCCGGACGTCCCGCACGCGATGCGGCTCAGTACCTCCGGCACCTTCATCCACGGCAACTACTGGTCGCCGGCCTCGATCTTCGGCAGCCAGAACACCAGCCACGGCTGCGTCGGCCTGCGCGACGTCAAGGGCGGCCAGGACGCGAGCGCGGACGGCTACAAGTTCTACAAGAGCTCCATGATCGGCGACGTGGTCGAGGTCGTGAACTCCGGCGACAAGACCGTGGCGCCGTCCAACGGCCTCAACGGCTGGAACATGGGCTGGGCCGACTGGAAGGCCGGCAGCGCGATCTGACGCTCCCCGGGACCGCCCGCGCGATTCCGCCCGGGAACCGCCGGCCGGTGATCCGTACCGGGCCCGGGACATCGTGCAGTCCGCGCCGGAGCGCGCCCACCTGCACCGGCCCGGGATCACCGGATCACCGCGAACGCGGACGACCCGACCGCCCACGTGCGGCGGATCGTCGTCACCGGCACCGCGACCGGTGGCGGCGGCTGCGCAACCGGGAGCCGCCCACCGACCACGCGCCCGACCGGCGCCCGCCGACCCGCGGGCGGGCCACCGAACGCGACGGCCGAATCCCGCCGGACTCCCGGCGGCCGCGGCGGGAGGGTGGAGGCATGACGACAACCTCCACCACCCCGTCCGTCCTGACCGTCCGTCCGATCGACCCCGCCGTGCACGGCGCCCTGCTGGTGCGCGACGACGCCGGACGCGCGCCCGTGCGCTCGGTCGACGCGACCGGCGGCGCCCCGCTGCGCTGCTGCCTGACCAGGGCGCGGGCCGGGGAGCGGATCGCCCTGGTGAGCTACGCACCGCTGCGCCGCTGGGCCGCCGAGACCGGGGCCGAGCCCGGGCCGTACGAGGAACTCGGCCCGGTCTTCGTGCACGACGGCCCGTGCGCCGGTCCGGCCGGACCGGGCTGGCCGGAGGGCTTCCACAGCGGCCGGCGGGTGGTGCGCGCCTACGACCGGCGCGGGCACATCCTGGGTGGCGAGCTGGTCGAGCCGCAGACCGCCGAGGCGGTCGCGGCACGGCTGCTCGCCGACCCGCAGGTGGCCGTGCTGCACGTCCGCGCGGTGGAGTTCGGGTGCTTCATGCACGAGGTCCGGCGGGGCTGACCACCGCCGGGGGGTTCAGGAACGCTTGGCGTACTCGCCGAAGCCCTGCCAGTCCAGGGCGACCACCGGCTCGTCGCCGACCACCCAGGCGTCGTGGCCGGGCGGGCAGACCATGAAGTCGCCGGGGCCGAACTCGTTCTCCTCGCCGTCGTCCATGACGATCTTCATCCGTCCGGAGACGACGTAGCCGACGTGGGCCGACCGGCAGCTGTCCGTCCCGGCGATCGGCTTGATGTGCTTGGACCACTGCCAGCCGGGCTGGAACACCGCCCGTCCGACGGCCCCGCCGTCCAGGTTCACCAGGCGCAACTCGCCCTTGTCCGCCTCGAACGGGCGGACCTCCTCGGGATCGGTGTCGAAGTTCCTGCGGATGAGACCGGCCATGAGGTGCTCCTCGGGACAGGGGGCGGCCCCGTCACCAGGGACGGTGACGCGGCCGCCCTACCGGTCCTTCCAGTCTGCGCCCCCGACACCCGGGTCGGGAACCGGACCTCAGGCGTCCGTCCGGGCCACGCCGATCGGGCAGCTGGCGCCGGTGCCGCCGAGGCCGCAGTAGCCGTTCGGGTTCTTGGCGTCCGAGAGGTACTGCTGGTGGTAGGGCTCGGCGGGGTAGAACGGGCCGGCCGGGGCGATCTCGGTGGTGACCGGGCCGAGGCCGAGCGCGGTCAGGGCGGGCTGGAAGGCGTCCCGGGTGGCGGTCGCGGCGGCGGCCTGGTCGGGGGAGTGGGTGTAGAGCGCCGAGCGGTACTGGGTGCCCACGTCGTTGCCTTGGCGGTTGCCCTGGGTCGGGTCGTGCGCCTCCCAGAAGGTCTTCAGCAGCCGCTCGTAGGAGACCACCGCGGGGTCGTACACCACCCGCACCGCCTCGGTGTGCCCGGTCAGGCCGCTGCACACCTCCTCGTACGTCGGGTTCGGGGTGTGGCCGCCCTGGTAGCCGACCAGCGTCGTCCAGACGCCGGGCAGCCGCCAGAACGTCCGCTCGGCGCCCCAGAAGCAGCCCAGCCCGAAGTCCGCGACCTCAAGACCGTCGGGGTACGGGCCGGTGAGCGGATGACCGAGCACGGTGTGCGGCTCACGCAGCGTGAACGCCGGGGTCTCCCGGCCGGGCAGCGCCTGGTCGGCGGGGACGAGCGAGGTCTTGTGGCGGTTGAACAGCACGGCCTGCTCCAACGGATCGGGGAGGGTTGCGGACGTTCCAACGCGGCCGGGCACCCGGGGATTCCGAGGGTCCGGCGGCGCCCCGCGGACCGGCCGGCGGCTTCCGGGCGGCGGCCGGCGGTTCGCCGACTACGCTCGGAGCATGACCGAGCACCAGCTTCCCCAGGGCTTCGAGACCCTCGCCATCCACGCGGGTCAGGAAGCAGACCCCCAGACCGGGGCCGTCGTCACGCCGATCTACCAGGTGTCCACCTACAAGCAGGACGGGGTGGGCGGCCTGCGGGGCGGTTACGAGTACAGCCGCAGCGCCAACCCGACCCGCACCGCGCTGGAGGAGTGCCTCGCCGCGTTGGAGGGCGGCGCCCGCGGCCTCGCCTTCGCCTCCGGTCTCGCCGCCGAGGACACCCTGCTGCGCACGATCCTCAAGCCGGGCGACCACATCGTGATCCCCAACGACGCCTACGGCGGCACCTTCCGGCTGTTCGCCAAGGTGCTGACCCGCTGGGGCGTCGAGTTCTCCGTGGCCAACACCCAGGACCTCGCGACCGTCCGCGAGGCGCTGCGGCCCAACACCCGCGCGGTGTGGGTGGAGACCCCGTCCAACCCGCTGCTGGGCATCACCGACCTGGCCGCGCTGGCCGACATCGCGCACGGCGCGGGCGCGCTGCTGGTGGTCGACAACACCTTCGCCAGCCCCTACCTCCAGCAGCCGATCGCGCTCGGCGCCGACGTGGTCGTGCACTCGACCACCAAGTACATGGGCGGCCACTCCGACGTGGTCGGCGGCGCCCTGGTGATCGCCGAGGCGGGCCTCGGCGAGGAGGTCGCCTACCACCAGAACGCGATGGGCGCGGTCTCCGGCCCGTTCGACGCCTGGCTGGTGCTGCGCGGCATCAAGACCCTCGGCGTGCGGATGGACCGGCACAGCTCGAACGCGGAGAAGGTCGCCGAGCTGCTGGCCGGCCACCCCAAGGTCAGCCAGGTGCTGTACCCGGGCCTGCCCGGGCACCCCGGGCACGACATCGCCGCCAAGCAGATGAAGGCCTTCGGCGGCATGGTGTCGTTCCGGGTGAACGGCGGCGAGGAGGCGGCGGTCGAGGTCTGCAACCGGGCGCAGCTGTTCACCCTCGGTGAGTCGCTGGGCGGCGTGGAGTCGCTGATCGAGCACCCGGGCCGGATGACCCACGCCTCGGTGGCCGGTTCGGCGCTGGAGGTGCCCGCCGACCTGGTGCGCGTCTCCGTCGGCATCGAGTCGATCGACGACCTGCTGGCCGACCTCCGGCAGGCGCTGGGCTGAGTCCGCGCGCCGGCGGCGCGCGCTACGCGCCGCCGCCGGCGCCCTGCCGGCCCGCGGCGTACTCCTCCACGGAGTGGTTGAAGCGGGCCAGCAGGGCGCAGAACGCGCGTTGCTCCTCGGGCGGCCAGCCGGCCACCAGTCGGCGGGTCAACTCGGTTCTCCCGGCGCGGACTTCGGCCAGCCGGCCGGCGCCGAGCGGGGTCAGCGCGAGCCGGACGGCGCGCCGGTCGGCCGGGTCCTGCACCCGGCCGACCAGGCCGGCCGCGACCAGCGGGGCGACCTGCCGGGTGACGGTGGAGGATTCGACACCCAGCGCGTCGGCCAGGGCCTTGACGTTGGCGGGGCCCAGCCGCTCCAGCCGTTCGAGCAGCAGGTAGGCGGCCCGGACCAGGGCGGCCACCCCGTCGGTGCCGCGGACCTGCTCCATGCGGCGGGCGAACACGGCCAGCTGGTACTGCAGTTGGGTGTGCACGGGGTCGGTGAGGTCGGTGGCCAGGGGCGAGGTCGTCGTCATCGCGGCTCACGATCGTCGTGCGGTGAGGAAGCTCAGGAGCAGCAGCGTACGCGGGCCGGGCGGGCCCGGGAACAGGGCCGACGTCCCCGGATCACGTGTCATCGCGCTCTAGGCTGCTGTCATGCACAGCTGGCCGATCACCCTCGACGATGTCCGCGGCGCTCAGAAGATGCTCGCCGGGGTCGCCCGGGTGACGCCGATGGAGGGCAGCCGCCACCTCTCCGCGCTGGTCGGCGCGCCGGTCCACCTGAAGTGCGAGAACCTCCAGCGCACCGGTTCGTTCAAGCTGCGCGGGGCGTACGTGCGGATCGCCGGCCTCTCCCCGGTGCAGCGGGCGAGCGGGGTGGTCGCGGCGAGCGCCGGGAACCACGCCCAGGGCGTGGCGCTGGCCGCCTCGCTGCTCGGGGTGCGCTCGACCGTCTTCATGCCGGTCTCCGCGCCGCTGCCGAAGATCGCGGCCACCCGGGAGTACGGCGCCGAGGTGCGGCTGCACGGGACGACCGTCGACGAGACGCTGCAGGCGGCCCAGCGGTACGCGGAGGCGGGCGGCGCGGTGTTCATCCACCCGTTCGACCACCGGGACGTCGTGATCGGGCAGGCCACCGTCGGGCTGGAGATCCTGGAGCAGTGCCCCGAGGTGCGGACCGTCCTGGTCGGCGTGGGCGGCGGCGGCCTGCTGGCCGGGATCGCGGCGGCGGTCAAGCCGCTGCGGCCGGACGTGCGGGTGATCGGGGTGCAGGCGGCGGCCGCGGCCGCGTACCCGCCCTCGCTGGCGGCGGGGCGCCCGGTCTCGCTGGAACGGTTCGCCACGATGGCGGACGGGATCATGGTCGGCCGGCCGGGGGACATCCCGTTCGAGATCGTCAACACCCTGGCGGACGGCGTCCGGACGGTCTCCGAGGACTCGCTGTCCCGGGCGCTGCTGCTGGGGCTGGAGCGGCTGAAGCTGGTGGTGGAGCCGGCCGGGGCGGCTCCGGTCGCGGCGCTGCTGGAGCGGCCGGACTCCTTCGAGGGCCCGGTGGTGGCGGTGCTGTCCGGCGGCAACATCGACCCGCAGCTGATGCAGCGGGTGCTGCGGCACGGGCTGGCGGCGGCCGGGCGGTACCTCTCGCTGCGGGTGCGGCTGGCGGACCGGCCGGGCGCGCTGGCGGGCCTGCTCGGGGTGCTGACCAGGGTGGACGCCAACGTGCTGGACGTGGCGCACGTGCGGGTCGACCCGCAGCTGGGGCTGACCGAGGTGGAGGTGGACCTGCACCTGGAGACCAAGGGGCCGGAGCACTGCGCGGCGGTGCTCGGGGAGCTGCGCGGCGCGGGGTACGTGGTCTCTCGGTAGGCCCCCCGGGGGGCGGTCGGTTAATTTCTTGACGCGTTATATCGCGTCTGCCATATTCGCGATACATCGCGTTCTGCCGTCGTGGTCGCGGAAACGACTCGCCCGCCCGCCTGCATTGGGGGCAAAGTAGGACAGGCCACAGATTTCGTCATCGCACAGCCCAGTCCTTTCCTCGAGGAGATGAGGCAGGCCCATGGCGCCAGCCATCCAAGCCGAGAACCTGGTCAAGACATTCGGCGACGTACGAGCCCTGGACGGCGTCAGCCTCGACGTCCCCGAGGGCACGGTGCTAGGGCTGCTCGGCCCGAACGGTGCCGGCAAGACCACCACCGTGCGCGTCCTCACCACCCTGCTCCAGCCCGACTCCGGCCGCGCGACGGTGGCCGGCGTCGACGTCCTCAAGCACCCGAACCGGGTCCGCAGCCTGATCGGGCTCTCCGGCCAGTACGCCGCGGTCGACGAGTACCTCACCGGCTTCGAGAACCTCCAGATGGTCGGCGAGCTCTACCAGATGCCGGTCCGCCAGGCGAAGGCCCGGGCGCTCGAACTGCTGGAGTGGTTCAACCTCACCGAGGCCAAGGACCGCACCGCCAAGACCTACTCCGGCGGCATGCGCCGGCGCCTGGACCTCGCCGCCGCGCTGGTCGTCCGCCCGCCGGTGATGTTCCTGGACGAGCCCACCACCGGCCTCGACCCGCGCAACCGGCTGGCCCTGTGGGAGGTCATCGAGACCCTGGTCGAGCAGGGCACCACGCTGCTGCTCACCACCCAGTACCTGGAGGAGGCCGACCGCCTCGCCCACGACATCGCCGTGGTCGACCACGGCAAGGTGATCGCGCGCGGCACCGCCGACCGGCTCAAGGCGCAGATCGGCGGCGAGCGGATCGAGGTCGTGGTGCAGCGGCCCGACCTGGTCGGCGACGCGGTCGCGGCGCTCTCCGCCTACGCGCTCGGCGAGCCGGCGGTGGAGAAGAACACCCGGCGGATCACCGTCCCGGTCAGCGGCGGCGCCCGGGTGCTCGCCGACGTGATCCGCGAACTGGACTCCCGCTCGATCGAGATCGACGACATCGGCCTGCGCCGGCCGACCCTGGACGACGTCTTCCTCTCCCTCACCGGCCACCACACCGAGGCCGAGGACGCGGAGAACGCCGCCGCCGGGGGCGGGAAGCGCGGGCGGGGCAACGGCTCCGGCACCGGCAAGCAGGCCGTCGCGGCCGGGAAGGAGCTCTGAGATGGCCACGGCCACCGAGCACGCCATCGGCGGAGCGGTACCCAAGCAGCGCCGGGGCGTGGACGCCGTCCTGCACGACTCCTGGGTGGTCGCCAAGCGCAACCTGCGCCGGATGACCCGGATACCCGAGATCGTGATCTTCGGCCTGATGCAGCCGGTCATGTTCGTGCTGCTGTTCTCGTACGTCATGGGCGGCGCGATCAACATCCCGGGGACGCAGTCCAGCTCCTCGACGTACATCCAGTTCCTGATGGCGGGCATCTTCGCCCAGACCGTGACCTTCGCGGTGGCCGGCGCCTCGGCGGGCATCGCCGAGGACATGTCCAAGGGCCTGGTCGACCGGTTCCGCTCGCTGCCGATGGCCCGCTCGGCCGTGCTGGTCGGCCGCACCCTGGCCGACCTCTGCCAGACCGCGTTCACCCTGGTGGTGCTGGCCGTGGTCGCGCTGCTGGTCGGCTGGCGGATCCACGAGGGACTGCTGTCCGCGCTCGCCGCGTTCGGGCTGCTGCTCCTGCTCGGCTACGCCTTCTCCTGGATCGGCGCGCTGATCGGCCTCTCGGTGCGCAGTCCGGAGGCGGCCACCTCGGCCGGGCTGATCTGGCTCTTCCCGCTGACCTTCATCTCCAACGCCTTCGTGCCGGTCAGCTCGATGCCGGGCTGGTTGCAGGCGATCGCCTACTGGAACCCGTTCAGCGCCACCGTGCAGGCCTGCCGCAACCTGTTCGGCAACCAGGTGGGCCCGGTGGACGACGTGTGGCCGATGCAGCACGCCGAGCTGGTCTCGGTGCTCTGGTCGGTGGTGATCACCGCGGTCTTCTCCTGGCTGGCGGTGCGCAAGTACCGCTCCTCGGCCGGCTGACCGACCCGGCCCGGAACGCGCGAAGCGGCCGCGACGAGTGCGCGGCCGCTTCGGCGTGTCGGGGGAGGGGTCAGCCGGAGTAGGGCTTGACCTCGATGATCTTGACCATGGACTGCTTGCCGTTCGGCAGCTCGTAGGTCGCCTCGTCGCCGATCGTCTTGCCGTCGATCGCACGGCCGAGCGGCGACTGCGGCGAGTAGATGTCCAGGTCGTCGTCGCCGACCTCGCGCGAGCCCAGCAGGAACTTCATGGTGTCGTCCTCGTCGCCGTCGAAGGCGACCGTGACGACCATGCCCGGGGCCACCACACCCGAGTCCGCCGGGGCCTCGCCGACCTTGGCGCGCTCCAGGATCTGGGTGAGCTGGCGGATCCGCAGCTCGTACTTGCCCTGCTCCTCCTTGGCGGCGTGATAACCGGCGTTCTCCTTGAGGTCACCCTCCTCGCGCGCGGCCTCGATCTTCTGCGCGATCTCGATCCGCCAGGGGCCGGTCAGGTGATCCAGCTCGGCCTTGAGCTGGTCGTAGCCGGACTGAGTGAGCCAGGTCACGTTCTCGCTGGTCTGGGTCACGGGTGCTCCTCGTAGGTGCTGGGGCTGTGCTGAGGGTGTGAGTCGTCAGCGTGTTGAGTGGTGCTGATATCGGTCTTAACTACAAAGCAACGCCCGCTCCCGTACCAGCTGGTGCGGAAGGGGCGAAACCACGAGCCTAACAACTCCCGCCGACAATCGGGAGGGTCGTTGGCCTGCCATTGACGACAGCGTTGCGCCAAGGTGTACAGGATCGGCGGGACGGGCTCCTCTACGGATGCCCGTTCTCCCGAGCGGATATGCCTGCGGCGGGGTTACTTGGGAGTACAGCCCAGCAGCTCGGCGGTGGTGCCGCGGGCGGTGGTCCGCAGGCTCACCACCGCGTCGTAGCTGGAGCCCTCCGCCGGGACGGGGAAGTCGGCCACTCCGACCACCGCGCCGTCCTCGGCCTGCGAGCGGACGGTGCAGCTGCCGGCCGTGCCGTCGCTCTTGCGCACCGCCAGGTGGAGCTGGAGCTCGGTGTCGGAGAGCGCCTGGAAGGTCGGCACGGCGCCGTTGATCTTCGTCTCGCGGATCAGGTAGGAGCTGCCCAGCCAGACGATCAGGCCCAGGGCCAGGACCCCGCAGACCGCGCCGACCACCTTGAGGCGGCGGTCGCTCTCGCGGTCGCCGCGCCGCCCGTAGCGGTCCTCGGGCAGCTGCGGGGGCCGGGTGCCAGCGCTCATGGGGCTCAGTCCTCTCGTGGGGAGGGGGCCGCGCGGGTGGTGCGGGGGAATGCGGTGCTCCTCCAGTCCGTCACTATAGGAGGGGCACGCCCGCGGCCGGTCCGGCGGGGGCGGGCCCGGCCGTGTCGGCGCCCGGCGCGGCGGCCGGTCCCGCGGTGACGCGGCCCCAAGAGCGGCTCGGACGGTGGGTGGACCGGCTTGCGCGGTACGCCCGGACATTTGTGGAAGGAACGCACGCGTTGACTGAGCAGTTGCGACTGATGGCGGTGCACGCCCACCCGGACGACGAGTCCAGCAAGGGCGCGGCGACCATGGCCATGTACGTCGACCAGGGGGTGGACGTGCTGGTGGCCACCTGCACCGGGGGGGAACGCGGTTCGGTCCTCAACCCGAAGCTGCAGGGCAAGCCGGAGATCGAGGAGAACATCCACGAGGTCCGGCGCAAGGAGATGGACGAGGCCCGCGCGATCCTCGGGATCAAGCAGGCCTGGCTGGGCTTCGTGGACTCGGGCCTGCCGGAGGGCGACCCGCTGCCCCCGCTGCCCGAGGGCTGCTTCGCCCTCCAGGACGTCAAGGAGGCGGCCGAACCGCTGGTCCGCCTCATCCGGGAGTTCAAGCCGCAGGTCATCACGACCTACGACGAGAACGGCGGCTACCCGCACCCCGACCACATCATGACCCACAAGATCACCATGCTGGCCTTCGACGCCGCGGGCGACCCCGACGCCTACCCCGAGGCCGGCGACCCCTGGCAGCCGCTGAAGGTGTACTACAACCACGGCTTCCCGATGGGCCGGATCCGCGCCCTGCACAAGTACCTCTCCGAGAACGGCCACGAGTCCCCCTACGGCGAGTGGATCGCCGGCTGGGAGAAGAGCGGCCGCCAGGAGCGCGAGATCACCACCCGGGTCCGCTGCGACGACTGGTTCGAGACCCGGGACCGCGCGCTGATCGCGCACGCCACCCAGATCGACCCGGACGGCCCGTGGTTCCGCGTCCCGCTGGAGGTCCAGCGCGAGGTGTGGCCCACCGAGGACTACGAGCTTGCTCGTACCCTGGTCGACGTGGACCTGCCGGAGGACGACCTGTTCGCCGGCCTGCGGACCCCCAGCCTGACGGCCGAGTCGGCCGACACGCGGGACTGAAGCACCCCCCGACGGCCCGGCTCCCCGTGAGCCGGGCCACCATAGAGATATGAGCGCCCCCGTGAACCTCACCCACCTCGCCGCCGAACTCGCCGTCGACGACGCCAAGGTCACCCCCGGCCTGCTGGGCTTCCTCGTCTTCGCCGCCCTCGGCGTGGCCACCTGGTTCCTGGCCAAGTCGATGAACAAGCAGTTCAAGCGCGTGAACTTCGCCGAGGAGCCGGAGTCCCCGAAGGAGTGAGGCCATGCCCCCTCCACCCGCGCGGATGCGCGAGGATGGGGGCATGCCGAACCGCCTCGCCGACGCGACGTCGCCGTACCTGCAGCAGCACGCCGGGAACCCGGTCGACTGGTGGCCCTGGGGGCCCGGGGCCTTCGAGGAGGCGGCCCGCCGCGGCGTCCCCGTCCTGCTGTCCGTGGGGTACGCGGCGTGCCACTGGTGCCATGTGATGGCGCACGAGTCGTTCGAGGACGACGGGACGGCGGAGTACCTCAACGAGCGGTTCGTCGCGGTCAAGGTGGACCGGGAGGAGCGGCCGGACGTCGACGCCGTGTACATGGAGGCGGTGCAGGCGGCGACCGGGCAGGGCGGGTGGCCGATGACGGTGTTCCTGACCCCCGGCAAGGAGCCGTTCTACTTCGGCACCTACTTCCCGCCGGAGCCCCGGCACGGCATGCCGTCGTTCCGGCAGGTGCTGGAGGGCGTGCACGCCGCCTGGCGGGACCGGCGGGACGAGGTCGCCGAGGTCGCCGCCCGGATCCGGGCCGACCTGGCCGAGCGGGCGTCCGTCTACGCCGTCGGCAGCGGGGTCCACCAGCCGCCCGGCGAGGCCGATCTGCACCAGGCGCTGGTCGCGCTCAGCCGCGACTTCGACCAGCGGCACGGCGGCTTCGGCGGGGCGCCCAAGTTCCCGCCCGCCATGGTGGTCGAGTACCTGCTGCGCCACCACGCCAGGACCGGCTCCGAGGCCGCGCTGGAGATGGCCGTGCGCACCGGTGAGGCGATGGCCCGCGGCGGCATCCACGACCAGCTCGGCGGTGGCTTCGCCCGGTACGCGGTGGACGCCGGCTGGGTGGTGCCGCACTTCGAGAAGATGCTCTACGACAACGCGCTGCTGCTGCGCGCCTACCTGCACCTGTGGCGGACGACCGGCTCCCCGCTGGCCCGCCGGGTCGCGCTCTCCACCGCCGACTTCCTGCTGCGCGAACTGCGCACCCCCGAAGGCGCGTTCGCCTCCGCGCTGGACGCCGACAGCCTGGACGAGGAGACCGGCGCCACCGCCGAGGGCGCCTACTACGTCTGGGAGCCGGGCCAGTTGGTCGACCTGCTCGGCCCCGCCGACGCGGCCACCGCCGCCCGGCTGTTCTCGGTCACCGCCGACGGCACCTTCGAGCACGGCACCTCCGTCCTGCAACTCCTCGCCGACCCCGAGGACTTCGCCGAGTACGAGGCGATCAGGGAGCGGATGCTGGCGGCCCGCGCGGCCCGCCCCGCGCCCGCCCGGGACGACAAGGTGGTCGCCGCCTGGAACGGCCTCGCCATCGCCGCCCTCGCCGAGACCGGCGCCCTGCTGGAGCGCCCCGACCTGGTCCGGGCCGCCGAGAGCGCCGCCGACCTGCTGCTCGCCGTCCACCTCACCCCCGAGGGCCGGCTGCTGCGCACCTCCCGGGACGGCCGCCCCGGCGCCAACGCGGGCGTGCTGGAGGACTACGCCGACACCGCCGAGGGCTTCCTCGCCCTGTACGCCGTCACCGGCGAGGCCGAGTGGCTCCAGTTGGCCGGCGGGCTGCTCGACACCGTGCTCAAGCACTTCGCCGACGAGGCGTCCGGCGCGCTGTACGACACCGCCGACGACGCCGAGGAGCTGATCCGGCGCCCGCAGGACCCGACCGACAACGCGACCCCGTCCGGCTGGACCGCCGCCGCGGCCGCCCTGCTCACCTACGCCGCGTACACCGGCTCCGCCCGCCACCGGACCGCCGCCGAACGGGCGCTCGGCATCGTCGGGGCGCTCGCCTCGCGCGCGCCGAGGTTCGTCGGCTGGGGCCTGGCCGCCGCCGAGGCGCTGGCCGACGGCCCGCGCGAGGTCGCGGTGATCGGCCAGGCCGGCGACCCCGGGACGGCCGCGCTGCACCGGGCCGCGCTGCTCGGCACCGCGCCCGGCGCCGTGGTCGCGTTCGGCGAGCCGGGCGCGGGCGGCGACGAGGTCCCGCTGCTGGCCGGCCGGCCGCTGGTCGACGGCGCGCCCGCCGCCTACGTCTGCCGGCACTTCAGCTGCGACGCGCCGACCACCGATCCGGAGCAACTCGCCGAGCGACTGGGGGCGTTGGCGCAGGAGTAAACCGTTGGCCGGCGCGCTGGACGGCGGGAGAGGATGGGGCCATGTCCTGGACCCTCGGCACCTCCCTCGACGACTTCCGCGCGCAGGCCGGCGGCTTCCTCGCCGCGCATCCGGCCGAGAACACCGTGCTGCTCACGATCATGGACCGGCTGGCCGCGCGCGGCCCGGACTACTACGGCGCGGGCGTGCCGGTCTTCGGCTGGTGGCGCGGGGAGCCGGACGGGCCGGTCGAGGGGGCGTTCCTGCAGACCCCGCCGTTCGTGCCGCGGCTGGGACTGATGCCCGAGCGGGCGGCGGCCGAACTGGCCGCCGAACTCGCCGGTGCCCGGGCCGGGTTCACGGAGTTCGCCGGCATCGCCGGCGGGGTGGCGGCGGTGCGGGCGTTCGGCGAGGCGTGGGCCGGGGCCACCGGGGCTGCCGGGACCGTCAGGGCCAATGAACGGCTCTACCGGCTGGGCGAGTTGACCGGACCGCCGGGTCCTCCGGCCGGCCGTGCCCGGCTCGCCGGGGCGGCGGACCGCGCGCTGCTGATCCGCTGGTTCGAGGAGTTCGCGGTCGAGGCGGGCGTCCTCGTCCCCGATGTGGCGATGGTGGTGGACGACCGGACCGCCGCCGGCCAGCTGCACCTGTGGGAGGACGCCGGTCGGCCGGTCGCGGTGGCCGGGGCCAGCGCGGTCGTCGCCGGGATGTCCCGCATCGGCCCGGTCTACACCCCGCGCGAGGCCCGTGGCCGCGGCTACGGCAGCGGTGTCACGGCGGCAGCCTCGGCCGCCGCCCTCGCCGCCGGGGCCGCGGAGGTGCTGTTGTACGCGGACCTCTCCAATCCGACCAGCAACTCGATCTACCGGCGGATCGGCTACCGGCCGGTGGAGGACTGCCTGGAGCTGGCCTTCGGCGACTGACGGCCAGGGCGGCCAGGGCGGGACGGGCGGGGACGGGCGGGACGGGCCGGGACGGCCGGAGCGGCGGAGGGAACCACCCGCGGCGGGCCGGCGTCGGAGCGGTGGGGTGGGCCGGCGGCCGGGGGGAGCGTGGCGGTGGACACGGTGCTCGACTGGACCGGGCGGCTGAGCCCGGCGGAGGCGGCGGCGGGCGCGCTGGCCGGGAACCTCGCGCTGTTCGCGCTGGCCCTGCTGGCCGGCGGCCTGCTGGTCCGCCGCTTCGGCGACCGCCGGGTGACCCCGCCGCCCGCGCCGCCGGACCGCCGGGAACGGGTGCTCACGCTGGTCGCCGTGCTGCTCAACTCCGCCGTCGGGCTGCTCGGCTGGCAGCTCTGGCGGGCCGGCTGGATCCGGCTCACGGCCGACGTGGGACCGCGCGCGCCGGCCGATCTGCTGCTGTTCTCGCTGGTGATGGACGCGCTGATGTACGGCGGGCACTGGCTGGCCCACCGCCGCCGGCTCTACCGGCTGGCGCACGAACTGCACCACGGCTACCCGGACCCGCGCCCGGCCACCCTCTTCGTGCTGCACCCGCTGGAGGTGCTGGGCTTCGGCGGCGCGTGGATCACGGTGCTCTGCCTCTGGCCGGGGATGTCCGTCCTCGCGCTGTCCGGTTACATCGGCGTCAACCTGGTCTTCGGCCTGCTCGGACACCTCGGCGTGGAGCCCTTCCCGGCACGGGTCCGGCGGCTCGCGGTGTTCCGCTGGGTGGCGCTGCCGATGTTCCATGCCGGCCACCACGCCGATCCGGCCGTCAACCTGGGCTTCTACACCACCGTCTGGGACCGGCTGTTCGGCACCATCGACCCCCGCTACGACGCCCGCCGCGCGGCCCCGGACCCGGCGCACCCGTGATCCCGGCGCACCGGTGATCCCGGCGCCCTCGGGCGCGGCTCAGTCCCAGTCCCAGCCGATGCCCAGGATGCAGGGCCCGACGGCGGTGGCGACCAGGTGGACGCAGTGGTGGCCGTCCAGGGTCAGCTCCTCGCTCTCGTAGGGCTTCTCGGCGGGCGAGCGGCGGGCGAAGCGGTGGCAGCGGACCGGCAGCGCGGCCGGGTGGAAGGTGACCTGGAGGACGTACTGCCCGGCGCCCGCGTGGAAGCCGCGGATGTACTCGCGGCTGGGCTCGGGCGCGGGGGCGTCGTCGAAGCCGTAGCCGAGCAGATGGGTGTCGCCCGCGCGCAGCCTGCGGTCCAGCAGGAGTTCGGCGATCAGCAGGTCGTGGGCCTGGTCGCGGCGGACCCGGCCGGGGCGGCAGTTCTCCTCGGCGCGCACGCCGACCCGGGTGATGTCGCTCCCGGGGTCGCCCTGGTGGATGGCGAGGTAGCGGTCGATGCCGTCGCGGTGGGCGCGCAGGGCGTGCTGGGAGTCGCGGCGCCGGAGCCGGCGGTCGGCGCCGATCCTGATCCGCTCGATGTGGGTGATGGTGTGCAGCCCGCTGTCGCGCGGGCCGGCCAGCTCGGCGAGCAGGTCGTCGACGGCGGTGGCCGGGGTGATGAGGTCGCGGTAGGGGCGGACGGGCGGGCCGGCCGGCGCGGCGGGGGCGGCCCGCCGGGGGCCGAGCAGCCGGGTCAGGGAGTGTGCGGGGAGCTCCAGGACCCGCTCCAACTCCCGGACGGCGCGCAGCGACTCGGGCCGTTCGGGGCGGCGCCGGCCCTGCTGCCAGTAGCTGAGGCTGGTGACCCCGATGTGGACGCCGCGCAGCGCGAGGTGGTCGCGGACGCGGTGCAGCGCGAGGCCGCGGGCGGCGATGGCGGTGCGCAGGGCGAGGTCGAACGGGCCGGTGCGCAGCGCGGTGACGAGGTCGGGCTGGTCGGTCCGCCGCATGCGGCCTCCTCGGGTGGCGGGACGGGGCGGGCCGGCCCGGGCCTGTGCGGCGGGCCCGGTCGGTCGTGAATATTCACATGTGGAGGGGGGTTTGTCACCGGTTCCGACATCCCGGGCGGGGGTTCCGCGGCCGTCGTTCACAGCGGGGCGGGACCCGTTCACACCCGGTGGGCGGGGCCTCGGGGGCCGTTGACCGGCCATGTCAACGGCGCGATGCTCGGTGTCGCGATCCGGACCGCGCCCCCACACCTCTCGACTCCTCTGCCTGTCGCAAGGAGGACATCCCCCATGTCCGTCACCCGGATACGTCTGCGCCGCGCCGTCTCGGTGCTCGCGCTCGGCGTCCTCGGCCCGGCGCTCAGCGTCGCGGCCGTCACCCCGGCCCAGGCCGCCCCCACGGCCGCGGGCCCCCAGCAGCGAGTGCGGCCCGTGGCCGCCGCGGGTTCCTCGGCCGACCTGGCCGGCACCTACAAGAAGCTCAACCTCACCATGCAGCAGCAACAGCAGAGCAACTGGTGCTGGGCGGCGAGCGGCAACACCATCGCCACCTGGTACGGCTACGACTACAGCCAGAACCAGTTCTGCAACGCCGCGTTCGGCCGTTCGGCCAACTCCGCCTGCCCCAACAACCAGGCCACCCTGGGCGATGTGCAGAACGCCCTGAGCCGGTTCGGCATCAACCCGGGCTCGTACGTCAGCGGGTACCTGCGCTACAGCACGGTGCAGAGCGAGGTGAACGCCGACCGGCCGGTGGAGACCCGGATCCAGTGGAGCTCCGGCGGCGGCCACATGCACGTCCTGTACGGGTACGACACCACCGCCAACCAGGTCTACTGGGGTGACCCGTGGCCGTCCAACTACCGCTACAACTGGGCGGACTACAACTACTACGTGTCGAACGGCACGTTCTCCTGGACCCACTCCCTGTACCGGATCGGCGCGTGAGGGGCGACATGAGCAGCATGCACAGGTCCGCGCTCGTGCGCGGCGCGGCGGCCGTCCTGCTCGCCGCCGGTCTGGGTCTGGCACTCGCACCGGCCGCGTCCGCCGCCGGTCCCGCGGCTCCGGCCGGCTCGGCCGGGGTGCCCGAGCCGGTGCCGGCCGCGGAGCTGGCCGGGGCCCGCGACGCGGTGCGCAGCCCGGCGGTGCTCGACCAGCTGGGCCGCTTCTTCGCCCGCAAGGGCGTCCCGCCGACCGGGCGGCTCGCCCCGGGCGCGGCCGCGGAGGCCGAGGAGGCCGCGGCGGCGGCCGCGGCGCCCAGGCTGGCCGGGGAGACCGTGCCGGTGTACACGCTGGACGCCGCCTTCGTGGCCGGTACGCCGGGCGCCCCGGTGGCCCGGGCGGAGTTCACCGCGAGCCGGGTGGTCGCGGCCGACGGCCAGGTCGCCTCGGTGTGGACGGTGAAGCAGGGCGGCGGCTGGCGGGTGGTCAACATCGCCGGCGGCGGCGACGAGGGCGACTACGCGGCGCGGGCGGCCGAGGGCGGTGGCGGGACGGCGTTCCGCGAGCCGCAGATCAACGCCTGGTACGTGCTGCGGGACGGCCGGGTGCTGCCGCTCGACGAGGAGGCGCGCCGTTCGGTGGGCGAGGCCGGGGTGAGCCTGGCCGGGTACCAGGGCCTGGTCCGCCAGCGGTACGGCGACAAGCTGCCCGGCTCGGCGTACGACCGGGCGGGGCGGGGCGGCGGCTACGAGCCGACCGCCGGGCAGGCCGCCGGCAATGCCGCGCTGCCGGCCGTGACGGCGGCCGCGGCCCTGGGCGCCACCGCGCTCGCGGGCGCGGGCGTGGTCCTGCGACGGCGGGTCGGAGCGCCGTCGGGCCGGGCTCGCCGGTAGGTCCGGGCGGGGCGGCTGGGCCCGGTGCGGCGACCGGGCTCCGCCGCCCCGCCCGTGCTACAGACCGGCGAATCCTTCCTCCAGGACCGTGAAGGTGCGGTCGACCAGGCCGGCGATGTCCTCGCCGCCGCCGGCCTCGGCCCACAGCAGCACGGCCTCGGTGGTGGCCGCGGTGAGCGCGGCGGCGGCGATCCGCATCGCGAAGGTGGGCTCCTGGACGCCGGCCCGCCGGGTCAGCACGGCGAGGTACAGGCGCTGCGGGGCGCCGCCGGCGTCGAGCATCCGGGAGCGCAGCGCGGGGATGTCCCCGACCAGTCGCATCCGGAGGAGCAGTTCCTCGCGATCGTCCTGCGGCAGGTTGCGGAGCAGCTCGACGAGGGCCGTACGGCAGGAGCGCGGAAACGGTTCGTCGGAGGGTCTGGCGAGCAGCGCCTCCATCAGCGCCGGGTCGTACTCGTCGGTGAGGACGAGATCCTCCTTGGTGGCGAAGTACCGGAAGAAGGTGGAGGGGGAGACCTCGGCGGCGGCCGCGATCCGGTCGACCGTGGTGTTCTCGTACCCCTGCTCGGTGATCAGCCGGTACGCCTCGCGGCGGATGGTCCGGCGGGTCTTCAGCTTCTTGCGCTCACGCAGCGACAGCGGCGCCTCCGGCATCGCCTGGATCGGGTCGCCCGGTCCCGCCGGAGGTGCCGTCGCCGGCCGCGTTGCGTTCATGCCTTCGATTATCCGTGATCCGTCGCCGGCACCGCGGTGGCCCCGGCGGGCGGGCCGGCCGGTTCGACGGCGGGCATCCGCAGGGCGACGAGGACGGCCGACAGCACCGCGATCGCCCCGGAGGACAGCAGCACCACCGTCATCCCGTGCACATAGGCGCTGTGCGCGGAGGCGGCCAGTGCCGGGTCGCCGGTCGCGGCGGCGACCGCGTCCGCGGCGACCACCGACCCGTCGGCCCGCTCGGCCGCCTCCGCCGGCAGCCCGCCGGTGTCCAGCGCGCCCCGGTAGGCGTTGGCGAGCAGGCTGCCGAAGGCGGCGACCCCGACGGCCCCGCCGACCTGGCGGAAGGTCTGCAGCAGGCCGGCGCCGACGCCGGCCCGGGCGGGCGGCAGCGTGAGCAGGGCGGTGGCCTGCGCGGTGATGAGGGACAGGCCCATGCCGGCGCCGAGCAGGGTGAGCCAGACGGCGGCGAGGCCGTAGCCGTCGGACACCGACGTCCGGCCGCCGATGAGCAGGGCGAGGGCCAGCACGCCCAGCCCCAGCGAGATCACCGTGCGGGGGCTGGTCCTGACGACCAGCCGGTCGCTGAGCCGGGCGGTCACCATCAGGCCGAGCATCATCGGCATCAGCCGCAGGCCGGTGCCGAGGGCGTCCGCGCCCTGGACGCTCTGGAAGTACAGCGGCAGGACGAAGAACGCGCCGAACAGGACCAGCGACACCAGCGTCGCGGCCACCGTCGACCAGCGGAAGGCGGCGTCGGCGAGCAGCGACAGGTCGAGCATCGGGGCGGTCCGGCGCCGGCTGCGCAGGACCAGCAGGGTGAGCGCCACCAGCGCGCCGCCGACGGTGCCGAGCACCAGCGGGTCGCTCCAGCCGCGTTCGGGGCTCTCGATGATGCCGTAGGTGAGTGCGGCCAGCCCGCCGGCGCCGAGCAGGGTGGCGGGCACGTCGATCGGGGGCGCGGCGGGGTCGCGGGTCTCCGGCAGCAGGACGACGCAGGCGGTGATGCCGATCACCACCAGCGGCAGGTTGAGCGCGAAGATCGCGCCCCACCAGTAGTGCTGGAGGACGAAGCCGCCGAGCAGCGGGCCGAGCGGGGTGCCGACGGCCAGCGAAGCGGCCAGGATCGCGGTGGCGCGCCGCTGCTCGCCGGGCGGGAAGAGGCCGGGGATCACCGCCATGGACATCGGCATCACCAGCGCCCCGGCCAGGCCCATCGCGGCGCGGGCGGCGATCAGCGTGGCCGGGCTGTCGGCCAGCATGCCGACCGCCGAGGCGAGGCCGAACAGGGCGAGGCCCAGGGTGAGGGTGAAGCGTCGGCCGAAGCGGTCGCCGATCAGCCCGGCCGGGAGCATCACGGCGGCGAAGACCACGGTGTAGGAGTCGACGATCCACTGCTGCTGCCCGGTGGTGGCCTGGAGCCGGGAGGCCAGGGTCGGCAGGGCCACGTTCAGGACCGTCATGTCGAGGCTGATCACCAGGACGCTCAGTGCGACCGCGACGAGCGCCAGCCAGCGCCGTGGGTCCGGGCCGGGCGGGAGAGCCTGGTCGGTGGGCCGAGTGGGCACGGGAACCTCCGGAGACCTGTGAAGGGAGTCTCTGTCAAATGACAGTAACTCCCAAAAGGTGGCCACCGTCAATGTCCGGATGGTGTGGACATTTCGTCACTCTCCGTGATGTGTCCTGGAAGTGCGCGTTCCGCACGGGGAATTGACGCAACGTTGATCTGTCGTTCGCCGCTTTCCGGCGGTTGCGGGTGACTGTCGGTAGATACCATGTGGCCGTCGGTCAGTGCGGGCCGGTGCGTGCCGAGAGCGGAGAAGGGGTGGGGCGGCAGGGGCCGACCACGAGCCCGGCGCAGGAAGGGGAAGCCGTAATGGCCGTTCGGGAGTCGGGTGCCCAGATCTGGGGTGCCGCGGTGGTGGTGGGCTCGGCGCTGGCCGTGGTCGCGGCCTATCTGATCCACGGCGCCGTGCTGGTGCTGGTGGTCGCCGGGATCGAGGTGCTGCTGCTGATGGTGTACGTGGGACGGCGCTGGCGGCTGCTGCGCCAGGCGCCCGAGCCGGACCGCCGGCCGGCGCCGCGCGGGCACCGGACGGCCGGCGGCACGGTGGACGCCGCGCACTGCGAGCGCTGCCGCCGGGCGCGGGAGGCGATCGACGCGCGGCGGGCCGGGCCGCCGGTCCGCGGCCGGCATCCCCACGAGCGCGTCGACCGGCCGCGGGAGCACCGGCACGACACGGCCTACGAGCGGGCGACCCACGAGCGGGCGGTGCACGAGCGGGCCCACGAGCACCCGGTCCGGGAGTGGACGGCGGAACGGGCGGCCGTCCGGTCGCACGACCGGCCGACCGCCCGTCACGGGGCGCCGGGCTCAGCCGGCCGTGCTGTAGGCCACCAGTGACACCCCGACGTACTGCGTGATGAAGGCCCCGAGGGTGAAGGCGTGGAACACCTCGTGGAAGCCGAACCAGCGCGGTGAGGGGTCGGGCCGCTTGAGCCCGTACACCACGCCGCCGATGCTGTAGAGCACGCCGCCGACGAGCATCAGCACCAGGACCGCGACGCCGCCGGCGCGCAGGAAGTCCGGCAGGAAGAACGCGGCGGCCCAGCCCAGCGCGAGGTACACCGGGGTGTAGAGCCAGCGCGGCGCGCCGACCCAGAAGACCCGGAAGGCTATCCCCGCCAGCGCACCGCCCCAGACCGCCCAGAGCAGCACCTGCCGGGCGGCGCCCTCCAGCAGCAGGATGGTGAACGGGGTGTAGGTCCCCGCGATGATCAGGAAGATGTTCGCGTGGTCCAGCCGGCGCAGGATCGCGTCGCCGCGCGGGCCCCAGTGGAAGCGGTGGTAGACCGCGCTGACCCCGAAGAGCAGCCACGCGCTGACGGAGTAGATCGCGCACGCGATCCTCGCGGGCCCCGGTTCGGCCAGGCAGATCAGCACGATCCCGGCGGCCACCGCGGCGGGGAACATTCCGGCGTGCAGCCAGCCGCGCCACTTGGGCTTGCTCTCGGCACGCTCCGTGCTCTCCAGGAGCTCAGCAGTCATGAGCGGCATGCTACCCGCTACCTACGGGTCCGTAGGTTACTGAGTCGTAGGAAGTGGCGCTCATCACGACTTGGACGTTTTGGAGTATTGGAAGAGGGGTCGATCGGTCGCCGGAGGTGTTGGATCGACGGTCCTACCAACCAGTAATCATCCGTACTGTAGTAAAAGATGCGTCAATTCTGCCGTTGTGCCGCTATCCGGCCGGAGGTCCGGAGCTACGCTGCAAGCACCCTCAACCCCCGCTACGCCGTCTCCCCGCCGGGATGGCGTGAAACGGAGCGATCGTGTCGAACGAGAACTCGGCTGCTCTCAGCGCCGCGCCCACCCGCCACCAGCGCCTGCTGGCGTGGGTGCGCGAGATCGCGGAGCTCACCCAGCCGGACCGCGTCGAATGGTGCGACGGTTCCGAGGAGGAGTACCAGCGCCTCGCGGACCTGCTCGTCGCCCAGGGCACTTTCAAGAAGCTCAACGAGGAGAAGCGACCCAACTCCTACTACGCCGCCTCGGACCCGTCCGACGTGGCGCGCGTGGAGGACCGCACCTTCATCTGCTCCGAGCAGGAGAAGGACGCCGGCCCGACCAACCACTGGAAGGCTCCCGCCGAGATGCGCGAGATCTTCCAGGGCGAGCAGGGCCTGTTCCGCGGCGCCATGAAGGGCCGCACCATGTACGTCGTCCCGTTCTCGATGGGCCCGGTCGGCTCCCCGCTGGCCGCCTACGGCGTCGAGATCACCGACTCCGCCTACGTCGCCGTGTCGATGCGCGTGATGACCCGCATGGGCCGGGCCGTGCTCGACCAGCTCGGCGAGGACGGCGACTTCGTCAAGGCCGTGCACACCGTCGGCGCCCCGCTCGCCGAGGGCCAGGCGGACGTGCCGTGGCCGTGCAGCAGCACCAAGTACATCTCGCACTTCCCGGAGACCCGGGAGATCTGGTCCTTCGGCTCCGGCTACGGCGGCAACGCCCTGCTCGGCAAGAAGTGCTACGCGCTGCGCATCGCCTCGACCATGGCCCGCGACGAGGGCTGGCTGGCCGAGCACATGCTCATCCTGAAGCTCACCCCGCCGGCGGGCCCCGCGGGCGAGGCGGAGCCCAAGTACGTCGCGGCCGCCTTCCCCTCCGCCTGCGGCAAGACCAACCTGGCGATGCTCCAGCCCACCATCCCGGGCTGGAAGGTCGAGACGATCGGCGACGACATCGCCTGGATGCGCTTCGGCGCCGATGGCCGCCTGTACGCCATCAACCCCGAGGCGGGCTTCTTCGGCGTCGCCCCCGGCACCGGCGTGGACACCAACGCCAACGCGATCGACACCCTCTGGGGCAACACCGTCTTCACCAACGTCGCGCTCACCGACGACGGCGACGTCTGGTGGGAGGGCCTCACCGACGAGAAGCCGGCCCACCTGACCGACTGGCGCGGCGACGACTGGACCCCGGAGTCGGGGACCCCGGCCGCCCACCCGAACGCCCGCTTCGCCGTCCCGGCCGCGCAGTGCCCGACCATCGCCCCCGAGTGGGAGGACCCGGCGGGCGTGCCGATCTCGGCGATCCTGTTCGGCGGCCGCCGGGCCACCGCCGTCCCGCTGGTGACGGAGTCC
Organism: Kitasatospora sp. NPDC008115; assembly: GCF_042957205.1. Taxonomy (NCBI): domain Bacteria; kingdom Bacillati; phylum Actinomycetota; class Actinomycetes; order Kitasatosporales; family Streptomycetaceae; genus Kitasatospora; species Kitasatospora sp. NPDC008115. The sequence goes on along the minus strand of NZ_JBIBHU010000001.1, from coordinate 52,710 downwards.
TTCAACTGGCAGCACGGCGTCTTCCTCGGTGCCAACATCGCCTCCGAGAAGACCGCCGCCGCCGAGGGCACCGTCGGCGAGCTGCGCCGCGACCCGTTCGCGATGCTGCCGTTCTGCGGCTACAACATGGGCGACTACTTCGCCCACTGGCTGAGGGTCGGGGCCCAGGCGGACGCCGGCAAGCTGCCGAAGATCTACTACGTGAACTGGTTCCGCAAGAACGCCGAGGGCAAGTTCGTCTGGCCGGGCTACGGCGAGAACAGCCGCGTGCTGAAGTGGGTCGTCGAGCGCCTGGACGGCACCGGCGCGGGCGTCGAGACCCCGATCGGCGTGCTGCCGACCGTCGAGGGCTTCGACCTGGACGGCCTGGAGCTGTCGAAGGAGGACCTCGACCTGCTCTTCACCGTCGACGCCGACATCTGGCGCCAGGAGGCCGCGCTCGTCCCGGCCCACCTGGAGATGTTCGGTGACCACACGCCCGCGGCGCTGTGGGACGAGTACCGGGACCTGGTCGCCCGCCTCGGCTGAGCCTGAGCCTCAGCAGGAGCGGTAGAGAGGCCGGTGCGCTGCACGAACCGCGCACCGGCCGGCGACAGGACGGCCGGAGCCCCGGCGGACGATCTTTCCCCGACCAAGGAGATCGCCCGCACCGGGACTCCGGCCGTAGCTCTTTTCCGGGCCCCATGGCGCGGGCCCCATGGCGCGGGTCCCATGACGCGGGTCCTGCGGCCCGGGCGGCCACGGCCCGGGCTACGGCTGGGTGTAGCCGCTCAGGAAGTCGCCGATCCGGGTGACCGCGTCGGTGATCTCCTCCGCGCGCGGCAGGGTGACCAGCCGGAAGTGGTCCGGCTCGGGCCAGTTGAAGCCGCTGCCCTGGACCAGCAGGATCCGCTCGGCCCGCAGCAGGTCGAGCACCATCCGGGCGTCGTCCTTGATCTTGAAGACCTTCGGGTCCAGCCGGGGGAAGGCGTAGAGCGCACCCTTCGGCTTCACGCAGCTGACCCCGGGGATCTCGTTGAGCAGCCGGAACGCGGCGTCCCTGGACTCCAGCAGCCGGCCGCCGGGCAGGATCAGGTCCTTGATCGACTGCCGTCCGCCGAGCGCCGCGGCCACCGCGTGCTGGGCCGGCATGTTGGCGCACAGCCGCATCGAGGCGAGCACGGTCAGGCCCTCGACGTAGCTGCGGGCCCGGGTGCGGTCGCCGGAGAGCACCATCCAGCCGGAGCGGAAGCCCGCCACCCGGTAGGACTTGGACATGCCGTTGAAGGTGACGCAGAAGAGGTCCGGCGCCAGGGTGGCGAGCGGGACGTGCTCGGCGTCGTCGTAGAGGATCTTGTCGTAGATCTCGTCCGCGTAGATCACCAGCTGGTGCCGGCGGGCGATCCCGGCCAGCCCCTCCAGCACCTCGCGCGGGTAGACCGCGCCGGTCGGGTTGTTGGGGTTGATCACCACCAGCGCCCTGGTCCGGTCGGTGACCTTGGCCTCGATGTCGGCGAGGTCCGGGTACCACTCGGACTGCTCGTCGCAGCGGTAGTGCACGGCCGTGCCGCCGGCCAGCGAGACGGACGCCGTCCACAGCGGGTAGTCCGGGGCCGGGACGAGCACCTCGTCGCCGTCGTCCAGCAGCGCGGTCATCGCCAGCTGGATCAGCTCGGAGACGCCGTTGCCGAGGAAGACGTCCTCGACCGTGAGGCCGTTCAGGCCGCGCTCCTCGTAGTGCATCACCACGGCGCGGCGCGCGGAGAGCAGGCCCTTGGAGTCGCCGTAGCCGTGCGCGGTGGAGAGGTTGCGCAGGATGTCCTGGAGGATCTCGGGCGGCGCCTCGAACCCGAACAGGGCGGGATTGCCGGTGTTGAGCTTCAGGATGCGGTGGCCCTGCTCCTCCAGCCGCATCGCCTCGTCGAGTACCGGACCGCGGATGTCGTAGCAGACATTGGCGAGCTTGCTGGACTGGATGACCTGCATGCCTGCCTACTTTAGGGGCACGAACGGGCGGTCCGGCGCGTGTCGTCGGACATCCGCCGGACCGCCCGGACACCGCCGTTCCGGGCCGCCTTCGATCAGGAGGCGCAGGCCGGGGCCGGCCTTCCGGATCGGCGGCGGGCCGCCCGGAACGCTGCCGAAGACGAGGAACCGCGCAGGGGTGCCGTCCGGAACGAGACGGACGGCACACTGGTGCCCGCGCCGGCCGCCGGCCACCGCGCGACGAGGACGGAGGGGCGGAACGTGATCGCGAGCGCGCTGGGAGCGGTACTGGCCGGACTGCTGGTGGCACCGGCGCTGCGCGGCCTGGTGGTGCGGTACGCCGTGCCGCAGGACGAACCGTGGTGCCTGGCCTGCCCGTCCTGCGGGCGGGGGCTGCGCGGGCTGCCGCCCACCGGGCGGTGTCCGGGCTGCCGGACCGGTCTGGGCCCCGGCCCCTGGTGGGTGGAGGCGGTCACCGCCGCCGCGGCCGCCGCCGCGCTCGCCGCCGCGCACCCGGCGGACGCGCTGCTGCTGCTCTGGCTGGCCGGGCCGGGCGTGGTGCTGGGCTTCATCGACGCCCGGGTGCACCGGCTGCCCTACCCGCTCACCTGGACGCTGGCGGCGGGCCTGGCGGTGCTGCTGACCGTGGTGCAACTGGCCGAGGACGCCCCGGGAACGCTGCTGCGCTGCCTCCTGGTCGCGCTGGTCGCCGGCGTGCTGTTCGAAGTCCCGGTCCAGCTGGGGCTGGTGGGCGCGGGGGACACCGTGCTGGCGCTCGGCCTCGGCGCGCTGCTCGGCCGGTACGGCTGGTCGGCCGCCTTCGCGGGCCTGGCCGCCTTCGTGCTGCTGGCCGGGCTCTGGGCGGTAGGCGTGCTGCTGGCCGCCCTGGTGCGGCGCCGCCCGGTGCGCGGCCGGGAGGTGCCGCTGGGGCCGTTCATGCTGCTCGGCACCCTGCTGGCGGTGCTCGGCCACTCGTGAGGCCTCGCCGCCCTCGCCGCCCCCGGCCCCGGCCGGGACGGGGGCGGCCGGGAACGCGAACGGGCCCGCCGTACCGGTCAGGTACGACGGGCCCGCCGCCGACGCGCAGGCCCCACCCTCAAGGAGCGGCGCGCCGGGGGGAGTTACGGCATCTGGTGGACGTACGAGCCGACCGTGTTGGCGAAGGCGTTCCCGTTCACGGAGTCCCAGTTGGTGGACCAGGTCATCGCGCCGCGGATGGTCGGCCACTTGGCCGGCGGGACGAAGCTCCCGCAGTTGTTGCCGGTGGCCAGGCAGTCCAGCGCGTTGTTGACGACGCTCGGCGCGACGTAGCCGCCGCCGGCGGCCTTGCCGGAGGCCGGGACACCGATGCCGACCTGGTCGGGCCGCAGACCGCCCTGGATGTGGGTGCAGATCTGCGCGGTGATGAAGTCGATGGTGCCCTGGGTGTAGACCTTGCCGTCGCAGCCGTTCATGCCGCCCGAGTTGTAGAACTGGGTGTTGACGACGGTCAGGATGTCCTTGGTCTTCAGCGCCAGCTGGAAGTAGGAGCCGGCGGTGGAGTACATCCCGATGGTCTCCGGGGCCATCGTCAGGATGAAGCTGGAGCCGACCTTGGCCTGGAGCGCGTGCAGCGCGTCGGCCAGGTAGTTCGGGTTGAGGCCGTTCTCCAGGTCCACGTCGAGGCCGTCGAAGCCGTAGTCCTTGATCACCGAGTAGGCGGTCTCGACGAAGGCGGACGCGGCGGTGGCGTCGTTGATGTGGATGGCGCCGTTCTGGCCGCCGATGGAGATGATGACCTTCTTGCCGGCCGCCTGCTTGGCCTTCACGTCGGCGCGGAACTGGGCGTCGGTGTAGCCGCCGAGGCCGGACGCGAGCTCCGGGTCCAGCTTGAAGGTGATGGCGCCGGGGCGGTTGGCGACGGCGTCGGCGAACGAGACCGCGATGATGTCGTACGCGCTGGAGACGTCGGACAGCTTCTGGAGGTTGTTGCCCTTGTTGTCGAAGTTGTGCCAGTAACCGGTGATGAGGTGCTTCGGCAGGGCCGGGTTCGGGTTGCCGGTGGGCGTCACCGTGGGGGTCACCGTGGGCGTGACCGTCGGGGTCGGGGTGACCGTCTGGGTGGGGGTCGGCGTGACGGTCTGGGTCGGCGTGACGGTCGGCGTCACCGTGGGGGTGACGGTCGGGGTGGGGGTGACCGTCGCGGTCGGGCTCGGGGTGACGGGCCCGCCCGGGCCGCTCAGCACGACGTCGTCGGCGAGGAAGGCGCTCTGGCCGTACCAGCCGTGCAGGTAGACGGTGACGCTCTTGGCGCTCGCGCCGGTGGTGAAGGTGGTGGAGAGCTGGTTCCAGCTGTTCTGGTTGGACCAGACGCTCGGGTCGGTGCCGCCGGTGCCGCGCGCGCCGAGGTAGGCGTACGGGCCCTGGACCCAGGCGCTCAGGGTGTAGCTGGTGTTGGGCAGCACGCTGATGGTCTGGGTGCACTCGGCGGTGTCCGCCGCGCCCGGGGTGGCCTGGAGCGCGCCCGAGCCGGAGTGGACCGGAGTGGTGACGGCGCTCGCGGCGCCGGTGCAGACCCAGCCGGACAGCGAGCCGTCGAAGCCGCCGTTGGCGACCAGGTTCCCGGCGGCCGCGTTGGCACCGCCGGCGAAGAGGGCGAGGCCGGAGCCGGCCAGGGCGAGGGCGGTGGCGCCCGCGGCGAGGGCCGGGACGGGGCCGCGGCGGCGCTTGTGCGACACGGGCCGGTTCAGCGTACGGGCCATGGAGGTGCGCTCCTGTGGGGGAGGAGCGGCCGCCGCGGTGGGGGGCGCGGCGGCCGCGTGTGGGGGAGGGCATTGCGTCCGAAGTACTGCCTTGACGAGGGCGGGTCCGGTGTTCTGTTCCGCCCTGGGAACAAAAGCTGGACTAGACCATTGGGGGTCGTCAAGCATTGAACCGTCGGCTTACGGATTCCTTAAGGAATCGGAGACCGTTCCGTATCCGGCCGCCGGACGTTCCCCGGAGCGTCCCCGGGGCGCCGTGCGGGTGCGTTCCGGCCATCGCCGCCACGCCCGTCGCGACAGACTTCGTACAGGACCGTGACCCTCCCGCGACCTGCGGCTTTTCCTGCCACCACGGCGCGGGAGTAGGCTGCGCCGGGGGTTCTGAAGCACCCGTCGAAGTGAGCACGGAGGGGCCGAAAAACCATGGGTCTGCGCGATGTCGTCGAACGCACGCCGGGTCTGCGCGTCCTGCTGAACGGGATGTACGGCCTCTACGGTCGCCGGGTCGAGGTGCACCTCGCCCGCACCCCGCGCCACATCGGCGTGATCCTCGACGGCAACCGCCGCTGGGCCCGGGCCACCGGCGGCTCCACCGCGTACGGCCACCAGCGCGGCGCCGACAAGATCAGCGAGTTCCTCGGCTGGTGCGATGAGACCCACGTCAAGGTCGTCACCCTGTGGATGCTCTCCACCGACAACCTCGACCGCCCGGCCGACGAGCTGGTCCCGCTGCTCGGCATCATCGAGGACGCCGTCACCAACCTCGCCGCCGCCCGCCGCTGGCGGATCAACCCGGTCGGCGCGCTGGACCTGCTGCCGCAGCACACCGCCGACGTCCTGAAGCGGGCCGCCGAGGAGACCGCGGGCATCGAGGGCATCACCGTCAACGTGGCCGTCGGCTACGGCGGCCGGCACGAGATCGCGGACGCCGTCCGCTCGCTGCTCCAGGAGCACGCCGGCCGGGGCACCTCGATCGAGGAACTGGCCGGAATCCTGGACGTCGAGCACATCGCCGAGCACCTCTACACCAAGGGCCAGCCCGACCCCGACCTGGTCATCCGCACCTCGGGCGAGCAGCGGCTCTCCGGCTTCCTGCTCTGGCAGAGCGCGCACAGCGAGTTCTACTTCTGCGAGGCGTACTGGCCCGCCTTCCGCAAGGTCGACTTCCTGCGGGCGCTGCGCGCCTACGAGCAGCGCAACCGGCGGATGGGCCTCTGACGGAGGGCCGGCGCGTCCCGGGACACCGGGGCCGGCGCCCCGGGTGACCGGGATTGACCACCGTAGGGGCTGGCCTACCCGGCTGCGGGGCGAGGCCAAACGTTCACCCGCAATGATCCGTCAGTTCTCCAGGGGCGCGAATGCACCGCCCCCCGCCTGGGAATACTCCGATCAGACCGGCCCCGAGGCCACCGGGGCAGCGGGGGCCGGCTTGCCGCGGATGACGCAGGGTCATCCGCCCTGGAGGCCTAGTGGTCAGTTCCAAGAGCCGCCGGACACCAGACCGGCGCACGTACGTTCTCGACACCAGTGTGCTCCTGGCGGACCCGCTCGCCATGACCCGTTTCGAGGAGCACGAGGTCGTCCTCCCGGTGGTCGTGGTCACCGAGCTGGAGGCCAAGCGGCACCACCCGGAGCTGGGGTATTTCGCCCGCCAGGCGCTGCGACTGCTCGACGACTACCGGATCCGGTACGGCCGCCTCGACGAGCCCATCCCGGTCGGCGAGCTCGGCGGCACCATCCGGGTCGAGCTCAACCACTCCGACACGTCGATACTGCCGGCCGGCTACCGGGCGGGCGGCGGCGAGGCCGACACCCGGATCCTGGCGGTGGCCCGCAACCTCCAGGCCGAGGGGTACGACGTCACCGTCGTCTCCAAGGACCTCCCGCTGCGGATCAAGGCGTCCTCGGTCGGCCTGCTCGCCGAGGAGTACCGGGCCGAGCTGGCGATCACCTCCGGCTGGACGGGCATGTCCGAGCTGCACGTGCCCGCCGACGACGTGGACGCGCTGTTCGCGGCCGGCCACGACGCCGGGGTGGACGTCGAGGGCGTCGCCGAGCTGCCGGTGCACACCGGACTCGTGCTCACCTCCGAGCGAGGCAAGGCGCTCGGCCGGGTCACCGGCGACGGCCGGGTGCGGCTGGTGCGCGGCGAGCGCGAGGCTTTCGGCCTGCGCGGGCGCAGCGCCGAGCAGCGGGTGGCGCTGGACCTCCTGCTGGACCAGGAGGTCGGGATCGTCTCGCTGGGCGGCCGGGCCGGTACCGGCAAGTCCGCGCTGGCGCTGTGTGCCGGTCTGGAGGCCGTCCTGGAGCGCCAGCAGCACCGCAAGGTGATGGTCTTCCGGCCGCTGTACGCGGTCGGCGGCCAGGAACTCGGCTACCTCCCGGGCTCCGAGACGGAGAAGATGAGCCCGTGGGCCCAGGCGGTCTTCGACACCCTCTCGGCGGTCACCACCCCGGACGTGATCGAGGAGGTCATCTCCCGGGGGATGCTGGAGGTCCTGCCGCTCACCCACATCCGCGGGCGTTCCCTGCACGACGCCTTCGTGATCGTGGACGAGGCGCAGTCGCTGGAGCGCAACGTCCTGCTGACGGTGCTGTCCCGGATCGGCCAGGGCTCGCGGGTGGTGCTCACCCACGACGTGGCGCAGCGGGACAACCTCCGGGTCGGCCGCTACGACGGCGTGGTGGCGGTGGTGGAGAAGCTGAAGGGGCATCCGCTCTTCGCGCACATCACGCTGACCCGCTCGGAGCGCTCGCCGATCGCGGCGCTGGTGACGGAGATGCTGGAGGACGTCAGCCCGTGAGCCGTTGATATCCGGATCATCCGGACATCAACGGACAAAGACGTCAATTCATGGCATGGGGCCCGTTCCTGACGGAGCGGGCCCCTTCCTTTCATCACATCGAGTGCTTTGTGTTCGACGAACGCCGGTTCGGTGAATGTGAGATCCGCCACGCAACAGGGAATTGCGTCGACAGGGCCCCTTGCGGCATGGTGAGGGTTCTGTCAGGCCCCGCGTACGGCATGGCAGGGCTTCCGGGAGACCGGGAGTCCGGCCCGGACGGTCCGCCAACTCCGGTCGGTGGACGCACAATTGAAGACCGTGAGCCGTACGCCGCCCGATCACAACGCCCGGTCGCCTCACCGCGGCCGGACGCCGGGTCAGTCCCTCCCGTGACCAGCACCGTACGGAGGGCAGCGCCAAGGGGCATGTTGCGCCCGTACGGTCACGCGTGGGCGATGCTGGAAGGAATCCATGTGACTCGGATCTCGGTCCGGGGAGTTGCTGTCGCCTCCGCCACCGCCGTCACCGCTGTCGGTGCCGTCGTGGGCATGGCCTCGGGCAGCGAGGGCAAGACGACGCAGACGGTCGACGTCGCCGGCGCGACCCTGCTTGCCGAAGTCCCCTCCGGCGCCCAGGCGCAGACCATCAGCGACAACATCGGCACGCAGGCATCCGCCCAGCAGGCCGCAGCCGACGCCGCCGCCAAGGCCGCCGCCGAGCAGAAGGCCGCCGAAGAGGCCGCCCGCCAGCAGGCCGCAGCCGAGGCCCAGGCCAAGGCCGACGCCGCGGCCAAGGAGGCCGCCGAGGCCGCCGCCAAGGCCGAGGCGGAGAAGGCCGCGAAGGCCGCCGAGGAGAAGCGCAAGGCCGACGAGGCCGCCGCGAACCGCTCCAAGGCCCGCTCGGCGATGGCCGCCACCGACAGCTCCGCCCCCGCCGTCTCGGTCACTCCCGGTTCGGTGCAGGAGCTGGCCCGGCAGATCGTCGGCAATGACGCACAGTTCCAGTGCTTCAGCCAGATCGTGAAGCGCGAGAGCGGCTGGAACTACACCGCCACCAACAAGAGCTCCGGCGCCTACGGCCTGGTCCAGGCGCTGCCCGGCACCAAGATGGCCTCGGCCGGTGCCGACTGGCGCACCAACCCGGCCACCCAGATCAAGTGGGGCCTGAACTACATGAACAGCCGCTACGGCAGCCCCTGCGGCGCCTGGTCGTTCTGGCAGTCGCACCACTGGTACTAGGAGCACCCGGTGCCGGAACCCCCGGTACCCGGAGCACCGCCGCGGCCCCGGTCACGCTTCCGCCGTGACCGGGGCCGCGGCGTTTCCCGTTCACGGGCGGGCCGCGCCGCCCGGGCTGCGCTGACCAGTGCGCCCACGGGCGGTGCGGTCCCGGGTGCGGACGCGGGGACGGGGAGGGGTCCTGGTAACTCCCCGCACCGGCCGGTCCGCCGACAGGCGGCTTCGGGTTCCCGACCGACTCCTCCCCGCTGCCCGGTGCCTGAAACCACCCGGGACATGCGGTTTTGCCCCGGAATCGGCCCCGAACAAGCCGCACGGATCGCTCCGGCGGGCGGACTCACCGCCCGCCGTCCGGGTAGCGTCTTCCTGACGGCCGTGGCGGGACCCACGGCGTGCCGCCGTACCGGGCGGCTCCGGCGGGGAGAAGTGGTAGCGAGCATGGCGCGGGGCGGAAAGGCCTTCAAGGCCGTGGCCAAGGGCATGGCCGTGGTGGCGAGCGCGGCCGCCGTGATCGAACGGCGCCGGCGGGCCGCGATGGCGGCGGACTTCCACGAACCGCCGCTGCACCCGCTGCCCGCGCTCGCGGCCGGGCCACGCCCGGCCGACCCGCTGCCGGCCGACCCGCTGCCGGGACCGCGGACCGAGTCCGCCCCGCCGCCCGTCGTCCCGGCCCCCGCGTCCGCGCCGGTGCCCGACCCCGGCCCCGGCCCCGTGCCGCCCGTCGTTCCCTCCGCCTCCCCGTCCCACGGGCACTTCGGCCGGCCCGCCACCCCGGCCGAGGCGGTGCCGTGGGGCCTGCGGGTCGCCGCCGAGTCCACCTGGCGGCTGCTGCTGCTCGGCGCCGCGCTGTACGTCGTCTTCTACATCGTCGACATGCTGCGGCTGGTCGCCTTCGCGGTGCTCGCCTCGCTGCTGATCTCCGCGCTGCTGGAGCCCACCGTCTCCTGGCTGCGCCGCCACGGCGTCCCGCGCTCACTGGCGGCCGGCGGGGTGTTCATGAGCGGCCTGGCCGGCATCGGGCTGGTCGGCTGGTTCGTGGTCTGGCAGGTGACCACCAACCTGGAGACCGTCACCAGCAAGGTCAAGGCCGGTGTCGACCAGTTGCGGGACTGGCTGATCACCGGGCCGCTGCACCTGACCGAGCAGCAGATCACCGACTTCGCCAACCAGATCACCAAGGCGATCAGCACCAACACCGAGCAGATCACCTCGGCCAGCCTCACCGGCGCGCAGATCGCCGTCGAGGTGCTGACCGCCGTCCTGCTCGCCTTCTTCACCACCTTCTTCTTCCTCTACGACGGCGAGCGGATCTGGAACTGGGCGCTGCGCGGTCTGCCCCGGCACTCCCGCTACGCGATGGCCGGCGCCGGCCCGAAGGCCTGGGCCACGCTCACCGCCTACGTCCGCGGCACCGTCTGCGTGGCCTTCATCGACGCGGTCTGCATCGGCATCGGCATCCAGTTGCTCGGTGTGCCGATGGCGCTGCCGCTCGCGGTGATCATCTTCCTGGGCGCCTTCGTCCCGCTGGTCGGCGCGCTGGTCACCGGGACGGTGGCGGTGCTGATCGCGCTGGTCACCACGACGCCCTGGACGGCGCTGATGGTGCTGGTGGTGCTGATCGCCGTCCAGCAGATCGAGGGCCACGTCCTCCAGCCGCTGATCCTGGGCCGCGCCGTCCGGGTCCACCCGCTCGGCGTGGTCCTCGGTGTGGCCGCCGGCTCGATCATCGGCGGCATCGGCGGCGCCATCGTCGCCGTCCCCCTGATCGCCGTCACCAACACCGTGGTCACCCACCTCCGCCGCCGCAACGAGGCCGGCCAGGCGGTCTTCACCGCCCTCGAAGCCGCCCGCGAGGCCGCCGCCCGGCCCGGCACCGGCTCCTAGGGCCAGAGCCCCGGGGCGCCGACGGCCAGCCAGACGAACGAGACCGCGCACCCGGTCAGTGCCGCGAGGCCGGTGAGCGCGGTCCTGCCCGCGGGCGGTTCGTGGCGTGCGGGGGTCCGCCGGATCAGCAGGGGCGCCAGCGCGGTCGCCGCCGCCGGCGGGACCAGTGGCAACAGCAGGACCCGGGCTGCGTCGCCCGCGGTGGTCTCCCCGCCGGGCGCGACCGCCAGCACCAGTCCGGTGATCACGACCCAGCCCGAGCAGACCAGGAGCACCACGGTCCACAGGCCGAAGGCCACCGGCACCCAGCCGTCCGCCGACGCGCGCACCCGGCCCGTCCCCGCCATCGCAAGCTCCCCCCGGAGATGGTTCACCCTCCTTGGACGCCCGCCCCGGCGCCGCGGTTCCGGACACGCGGACGGGCCCCTCTCCGGGACTCGGGAGGAGTCCGGGCGAGGGGCCCGTCAGGGGTGGTGCGGGTCAGGCGGTGACGGTCGCGAGGGCGGCCTCGGAGTCGAGGACGCCGGCGACGGCCTGGAGAACGGCGGCGATCTTCATCGACGCCTGGACGACCTCGCGGTCGACGCCGGCCTTGCGCAGGACGGCCTCGTGCGAGTCGAGGCACTGGCCGCAGCCGTTGATCGCGGAGACCGCGAAGCACCAGAGCTCGAAGTCGATCTTCTCGACGCCCGGAGTGCCGATGATGTTCATCCGCAGACCGGCCCGCATGCTGCTGTACTCCTTGTCGGAGAGCAGGTGCAGCGTCCGGTAGTAGACGTTGTTCATCCCCATGATCGCGGCCGCGCCCTTGGCGGCGTTGTACGCCTCCGGGGAGAGGTTGGCCTTGGCCTCGGGCTCCAGCCCGCGCAGGACCGCGGGGCTGCGAGTGGCCATCGCGCAGGCGAGGACGGTGCCCCAGAGCTGCTGGGCGGGGAGGTCGGAGTTGCCGATGACCGAGCCCAGGTTGAGCTTGAGGTCCTTGGCGTAGTCCGGGAGGGCGGACTTCAGGTCGTCGAGGGCCATGGGTCAGCCCGCCAGGAGGGCCTGGGCGTCGAGGGTGTCGTCACCCTTGTTCCAGTTGCAGGGGCACAGCTCGTCGGTCTGCAGGGCGTCCAGCACCCGCAGGACCTCCTTGGGGTTACGGCCGACGGAGCCGGCGGTCACCATGGCGAACTGGACCTCGTTGTTCGGGTCGATGATGAAGACGGCGCGCTGGGCGGTGCCGTCCGCGTTCTCGACGCCGCAGGCGCGCATCAGGTCGTGCTTGACGTCGGCCAGCATCGGGAACGGCAGGTCGTTCAGGTCCTTGTGGTCCTTGCGCCAGGCGTGGTGCACGAACTCCGAGTCGCCGGAGACGCCGAGGATCTGGGCGTCGCGGTCGGCGAACTCCTCGTTCAGCTTGCCGAACGCGGCGATCTCGGTCGGACAGACGAAGGTGAAGTCCATCGGCCAGAAGAAGACGACCCGCCAGCCGTTCTGGCCCTCGGACGAGTAGTCCTTGAACTCCAGCTTGTCCGCGGACGGCCCTTCCACGCCCTTGAGGTTGTAGGCCGGGAACTGGTCACCGATCGTGAGCACGTTCGCTTCTCCTGAGGTGAGGTGAGGGGATTTTGTCCGGTTTGCGGAACGGGTTCCACCATTCCACATCGTGGACTGATCAGGGAAATAGCTACACTCGATGTGTCTGATCGGAGAGAGTTATCAACACCCCCACGCCCCCCTCCCGCCCCGCCCGTCGCAGGGCCCCCGCCCGTAAACCCGAGGCGACTGTGGCGAACGCCACTGCGCGCAGCCCCCGGACACCCACGGTCGCCCAGCTCAAGGCCTTCGTGGCGGTGGCCGAGCACCGGCACTTCCGGGAGGCCGCGGCGGCCACCGGAACCAGCCAGCCGGCGCTCTCCGGGGCGGTCGCGGCGCTGGAGGAGTCGCTGGGCGCGCAGCTCGTCGAGCGTACGACGCGCCGGGTGATGATCACTCCACTGGGGGAGCGCGTACTGGAACACTCGCGCCGGGTGCTCGCCTCCCTCCAGGCGCTCACCGAGGAGGTGGAGGCCGCCCGCCGCCCGTTCACCGGGCCGCTGCACCTGGGCGTCATCCCGACCGTCGCGCCCTACCTGCTGCCGACCGTGCTGCGGCTGGTCCGTGACCGCTACCCGGAGCTGGAGCTGCACGTCCACGAGGAGCGGACGCCCTCGCTGCTGGAGGGGCTGGCCGCCGGGCGGCTGGACGTGCTGCTGCTGGCGCTGCCGGCCGGCGGCAGCGCGCCGACCCGGGACATCCCGCTGTTCGACGAGGACTTCGTCCTGGTCGCCCCGCCCGGCCACGAGCTGGCCGGCCGGGTCGACGTGCCGCGCGACGTGCTGCTCGACCTGGACGTGCTGCTGCTGGAGGAGGGCCACTGCCTGCGCGACCAGGCCCTCGACATCTGCCGGGAGGTCGGCGCCGACCCGGCCGGCTCCACCACCCGGGCGGCCGGCCTGTCCACCCTGGTGCAGCTGGTGGCCGGCGGCCTCGGGGTGACCCTGCTGCCCGCCACCGCGCTGGACGTCGAGGCGGGCCGCGCCGACCGGCTGGCCGCCGTCCGCTTCGCCGCGCCCGCGCCGGGGCGCCGGATCGGCCTCGCCACCCGGCCGGGCTCGGCCCGCAGTGGCGAGTACGACCGCTTCGCCGCCTCGTTGCGCGAGGTGCTGGCCGGGCTGCCGGTGCGGATCGTCGAGCCGTAGGGCCCGCTAGCCTGCGGCGGGCGTGCCGAGGCAGAGTCCGACCGTGGTGGCGACCAGCAGGTCGAGCGCCCGGCGGGACTCCTCCTCGGGGTCCTCGCCGGCGGCCTTGAGGACCAGGTAGCGGTCGGTCAGCCCGTTGAAGCCGGCCAGGAAGTAGACCGAGACCTCCTGCGCGGGCAGCGGCAGCGGCTGCCCGTGGGCGGCGGCGAGCCCGGTGAGGAGTTCGGCGGCGGTGGCCTCGATCTCGTGCTGGAGCGCCCGCATGATCTCCTGGAGGTCCGGGTCGCGCAGCGCCATCGCGGAGAACTCGGTGATCAGCGCGCACTTGCCGCGCTCGCCGACGGCGCTGTCCCACAGGGCGTGGACCATCGTGCGGACCTGCTCGCCGAACGGCCCGTCATCCGGCGCGGCCGCCCGTACCTGGCCGATGAATTCGGCGGTCAGCTGCTCGACGACGGCCCGGTAGAGGTCCTTCTTGGTGCCGAAGGTGTAGTGCACCGTCGCCTGCGCCACGCCCAGTTCGGCCGCGATGGCGCGGGTGCTGCCGGCGGCCACGCCCTCGCGGGCCATCAGGTCGATGGCGGCCTGGATGAGTTGGGGGCGCCGTTCGGCGGCCGGGACATGAGCCATTGGGCCAGGGTATCGCCATGTTCGGACAACTGGATCGGACGATCGGGTCACATGCTCTCGTCATCCGACTTTGTCACGTGAACAAGTTGCGCGTACGGTGGTGCGGGCGACCGGGTCCGGTGCCCGCGCCGTCCGTCGGCACGACCTGCCCGAACGGCCTTCCGGGCACGTCCCGGGCAATCCCGATCACGTCCCGAACGACCGACCGAAGGTGCACGCATGGCCACGTACCTGTACCGCCTGGGACGCCTCTGCTTCCGCCGCAGGCGCACCGTGCTCGCCGTCTGGCTGGCGCTGCTGATCGCCGTCGGCGGTGCGGCGACGGCCTTCGGAGGAGCGACCTCCGAGGAGTTCAAGGTCCCCGGTACCGAGGCCCAGGACACCCTGGACCGGATCAAGGGCGCCTTCCCCGAGCAGGGCCACGGCTCCGCCCAGGTGGTCTTCGCCACCGAGGCGCCCGGCGGCATCGCCGCCCCCGGCACCGCCGAGGCGGTCGGCGAGGCGGTCGCCCGGATCGCCGCCGTCCCCGGCGTCGCCGGCATCCCCGACCCGTACGCCACCGGCGCCGTCTCCCCGGACGGCAGGATCGCGCTGGGCCTGGTCTCCTTCGACCGCGAACTCGGCGACATCACCGCGCAGCAGCGCGACGCCGTCGAGGCGGCGGCGGACCCGGCCCGCGCGGCCGGGGTCACGGTCGCCTTCGGCGGCGACGCCTACAACGAGATGGCGCAGGTCGAGGGCGGCGAGGTGATCGGCCTGATCGTGGCCGGGGTGGTCCTGATGGTCACCCTGGGCTCGCTGGTCGCGGCCGGGCTCCCGCTGGTCACCGCCCTGATCGGGGTCGGTGTCGCGATGGCCGGGGTGTTCACGGTGGCGGGCTCGTTCGAGATCATCTCCACCGCGCCGGTGCTGGCGCTGATGGTCGGCCTGGCGGTCGGCATCGACTACGCCCTGTTCATCGTCTCCCGGCACCGCCGCCACCTCACCGAAGGCCTGGAGCCGGAGGAGGCCGCGGCCCGGGCCAACGCGACCGCCGGCAGCGCCGTGGTCTTCGCCGGCCTCACCGTCGTCGCCGCGCTGGCCGGCCTGGCCGTCGCCGGGGTGCCGTTCCTGACCGTGATGGGCCTGGCCGCCTCGGGCGCCGTGGTCGTCGCGGTGCTCGTCGCGATCACCCTGCTGCCCGCCCTGCTCGGCTTCGCAGGCCGTGCCATCGACCGTCTGCCGGTCTGGCGGCGCGCGCTGCGGACCACCGGGCGCACGACGCTCGGCGAGCGCTGGGCGGGCTTCGTGGTGCGCCGTCCGCTCGCCGTCCTGCTGGCCGGCCTCACCGCGCTGGTCGCGCTCGCCGTGCCCGCCGCGAGCCTCACCCTCGGCCTGCCCGGCGGCGGCTCGCAGGCCGAGGGCACCGGCGCCCGCACCGCCTACGACCTGGTCGACCGCGGCTTCGGCCCCGGCTTCAACGCCCCGCTGGTGGTCGTCGTCGACGCCGCCGGCGCCGAGCACCCGGAGCAGGCGGTGCAGGACGTGGCGGGCCGGCTCGCCGCCCTGCCCGGTGTGCAGACGCTGCTCCCGCCGCAGGTCGACTCCCCGAGCGGCACCGCGCTCGTCCCGGTCATCCCGAAGACCGGCCCGGACCACGCCGACACCCGGCAGCTGGTCACCGACATCCGCGACCAGCGCGACGCGGTCCAGGCCGGGACCGGCGCGCGGATCGACGTCACCGGCACCACCGCCGCCAACATCGACGTCTCCGCCAAGCTCGCCGACGCGCTGCCGCCGTTCGTCGCGGTGATCACGGGCATCGCGCTGGTGCTGCTGGCGCTGGCCTTCCGCTCGGTCCTGGTGCCGCTGAAGGCGGTGGCGGGCTTCCTGCTCTCCATCACCGCCTCGCTCGGCGCCGTCGTCGCGGTCTACCAGTGGGGCTGGCTGGACGGCCTGATCGACGTGCCGAAGGTCGGCCCGGTGGTCAGCTTCCTGCCGATCCTGCTGATCGGCGTGCTGTTCGGGCTGGCGATGGACTACGAGCTGTTCCTGGTCTCCGGGATGAAGGAGCACCATGCGCACGGCATGACACCGCGGGACGCGGTGGTGGCCGGGGTGCGGGGCGGCGCCCGGGTGGTCACCGCGGCGGCGCTGATCATGATCGCGGTCTTCGGCTCGTTCGTCTTCGGCCACGACCCGATCGTCCAGCCGATCGGCTTCGCGCTCGCGGTGGGTGTGCTGGTGGACGCCTTCGTGGTGCGGATGGCCCTGGTGCCGGCCGCGATGACGCTGTTCGGCCGGGCCGCCTGGTGGTTCCCGAAGAGCCTGGACAAGGTGGTGCCCCGGGTGGACATGGAGGGCGAGCGGCTGATGGCCCGGCTGGAGCCCGCCGCGAGCGGCGCCGCCCCCGAGGCGAAGGTGCCCGAGCGGGTCTGACGGACCGAGGGGCCGCCCCGGCGTGCTGCGCCGGGGCGGCCCCCGTCACGGCAGGCGCTGCTCGAACCAGACCACCTTGCCGGTGCCCAGCCGGGTCGCGCCCCAGCGCTCGGCGCAGCGGGCCACTATCTGCAGCCCCCGCCCGCGCTCGTCCTCCGGTCCGGCCCGGCGCGGCCGGGGCAGCAGCGGGCTGTCGTCGCCGACCTCGCAGCGCAGCCGGGTGGTGCGGACCAGGCTCAGCGTCACCGGGCGGGTGGCGTGCTGGACGGCGTTGGTGACCAGCTCGCTGACCATCAGTTCGGTCGCCTCGGTCAGCTCCTCCAGACCCCAGCGGCGCAGCGTGTGCGCGGCCAGCCGGCGCGCCCGTCCCGGCGTCTCGTTGCGCGGCTGGAGGTACCAGTGGGCGACGTCCCCGGCCGGGATGCCGTCGAAGCAGGCGGCCAGCAGCGCGATGTCGTCGCCCCGGTCGCCGGGCGGCAGGATGCGCAGCGCCTCCTGGCAGAGGTGCTCGGGCGAATGGCGGTGGGCTCCGGCGAGCCGGGCGCGGAGCAGTTCGAGGCCGTCGCTGAGCGGGCGGTTGCGGGTCTCCACCAGGCCGTCGGTGAACAGCAGCAGGGCCGAGCCGGGCGGCGCGGGCAGTTCGACGGAGGAGAAGTCGACCCCGCCGACGCCGATCGGCGCGCCCGCCTCCAGGTCGAGCAGTTCGGCCGCGCCGTCCGGCTGGACGAGCACCGGCGGCACGTGCCCGGCGTTGGCGAGCACCACCCGGTTGGCGATCGGGTCGTAGACCGCGTAGACGCAGGTCGCCAGGTGCTGCTCGCGGCCGAGCCGCTGGGCCTGCTCGTCCAGGTGGTAGAGCACCTCGTGCGGCGGCAGGTCGAGCGCGGCCAGGGTCTGCGCGCTGGTGCGCAGCTGGCCCATGATGGCGGCCGAGGTCAGCGAGTGGCCCATCACGTCGCCGACGATCAGGGCCACCCGGTTGCCGGGCAGCGGCACGGCGTCGTACCAGTCGCCGCCGACCTGGGCGCCGCGCTCGCCGGGCAGGTAGCGCTGGGCGAGCCGGACGCCGTGCGGCTGGGGCAGGCGCAGCGGCAGCATGCTGCGCTGGAGCTCGTTGGCTATCTCCCACTCGCGGGCGTACCGCAGCGCGGTGTCGACGGCCAGCCCGGCCTGGGTGGCGAGGTGGGCGGCGGTAGCGGTGTCGGTGGCGTCGAAGCCCGGCCGCCCGCTCTTCGCGGACGGACGCCGGATCAGCACCAGCAGTCCCAGCACGGTCTTGCGCCCGCGCAGCGGCAGGGCGAGCACCGACGTCCCCGGGCTGAGCCGGGCCAGGCCGCGGGCGCCGTACAGCTCGCGCAGCAGTCCGGTGGTGCGGGCGCTGCCGGTGTCCCCGGCGGCGCCGAGCACGACCGGTTCGGCGGGGCGGCGGCTGAGCAAGGTGTGGGCGAGCGCGCCGCCGCGGGTGACCGGGGTGGCCGGGCCGGGGTCGGCGGCGGAGCGGGCGCCGTACCGGCTGCCGTAGCGGTCGCGGCGGTCGTCGCCGGTCGGACGGCCGCGCCGGCCCAGCCGGGTGCCCTGGCTGTGGTGGATCCGCAGCTGCTCGGGGAAGCCGGGCTCGCGCTCGACGTTGGGCAGCGGGTCGCGCAGGTGGACGACGACGGCGTCGGCGAGGGCGGGGACGAGCACCCGGCCGACGTTGCGCAGGGTGGCGGCCAGGTCGAGCGCGCTGTTGATCCGCCGGGTCGCGGAGTCGAGGTAGGCGAGGCGCTCGGGGACCTGCTCCGGGGGTGACGACGGGCGGCGCGGGGTGGGCAGGGCAGGCGGCTCTCCGGCCTCGGGATTGAGCTGGTCGCGCACGGGTGCCTGTCCTGGGGATCGTTACGGTCTGGGGTCTGTCGGGGTCTGCCTGGGTCTGCCGGGACCTGCGGTCCGGCCCGTCAGCCGGTCCGCCGGCAGTGGAGGAACAGCTGCTCCTCCGGCGGTAGCGAGGTGCTGGCGGGAGCGTACGGACGCCCCTCCAGCTCCTCGACCGCGAACCCGGCGGCCAGCAGGACCCGTTCGAGATCCTCCCGCAGGTATCCGCTGATCCGCAGCTCCCGGCCGAGGAACGGCAGGGGAACGTGATCGAGATCCGCCTCGACCATACCCAGCGCCAGCCGTCCGCCGGGCCGCAGCAGCTCGCGCAGCCGGCCCAGCACGACGGGGATCTCGTCCTGGGGGAGCAGGATCAGCGAGAAGAAGGCGGTGACCGCGTCGAAGGTGCCGCGCCCGGCGGGCCCGAGCAGGGGCGCGTTCCAGGCGGAGCGGGCGCGCTCGGTGGCGAGGTCGAACATGTCCATGCGGTGCAGGACGGGCGGGTGCGGGCCGGGGTGGCCGGCCTGCCGGGCCAGGTTCAGCATGACGTCCGAGAGGTCCACACCGGTGACCCGCATCCCGGCCGCGACCAGCTGCCGGACGGTCGGGTCGCCGTTGCCGCAGCCGACGTCCAGCACCTCGGCGCCCGGCGCGAGCCCGGCCAGCAGCCGGCGCCCGCAGGCCAGCTGTCCGTCCTTGGAGGGGAACGCCTCGGCGTAGCCGGTGCCGATGGTGTCGAAGGCGACCGCTTGCAGGGCGCGCGCGGCCCGGCGGCGCAGGACGTCGGACCCGTCGTCGCCACCCGCGTCCTCGCCGACGGGGAACGGATCCGATATCTGTCCGGTCGTCACGATCGAGGCACCTTTCCGGCCGGGCCTCCGGTCGGCTGGACGAGGCGCGGGGCCGGGCCGCCGTCTCCTCCCGGCGTCCGCGCTGCCCCGCCGGCCCGCTGCCGGTGGCGGTACGTCACGCTCCCCGCGTCACAATGACTGCATTGCCACGCTGACTGCACGCTGACACTTTGCACAGACTCTTTGCACAGAGACACTCTGCACTGCGGGAGCGCCGCCGCGCTGCCTTTTCCGGATTGCTTCACCGGAGAAGTGCACTTGTGTGTGTACTGGACTCCGAGAATATGCGTGATCACTGCGCGATGGGGTCCGTTTCCGGCCAACTCGTGGCGCTTGGCCGAGGATGCCCCCCTGCCCGGAGGCGCGGGGCGCGCCCCGGGGTGGTGCGGTCCGGCCCCGCACGCCGCGCGGTGGGCTGCCGCACCCTCGCCGACCTGCTGCTTCGTCGACGGACGGGCCGACAACCGGGCGTTTATTGAACGTCAATCCGGTCGGTGCACAGTGGAGTCCAGCGCCGGGGAAGCGTTGAAGGTGGTCCCGCAGCCGGGGGGCTGCGGGACCACCTGACGCTCACGGGGGAAAGGCCTCCCGGGGGAGCACGGGGGAACGGAGGCCTTACGGCGCGGGGGGAGAGAGGGGCTCGGTGTGCTGCTGGGAGATGAGGTCCGCCACGGGGGAGGCCTCGGGCACACCGAGCCGCGTGAAGATGGCGTGCGCTCCGCGCAGACACGCCAGGCCGCGTGCGGGCTGGGCGAGGGCGAGCAAGGCCTCGCCCAGCGCGGCACTGGCCAGGCCCTGGCAGTAGGCGGAGTCCATCTCCAGGCCGATCGCCAGCGACTCCTCCGCCGCCTCGGCCGCCTCGGCCTGCTGGCCGGCGGCGAGCAGGGCGGAGGACAGCCGGGCGAGGGTGTAGCCCTCGCGCAGCCGGTTCTGCTGCGACTGGTAGAGCCGGTGGGACTCGCGCAGGTGCTCGGCGGCGGTCGCGGGATTGTCGGCGGAGGAGAGCACCACGCCGAGCTGGTACAGGGTGTCGGCCAGACAGGGGCCGTTCTTCGAGGCGCGCGCGGTGGCGACCGCCTCGGTGACCGAGCGGACGGCCGTCTCGACCATGCCCAGGCCGAGTTGGGCCCGGGCCATGTTGCCGAGCAGCCGTGCCTCGCCGATCGGCGCGCCCACCACCCGACTGATGGCGAGGGCCTGCTCGAAGAACGGCAGCGCCTCGCCGGGGCGGTTCGCCAGGCTCAGGACGATGCCGAGGTCGTTGGCCGCCATGGACTGCAGGACGGTCATGTCGTCCGCGTCCTGGAGCCCGAGGCTCTTGCGGAGCGACTGCTCGGCACCCTGGAAGTCGTTGGTGATCGACTGCAGTGTCCCGAAGACGAAGTGGACCCGGGCGAGCGCCGCCGGGTCCCCGTACCGTCCGGCGTTGTGCTCCGCCGCTTCCAGCATGCGGCGCACGCGCATTCCGTGGGTCGGGTCCTCCACCAGGCTGCCGAGGATGATCAGCAGGTCGACGGCGGGCCGCAGCAACAGGCCCGGGCCCTGAACCGCGGCCTCGACCGAGCTGAGCAGCAGCGCGGTTTCGGTCCGGAGCCACTCCCGGGCGAACGCGTTGGTGATCAGCGCGATGCCGGCGGAGCCGGGCACGTTGAGCGGCTCGGGCAGCTGGTCGTCGGGCTCGATGGCCCGGGCCGCGTTCCGGACCGTGGCGAGCAGGAGGTCGAGCAGCCGGAGCACCGCCGCCTGCTGTTCCGCGTCGTCCCCGGACCGCTCGTTCTGCCGCTGCGCGTAGAGCCGGAGCAGGTCGTGGTACCGGTAGCGGCCGGGGGAGAAGGTCTCCAGCATGTTGGCCTCGACGAGCGCCTCGGCGAGGTCCTCGGCCTCGGCCTCGTCGGTTCCGAGCAGCGCCGCCACCGCCGGCAGCGGCAGGTCCGGCGAGTCCACGACCGAGAGCAGGCGAAAGGCCCGGGCCTCGGCGGGGGAGAGCTGTCCGTAGCCGAGCCCGATGGTGGTCTCCACGGCGAGGTTGCCGAGTTGGAGCTCGTCCAGGCGCCGGCGCTGATCGGCTAAGCGGCGGGCGAGGTCCGAGACGCTCCACCGGGGACGGCTGGCGAGCCGGGCCGCGGCGATCCGGACGGCGAGCGGCAGGAAGCCGCAGGCGGTCACCACCGCCATGGCCGCCTCCGGTTCGGCGGCGACGCGCTGCTCGCCGACGATCGCGGAGAACAGCGCCAGCGCCTCCTCCGGCGTCAGCTCCTCGACGTCCACCAGGTGCGCGCCGGGGATGCCGGCCAGCCGGGAGCGGCTGGTGGCGAGCACCGCGCAGCCGGAGACTCCCGGGATCAGGGGCCGGATCTGCTCGGAGTCCTGGGCGTTGTCGAGCAGGATCAGCATCCGCCGGCTGGCGAGCAGCGAGCGGTAGAGGGCGGCGCGCTGTTCCAGCGAGTCCGGGTTCTCCGTGACGCCGAGGGAGTGCAGGAAGTCGCCGAGGACCACGGCCGGGTCGGCGGGCGAGGCGCCCGCGCCGCGCAGGTCGACGTACAGCTGCCCGTCCGGGAACTCCGCGCGCACCCGATGGGCGACGTGCACGGCGAGCGTGGTCTTGCCGACGCCGCCGATGCCCGCCAGCGAGGTGACGACGACGGCCTGGCCGGTGGCGTTCATCAGTACGGCCGAGAGATCGGAGACCATCTCCGCACGGCCGCTGAAGTCCGAGACGTCGGCCGGGAGCTGGGCGGGCGCCGGCGGGGCGGCGGGCCCCTCCTCGCGGGCGGCGGCCGGCGGCGCGGGCACGGCCGGCAGGGTCAGCGCCGGGTCCGCGGCCAGGATCCGGGAGTGCATGGTGGACAGCCCGGCGCCCGGTTCGACGCCCAGCTCGTCGATCAGCAGCTTGCGGGTGTCGGTGTAGACGCCGAGCGCCTCCGCCTGCCGGCCGCAGCGGTACAGCGCCAGCATCAGCAGTTCGCGCAGCCGCTCGCGCAGCGGGTGCTCGGCGGTGAGCGAGTTCAACTCGCCGACCACCTCGGCGTGCAGGCCGATGTCCAGGGCGAGCGCGCAGCGGTCCTCGGCGACCGAGACCTGCCGCTCGCCCAGCCGCTGCCGTTGGGCGTCCGCGTACGGGCCGGGAACGCCGGTGAGCGGGCGGCCGGCGAACAGCGCGAGCGAGCGGACCAGCAGCTGGTGGGCGTTGTCGAGGTCCCCGGCGTTGCGGGCGGTCGCGGCCTCGGCGGCGAGGTGCTCGAAGACCGTCATGTCGAGGGCCTCGGCCGGGATGTGCAGCGCGTAGCCGTCGGCGACGGAGACGAGGAACTCGGCGGGCCGCCGCACCTCGCGGCGGGGCTCGATCACCGTGCGCAGCCGGGAGACGTAGGTGCGCAGCGCCGCGACGGCCTGGGTGGGCGGCCGGTCGCCCCAGAGGCCGTCGACGAGGTCCTGGGTGGTGACGGGGCGTCCGGCGTGCAGCAGGAGCATCGTCAGGACGGCCTGCTGCTGCGGGGAGCCGAGGGCGAGCTGCCTGCCGTCGAGCCAGGCCTGGACCGGACCGAGTACCTGGAATCGCAGCGCCGGTGCAGGCGGCGTTTCCCGCAACTCCATGTGGTCCCCCGATGGCCTGGTGTCGATTTCCCGGTAGGGCGCTCGGCGGTTCCGCCCTTGTGTGGTGGCCTCAGCTTAGGCGGGGGGCCGACTCTGCCGGACGGCACGGTCAGCCGCACGATGTTTATCGGACATTTAATCAACCCTACGATACTGACCCCGAGCCCGCGCCAAGTCGGTGGGGCGGAAGACACCTGTGACCGAAAGGCGGCCCACGTATGGCCAACGACCAGAGCGAGACCCCCGTGCCGGCCGACGACGCCGTTACCGCGGAGGCCGGCCAGGCCGTCGAGGGCGCGGTCGCCGCGACCTCGGAGCAGACCGAGTACGCCGAGCCCTCCGCCGACCGCAAGACCGACCTGGAGGACGACCTCTTCGGCGACGAGGGTGAGTACCTGCTGGAGCAGGGCACCCCGGCCGTCGACGAGCCCGGCACCCGTCGTGAGCCGCAGGGCGTCATCTCCAGCCACCCGTAATCCGTCCCATCAGCGGTTCCAGGGGGGAACGCTTGAACAGGCTTCGTCGCCTCACGGTCGTCGCCGTCTCGACGATCGTGGTGACCACCGGCTACCTCGTGACGGCCACCGGCGCCTCCGCCGGAGTCATCGCCGGTCACCCGTAGCCCCACACAGCACCCGAGTGCCCCGCACCCCGCCGTCCCGGCGGTGCGGGGCACTCGCACGTCCGGGACGGGTCCGGTGGCCGGAATTCACCGGTGGGGTTGCCCCGCGGGCCTGTCTCAGGCCGCGTGGGCGGGGGCGGCGGGCCCCGGGTCGGCGCGGCCGCCCGGCCCGCTCCGCTCCGCCGGGTCGGCCTCCGGGGCGCCCCCGCCGGCCGGGGCCGCGGGGGCCAGGTGCTCGGGGCGGGCGGTCCACTCGCGGCCGCCCTCGGGCGGGCGGAGGTAGTGCTCCCCACCGATGGTGTCCATGTAGATGCCGGTGCGTCCGGTCCTGGTGTCGAGGACGGGTTCCCCCACGCGCGGCCGGTAGGCCGCGGCGGCGCGCTTTCGGATGCTCACCGCGCTGCTCCTTGCTGCTCCGGTGCGGGCGCGGCGACGGTGGTGGCCGGCCCTGGTCGCTGTCGTGGCTTGGCTTGGTTCGGCTCTGCTCGGCGACTACCCAGCATCTCTAGAGAAGCTAATATCTCTAGAGATGTCAACGGTCGAACCGGTCCTATCGGCTTACCGCAGACCGAAGGCGCGCCTACGATTTCCAGCGAAGGACGAGGGAGAAGGCGATGGTCGGCAGCAGTAGCGGCGAGAAGCAGCCCAAGTACCAACGGATCGCCGACACCCTGAAGGCGGCCATCGACGCCGGCGAGTACCGCGCGGGCGACCGGCTCCCCGGCGAGAACGACCTGATGGACACCTACGGCGTGGCCCGGATGACCGCCCGCCAGGCGCTCGGCGTGCTGCAGAGCGAGGGCATCGCCGAGGCCCGCCGCGGGGCGGGCGTCTTCGTCCGCGACTTCCGGCCGCTGCGCCGGCGCGGGATCCAGCGGCTCGCCCAGGGCCAGTGGGGCTCGGGCCGCTCGATATGGTCGGCCGACACCGCCCACCGCAGCCTGGTCGTCGACCAGGTCGCGGTCACCGAGCAGGGCGCGCCTGAGCACGTCGCCCGGGTGCTCGGCGTCGACCCGGGCGAGCCGATGTGCGTCCGGCACCGCCGCTTCGTCCTGGACGGCAAGCCGGTCCTGCTCTCCACGTCCTACCTGCCGGCCGGCCTGGTCGCGGGCACCGCCATCACCCGCGAGGACACCGGCCCGGGCGGCACCTACGCCCGCCTCGCCGAGATCGGCGCCAAGCCGGTGCACTTCCGCGAGGAGGTCCGCTCCCGGATGCCCAGCGCCGACGAGGCGGCCCGCCTGGACCTCTCGGCCGGCACCCCCGTCATCCTGATCTGCCGCACCGCCTTCGCCGACGAGGGCCAGGTCGTCGAGCTGAACGAGATGACCCTGGACGCCGCCTCCTACGTCCTGGAGTACGACTTCGACGCCTGACCGCCCGGAACGGAACCCCCTCCGACGCCGCCGCCCCGGGCGCGGGGGGCGGCCGGGGCGGGGCGGGGGCAAGGGGAGGGTTACTCCTTGGAGCGGACGCGCAGGCTGGTGATCAGCGGGCCCTCGGTCGTCTCGCGGAAGAAGTCGTTGCCCTTGTCGTCGACCACGATGAAGGCCGGGAAGTCCTCGACCTCGATGCGCCAGACGGCCTCCATGCCCAGTTCGGCGTACTCCAGGACCTCGACCTTCTTGATGCAGTCCTGGGCGAGGCGGGCGGCGGGGCCGCCGATGGAGCCGAGGTAGAAGCCGCCGTGCTGGGCGCAGGCGTCGGTGACCTGCTTGGAGCGGTTGCCCTTGGCGAGCATGACCATCGAGCCGCCGGCGGCCTGGAACTGGTCGACGTAGGAGTCCATCCGGCCGGCAGTGGTGGGGCCGAAGGAGCCGGAGGCGTAGCCCTCGGGGGTCTTGGCCGGGCCGGCGTAGTAGACCGGGTGGTCCTGGAGGTACTTGGGCATGCCCTCGCCGGCGTCCAGGCGCTCCTTGATCTTGGCGTGCGCGATGTCGCGGGCGACGACCAGGGTGCCGGTGAGCGAGAGCCGGGTCTTCACCGGGTACTTGGAGAGTTCGGCGCGGATCGCGGACATCGGCTGGTCGAGGTCGATGCGCACCACGTCGTCGTCGAGGTGTTCGTCGGTGGTGTCCGGCAGGTACTTCGCCGGGTCGGTCTCCAGCTGCTCCAGGAAGACGCCCTCGGCGGTGATCTTGCCGAGCGCCTGGCGGTCGGCCGAGCAGGAGACGGCCATCGCGACGGGCAGCGAGGCGCCGTGGCGCGGCAGGCGGACCACGCGCACGTCGTGGCAGAAGTACTTGCCGCCGAACTGGGCGCCGATGCCGATCTTCTGGGTCAGCTCGGTGACCTTGGCCTCCAGCTCCAGGTCGCGGAAGCCGTGGCCGGTCTTCGCGTCGCCGGAGGTCGGCAGGTTGTCCAGGTAGTGCGCGGAGGCGTACTTGGCGGTCTTCAGCGCGAACTCCGCGCTGGTGCCGCCGATCACGATCGCCAGGTGGTACGGCGGGCAGGCCGCGGTGCCCAGCGAGCGGATCTTCTGCTCCAGGAACGAGAGCATGCTCGCCTCGTTCAGGATCGCCTTGGTCTCCTGGTACAGGTACGACTTGTTGGCCGAGCCGCCGCCCTTGGCCATGAAGAGGAACTTGTAGGCGTCGCCGTCGGTGGCGTACAGCTCGATCTGCGCCGGCAGGTTGTTGCCGGTGTTCTTCTCGTCCCACATGGTGACCGGGGCCATCTGGGAGTACCGCAGGTTGAGCCTGGTGTACGCGTCGAAGACGCCGCGCGCGACGGCGGCCTCGTCGCCGCCCCGGGTGAGCACGTTCTGGCCGCGCTTGCCCATGACGATGGCGGTGCCGGTGTCCTGGCACATCGGCAGGATGCCGCCGGCCGAGATGTTGACGTTCTTCAGCAGGTCCAGCGCCACGAAGCGGTCGTTCGGGCTGGCCTCCGGGTCGTCCAGGATGCGGCGCAGCTGGGCGAGGTGGGCCGGGCGCAGGTAGTGCGAGATGTCGTGCATCGCCTCGGCGGTGAGCAGCCGCAGGGCCTCGGGCTCGACCTGGAGGAAGGTGCGTCCGCCGGCCTCGAAGGTGGAGACGCCTTCGGAGGTGAGCTTGCGGTAGGGGGTCGGGTCAGCGCCCAGGGGGAGCAGGTCGCTGTACTCGAAGTCCGGCGTGGGAGCCATGGGGGCGGTCCTTAGGTGTCCAGTGTTGCCGGTGTTCCGGCTGCGTCGGCGAAGCACCCTGGAGGGGCGAAACCACCCTCAAGGGTAGGACCCGGCGATTTCCCGCACGCGGGAAGGTCCGCCTGCGTGACCAGGGTCACCCGCGGGTGGGTACGGGGGTTGCCCCGTTGACTAGGCTGACCCCGTGGACAACACGCCGTCGAAGGACCCGCAGGACCAGCAGATGGACGATCAGGGGCAGGGGCCCGTACCGATGACCAAGCCCGCGGCGACGCCGCCCGCGCGGCCCGCGCACGCCCCGGTGGCGCAGGCCGAGATGCGGGCGTCGGACGCGGACCGCGAACGGGTGGCGGAGCTGCTGCGCGACGCCTACGCCGAGGGACGGCTGGACGTCGAGGAGCACGCCGAGCGGATCGAGGCGGCCTACGCGGCCAAGACGCTGGGCGAGCTCGTGCCGCTGACCCGGGACCTCCCGGTGCACCGCGAGATCTCCTTCGAGAAGGCCCCGCTGGGCGCCCCGGACCCGGCGGCCGGTCCCCGGCCGGACGGTCCGGTGCGGCTGCCGGCCCGCAACGAGGCGCCGACCATGCTGGCGGTCTTCGGCGGCTCCTCCCGCAAGGGGCGCTGGCGGGTGGGCTCCCACCTGCGGGCGGTGGCGATCTTCGGCGGGGTGGAGATCGACCTGACCGACGCCGTCTTCGAGTCGCCCGAGGTGGTGATCGACGTGGTGGCGATCTTCGGCGGGGTGGAGATCAAGGTGCCGGAGAACGTCAGCCTGCACGGCGGCGGCGTCGGCATCTTCGGCGGCTTCGACGTCAAGGAGCAGACCGCGGCCGACCCGTACGCGCCGGTGGTGCGGGTGAAGGGCACCGCGGTGTTCGGCGGCTGCGAGGCCAAGCCGCGCCGGGGCAAGAAGCTCAAGGAGTGGGTGCGCAAGCAGCTCGGCGCCGACTGAGCCGCGCGCCGATCACGGGCCCGGTGCCCGGCCGGAGGCAACTCCCGGCCGGGCACTCGCCGTTGTGACGGGTGCACGCTGTAGTCGGTTGCGTGCAGTGTGCATGAATCGCGCGGGCGTGGGGTAGTTCCTCTGGCACATCGCTTCTTGTACGGCTGCGTACCGGAGGCGGCCTGAGGCCGGCCCGGGGGTGTGAACGGGGGCCCGCAGCTGGGCAGGGGAGCGAGCTTCCCCGTGTCCGAGAGCCTCGTCAGGAGTACGGCCGTGCTGCATCCGATCGAGTCCCGCACCACCTCGTCCGCCGCCCCTGAGCAGGCCGCCCCGTCGCCGGCCGCGCGGCCGTCCGCCGCCGCCTCGCCGGTGGTCGCGGCCCAGTTGCTGGACCGGCGCCCGGCCCCGCAGCCGGCCGGCGAGGACAACCCGTGGCACACCGCCGCGGCCTGCCGGCGGGACGAGGTGGGCCTGTTCTTCGCGCCGTCCAAGGAGCCGACCGCGGCCCGGCTGTCGCGCGAGGAGCAGGCGAAGCAGGTCTGTGCCCGCTGCCCGGTGCTGCTGGACTGCCGGGAGCACGCGCTGGCGCAGCCGGAGCCGTACGGGGTCTGGGGCGGGCTGACGGCGGCCGAGCGCCGGGTGGTGCTGGCGCGCCGCCGCCGCCGGGACGCCGAGCTGCGCGAGGCGGCCCGGGTGCCGGGAGCGCGGGGCCGGATCGCCGGTTGACCGCCGGGGGCGGGCCCCGTCGGGTGACGAGAAAGCCCGCGGGCTCGGCGAAGGGGGATTTCGCCGAGCCCGCGGGCCGTGTCGTGCGCGCCCGCGGCCGGGTCAGTTGGCGCGGTCGAAGTCGATCGCGCTGTAGGCCCGCAGCTTGGACAGCTTGTGGGTGGAGTTGATCTCCCGGATGGTGCCGCTCTTGGAGCGCATCACCAGCGAGCTGGTGGTGGCGGTCTCCTGGCGGTAGTGCACGCCGCGCAGCAGCTCGCCGTCGGTGATGCCGGTGGCGACGAAGAACACGTTCTCGCCGCTGACCAGGTCGTCGGTGGAGAGCACCCGGTCGAGGTCGTGCCCGGCGTCCAGGGCCTTCTGGCGCTCGGCGTCGTCCTTGGGCCAGAGCCGGCCCTGGATCACGCCGCCCATGCACTTCATCGCGCAGGCGGCGATGATGCCCTCGGGGGTGCCGCCGATGCCCATCAGCAGGTCGACGCCGGTGCCCTCGCGGGCGGCCATGATGGCGCCGGCGACGTCGCCGTCGGAGATGTACTTGATCCGGGCGCCCGCCTCGCGGATCTCCTGGACCAGGTTCTGGTGGCGCGGGCGGTCGAGGACGACGACGGTGACGTCCTCGACGGCGACGCCCTTGGCCTTGGCGACCCGGCGGATGTTGACGGCCGGCGGCGCGGTGATGTCGACGAAGTCGGCGGCCTCCGGGCCGGTGACCAGCTTGTCCATGTAGAAGACCGCGCTCGGGTCGAACATGGTGCCGCGGTCGGCGACGGCCAGGACGGCGACCGCGTTGTTCATGCCCTTGGCGGTGAGGGTGGTGCCGTCGACCGGGTCCACCGCGACATCGCACTCGGCGCCGGTGCCGTCGCCGACCCGCTCGCCGTTGTAGAGCATCGGTGCCTCGTCCTTCTCGCCCTCGCCGATGACGACGATGCCGTTCATCGAGACGGTGGAGACGAGGGTGCGCATGGCGCGGACGGCCGCGCCGTCGGCGCCGTTCTTGTCGCCGCGCCCGACCCAGCGGCCGGCGGCGAGCGCGGCGGCCTCGGTGACCCGGACGAGTTCGAGCGCGAGGTTCCGGTCCGGAGCCTCCGGCGCGACCTCCAGGGCGCTGGGCAGGTGGTGCGGGTACTGCGTGGTCATCGTCGTTACCTCTCTGTACGCGACGGCCAGTGAGCGCCCGACTACTGCCTGGTCGAACGCCGTGGTGAGGGTGTTGCGATCGTATCTGCCCCCGGGACGGGTGTCTGTGGCGCGGGTCCCCCCGCGGGGCCCGGGCGGCGGGTCCCGCCCCTGTTCACCCGGACGTGCAGACCCCGGGTGCGCGGCTGCGCGTCGGCATGAGTCACCATGTGGGGGTGGCTGGAGAGAGCAAGGGCATGAGGGGCCGGCAGACCGTACGGGACATGGTCCTGTCGATGCTGGCCGTCGGCGTCGTGGTCTGGGTCGGGTACCTGTTCCTGCCGCACGACGCGGACGGCGACGGGGTCCGCACGGTCGAGTACTCGGTGGCCGCGGCCTCCGCGAAGCGGGCCGCGCCGTATCCGCTGGTCTCCCCGGAGGGCCTGCCCGCGCAGTGGCGGGCCACCTCGGTGACGTACAACCCGGCGTCGATGGGCCTCGGCAAGGGCAACGCCTGGCACCTGGGCTTCGTCACCCCCTCCGGCCAGTACGCGGCCGTGGAGCAGAGCGACGCCAAGCCCGAGGACATGGTGAAGGCGGCGGTGGCCGACGGGAAGCCGGACGGCACCGTGGACATCGCCGGGCAGGCCTGGGAGCGGGTGCAGGGTCCCAAGGCGCGGGCGCTCACCGTGCAGTCCGGCGGGGCGACGACCGTGCTGACCGGCACCGCCTCCTACGAGGAGCTGGCCGAGCTGGCCCGGGCGCTGAAGTAGTCCGTTCCCGCCGGAGCGAACGCGAAGGGCCCCGCACACGCCGTGTGCGGGGCCCTCGTCCGTCGGCCTCAGGCTCAGACGGTGGTGACGACCTCGTCGTAGGCCAGGCGCGGCGAGCGCGGGTACCAGGCGTTCTCGCCCGGCTTGCCGATGTTCACCACGGCCAGCACCGAGTGCTCGCCGTCGGCGAAGAACTCCTTGTTGATGCCCTCGGCGTCGTAGCCGGTCATCGGGCCGGCGGCCAGGCCGGCGGCGCGCACGCCGATGATGAAGTAGCCGGCCTGCAGAGCGCCGTTCATCGCGGCCGAGCGCTCACGGGCCGGGCGCTCGGTGAAGTAGTCCTTGGCGCCGGGGAAGTGCGGGAAGACGGTCGGCAGCTCCTCGTGGAACTCGTTGTCCACGGCCAGGATGGCGGTCAGCGG
Organism: Kitasatospora sp. NPDC008115; assembly: GCF_042957205.1. Lineage (NCBI taxonomy): Bacteria > Bacillati > Actinomycetota > Actinomycetes > Kitasatosporales > Streptomycetaceae > Kitasatospora > Kitasatospora sp. NPDC008115. Next base: position 22,291 of record NZ_JBIBHU010000001.1, on the reverse strand, counting down.
GGCGGCGGCGGTCTTGGCCTTGTTGCCCTCGCCGAGGTGCTGGACCAGGCGCTCGCGCGCCTCGGCCGAGCGGACCAGCACGACGCGCAGCGGCTGCTGGTTCATCGCCGTCGGGCCGAACTTCACCAGCTCGTAGATCGCCTTGACCTGCTCCTCGGAGACCGGCTCGTCGGTGAAGGTGTTGGCGGTGCGGGCCTCGCGGAACAGCAGGTCCTGGGCGGCGGCGTCGAGAACCAGCGCGTCGGTGGTCATGATCAATGCACCTCGGGGAGGAAGAAACGGTGGGGTACGGCTGTTGTCGGTGATCGACCACGGCCGATCGTTGAGTTTCAGCATAAATGAAGATTCAACTATTCCACCGTTGAATGTGACCTGTATCACTCCGGCCGGGGCCCGCCGGATCAGCCCTGCGGCGCGGCCCCCTCCTCGGCGGCCAGCGCCGCGTCCAGCCGCTCCCGGGCACCGTCCAGCCAGCGCTGGCAGACCTTCGCCAGCTGCTCGCCGCGCTCCCACAGCGCCAGCGACTCCTCCAGCGAGGTGCCGCCGTTCTCCAACTGCCGGACCACCTCCAGCAGTGCGTCCCGCGCGTGCTCGTAGCCCAGCGCGTCGTCCGCCGTCGGGGTCTGCGCGGCCGCGGCCGTCGCGTCCTGCTCCTGATCTGCCATGACGCCAGCGTAGGGGCCGGGGCCGACAGCGCGGACCGCCCCCGCGCGACCGCCGTCGGCCGCGGCTCAGCCGCCGGCCACCGTGACGTCGAAGCCGCCGCCCGCCACCCGGGCGTGCAGCCCCTCGCCGGCCACGGCCTGCGCCGGATCGGTCACCACCGTGCCGTCGCCCCGCTGGAGCACCGCGTAGCCGCGCTCCAGGGTGGCCGCCGGGGAGAGCGCCACCACCCGGGCCAGGGTGTGCCCCAGGTCGCTCTGCGCGTGGTCCAGCCGGTGGCGCAGCGTGCGCCGGGACCGCTCCAGCAGCCCGGCCACCTCCTGCCCGCGCCCGTCCAGCATCCGCTGCGGCGCGGCCAGCACCGGGCGGCTGCGCACGCCGTCCAGCCCGTGCTGCTCGCGCTCCACCCGCGCCTGCACGTGCCGCCGGGCCCGGTCGCGCAGCTGGCGGACCTTGGCCAGCTCCTCGCCGACGTCCGGAACCACCCGTTTGGCGGCATCGGTCGGCGTGGAGGCGCGCAGGTCGGCGACGAAGTCCAGCAGCGGCTGGTCCGGCTCGTGGCCGATCGCGCTCACCACCGGCGTCCGGGCGGCCGCGACCAGCCGCACCAGGCCCTCGTCCGAGAACGGCAGCAGGTCCTCGACGCTGCCGCCGCCCCGGGCCACCACGATCACGTCCACCTCGGGGTGCTCGTCCAGCTCGCGGACGGCCGCGCTCACCCGCTCCACCGCGCTGACGCCCTGCACCGGCACGTTGCGGATCTCGAAGCGGACCGCCGGCCAGCGCCGCCGGGCGTTCTCCAGGACGTCCCGCTCGGCCGCCGAACCCCGGCCGGTCACCAGCCCCACGCACTGCGGCAGGAACGGCAGCGGCTTCTTGCGGTCCGCGGCGAACAGCCCCTCGCCGGCCAGCCGCCGCTTCAGCTGCTCCAGCCGGGCCAGCAACTCGCCCAGCCCGACCAGCCGGATCTCGGCGGCCCGCAGCGAGAGCTGGCCGCGCGCCGCGTACCACTCGGGCTTGGCGTGCACGATCACCCGCGAGCCCTCCTGCACCGCGTCCGCGACCTGGTCGAAGACGGAGCGGAAGCACGTCACGGTCAGCGAGACGTCGGCCTGCGGGTCGCGCAGCGTCAGGAACACCACGCCCGCCCCCGGTCGCCGGCTGAGCTGGGTGATCTGCCCCTCCACCCAGACCGCGCCGAGCCGGTCGACCCAGCCCCCGATCAGCGCGGAGACCTTGCCGACCGGGAGCGGAGCTTCGGGGGAACTGGGATTCGCCATGCGTACGAGGCTATCGGCGTCCGCCGACAGCGGAAGCCCGCCGGCCGAGCAGCACCAGCAGGCCGACCGCCAGCCAGACCAGCCCCACCACCTGCGCGGTCCCCGAGGCCTCGGCCACCACCGCGCCGATCACCGCCACGCCCAGCACCGGCACCACCACGTCCGCCAGCCGGTTGCGCGAGCGGTGCCGCACCGCGTACCAGCCCACCACCGAGGCGTGCAGCAGCGTGAACGCGGTGAGCGCGCCGATGTTCACCACCGAGGTCAGCCGGTCGAGGCCGTCGTCCCGGCCGGCCGCCCAGACCGCCGCCACCAGGGTGACCGTCGCCGACACCAGCAGCGCCCGGCGGGGCACCGCCGAGCCCGGGTCCACCGCGCCCAGGAAGCGCGGCAGCCGCCCGTCGCGGCCCATCGCGAACAGCAGCCGCCCGGCCGCCGCCTGCCCGGCCAGCGCCGCGAACGCCGCGCCGATCGCCTTGCTCGCCGCGACCAGCACGTGCAGCCAGTGCCCGACCGAGTCCTCCACCGTGTCGTAGAACGCCGACCCCTGCGCCGCCGGGTCCGCCGCCAGCTGCTGCGGGGTGAGCGGCTCCAGCAGCGCCGCCAGGTACGTCTGCGCCACGAACAGCACGCCGGCCAGAGCCAGGCACCACAGCACCGCCCGCGCCACCGCCGCCGACGCGCCGACCGCCTCCTCCACGAAGGTCGCGATCGCGTCGAAGCCCAGGTAGGACAGCACCGCCACGGAGACCGCCGCGAGCACCGCCGTCAGCGAGAAGCCGCCGACCGCCGTGAACGGGGTCGCCCAGCCGCGCTGCGCGCCGCCCTGCGCCAGCACCACCACCGCCGCGACCACGAACACCGCCAGCACCGCGAGCTCCATCACCAGCACCGCGAAGCCCACCACGGCCGCCGTCCGCACCCCGGCCAGGTTGAGGCCGGTGGTCAGCACCACCGCGAGCGCCGTCCACACCCAGCGCGAGACGTCCGGCACCAGCGAGTTGAGCGCGATCCCCGAGAACAGGTAGGCGACCGCGGGGATCAGCAGATAGTCGAGCATCGCCATCCAGCCGGCCACGAACCCGGCCGCGTCGCCCAGCCCGGCCCGCGCGTAGGCGTAGACCGAACCGGTCCGCGGCACCGCCCGCACCATCCGGGCGTACGAGACGGCGGTGAATCCCATCGCCACGGTGGCCGCCAGGTAGACCGCGGCGACCGCCCCGTGGCTCTTGGCGTCGAGCACCCCGAACACGCCCACCGGGGCCATCGGGGCGATGAACAGCAGCCCGTACACCATCAGGTCGCGCACACCCAGGCTGCGCCGCAGCCCGTCCGGCCGGTCCGGGCCGCCCGGTTCGACTCGCTCGCTCATAGCTTCCACATTTGAGCACCTGTGACCGGTTCCGGCGGGAACGCGGCGCCCGTCGGCGCGGCCGCGCTCCGCCCGTACGATGGAGCCATGTCCTCCAACACCGCGCAGCGCCGTGTCCTGCTCGCCGCCCCCCGGGGCTACTGCGCGGGCGTCGACCGCGCCGTGATCGCCGTGGAGAAGGCCCTGGACCAGTACGGGGCCCCCATCTACGTCCGTAAGCAGATCGTCCACAACAAGTACGTGGTGCAGACCCTGGAGAAGAAGGGCGCGATCTTCGTCGACGAGACGGAGGAGGTGCCCGAGGGCTCGATCGTGGTCTTCTCGGCCCACGGCGTCGCCCCCTCGGTGCACGACGAGGCCCGGGCCGGCAAGCTCGCCACCGTCGACGCCACCTGCCCGCTGGTGACCAAGGTGCACAAGGAGGCCGTGCGCTTCGCCGACGAGGGCTACGACATCCTGCTGGTGGGCCACGAGGGCCACGAGGAGGTCATCGGCACCATGGGCGAGGCCCCGGACCGGATCCACCTGGTGGACGGCGCCGAGGACGTCGAGAACGTGCAGGTCCGCGACGAGTCCAAGGTCGTCTGGCTCTCCCAGACCACCCTCTCGGTGGACGAGACCATGGCCACCGTCGGCGAGCTGAAGAAGCGCTTCCCGCTGCTGGTCAGCCCGCCCAGCGACGACATCTGCTACGCGACCCAGAACCGCCAGGTCGCCGTCAAGCAGATGGCCCCCGAGACCGACCTGCTGATCGTGGTCGGCTCGAAGAACTCCTCCAACTCCGTGCGCCTGGTCGAGGTCGGCCTGGAGTACGGCGCCAAGGCCGCCCACCTGGTGGACTTCGCCGAGGAGGTCCGCGAGGAGTGGCTGGAGGGCGTCACCACGGTCGGCCTGACCAGCGGCGCCTCGGTGCCGGAGATCCTGGTCGAGGGCGTGCTGGAGTGGCTGGCCGCGCGCGGCTACGACGACGTCTCCACCGTCAAGACCGCCGAGGAGCACCTCGTCTTCTCGCTGCCCAAGGAGCTCCGCCGCGACCTGCGCGCCGAGGCCGCGGGCAAGCTCTAGGCCTTCCGGCCGGGCCTTCCCGGCCGTACCCCCGGCGCGGGACCCGGTGGCCCGTTCGGGTGCCGGGTCCTCCGCTGTGCGGGGCCGGGCGGGTTCTCGTAGGTTTTGTTCCGTGCACAGGCCTGTGGACGACTTCGGCGGAGGGCGGTCGTGATGACGGCGGTATTCGGTGTGGACATCGGCGGCTCGGGCATCAAGGGCGCCCCCGTCGACCTCGCCCGCGGCGTGCTCGCCCAGGAGCGGTGCAAGGTCCTCACCCCGCAGCCCTCCGCCCCGGAGGCCGTCGTCGCCGCCGTCCGCGAGGTGGTCCGCACCTTCGACCACCAGGGTCCGGTGGGCCTCACCTTCCCCGGCGTGGTCGTCGACGGCCGCACCACGACCGCCGCCAACGTCGACAAGGGCTGGGTCGGTCTGGACGCCGCCGGCCTGTTCCGCGAGGCGCTCGACCTGCCGGCCGTGGTGCTCAACGACGCCGACGCGGCCGGCCTCGCCGAGACCGCCCACGGCGCCGGCCGGGGACAGTCCGGGGTGGTCCTGGTGCTCACCTTCGGCACAGGCATCGGCAGCGCCCTGTTCGTGGACGGCGTGCTGGTGCCCAACACCGAACTCGGCCACCTGCAGATGCGCGGAAAGGACGCCGAACGGCGCGCCTCCTCGGCGGCCAGGGAGCGGCACGGGCTGAGCTGGCCGCAGTGGGCCGGGCGGGTGGACGAGTACCTGGACATGGTGGAGATGCTCTTCTCGCCGCAGCTGATCGTGATCGGCGGCGGGGTGAGCCGCAAGCACGAGAAGTTCCTGCCGCTGCTGCGCGAGCGCACGGCGCGGGTGGTCCCGGCGGAGCTGCGCAACGACGCCGGCATCGTCGGCGCGGCCATGGCGGCGGCCCGCGCCACCGCCTGACCCTCCGTCCCGCCCCTCCCCGGCGGGCGGTGGATCAGCGCGCGCGGTGGATCCGCCGCTGGGCGACGAACCGGGCCAGCGCGATCACGGCGGCCAGCCCGGTCCCCGAGAACAGCCAGCCGGAACGGGTGGCCAGGTTGGTCGCCAGCGCCACCAGCTGCGCGGTGAACCCGGTGGAGGTGACCGGCCCGAACAGCAGCAGCGCCACGGCGAAGGCGATCGGCCCGCTGATCGGCGCGGCCAGCAGGTCGGCGTACCGGACCCGGACCGCCAGCTGGAAGCAGACCAGCAGGTAGCCGACGCCGAACAGGACCCCGGGCGTGCCGAAGACCAGCCGGTCCAGGCCCGCCACCGCCACCGTCGCCGCCAGCGCGACCACCCCGGCGCCGACCGCGGTCAGCCGGGCCGGCCGGCCGCTGCGCCGCCGCCCGTAGAGCCGTCCGGCGAGCCGGGGCCGGTCGGGCGGCGCGGACACGGCGCGTAGCCGGGACCCCGGTCCGCCGCCCCGACCGGCGGCCTTGCCCGCGGACTTCCCGGCGTTCCTCCCGCGGGCCCGCCCGGGCGGTTCGGCCGGCTCCCCCGCGCTCTCACGGGCCCTTCCCGGCCCGGGGACGGCGGCCCCGGCCGCGCCGTTCGGCGATCGGCGTCTGGGCCCTGGCGGCTGGGTACGGATGCTCTGCTCCACCCACCCAACGTACGGTCCGATCATCGCCACACTGTGTAATGGGCTGTCGGGGCTTGGTCCGTGTCTCCGGACGGCGTATTGGTGTGACCGCCGCCCGGCCGGGCCGCCGTCGCCGGGGCGGCGGACGCCCGACCCGCTGCCCGTAGACTGGGGGACCGGTCCGGCGTCCGGGCCGGCCCAACTCCTCCAAGCCCACGGGACTGCGCTTCATGTCGCTCACGATCGGAATCGTCGGCCTGCCGAACGTCGGCAAGTCGACCCTGTTCAACGCCCTGACCAAGAACGACGTGCTGGCGGCCAACTACCCGTTCGCCACCATCGAGCCCAACGTCGGCGTCGTCGGCGTCCCGGACGAGCGGCTGGACAAGCTCGCCGAGATCTTCGGCTCGCAGCGCATCCTCCCGGCCACCGTCGACTTCGTCGACATCGCGGGCATCGTCCGCGGCGCCAGCGAGGGCGAGGGCCTGGGCAACAAGTTCCTCGCGAACATCCGCGAGTCGGACGCCATCTGCCAGGTCGTGCGCGCCTTCACCGACCCCGACGTGGTCCACGTGGACGGCAAGGTGTCCCCCAAGGACGACATCGAGACCATCCACACCGAGCTGATCCTGGCCGACCTCCAGACCGTCGAGAAGGTCCTGCCCCGGCTCCAGAAGGAGGCGCGCCTCAAGAAGGACACCGCCCCCGTCCTGGCCGCCGCCGAGGCCGCCCAGGCGATCCTGGAGACCGGCAAGACCCTCTTCGAGGCCGGCTTCGACACCGCCCCGATCCGCGAGCTGCACCTGCTGACCGCCAAGCCCTTCCTCTACGTCTTCAACGTCGACGAGGACGAGCTGGGCGACGAGGACTTCAAGCAGGCCCAGCGCGAGCTGGTCGCCCCCGCCGAGGCGATCTTCCTCAACGCCAAGATCGAGTCCGAGCTGATCGAGCTGGAGGACGCCGAGGCCCTGGAGCTCCTCCAGTCCATGGGCCAGGACGAGCCCGGCCTCGCCACCCTCGCCCGCGTCGGCTTCGACACCCTCGGCCTGCAGACCTACCTCACCGCCGGCCCCAAGGAAGCCCGCGCCTGGACCATCAAGAAGGGCGCCACCGCCCCCGAGGCCGCCGGTGTGATCCACACCGACTTCCAGAAGGGCTTCATCAAGGCCGAGGTCATCTCCTTCACCGACCTCGTCGAGACCGGCTCCCTCCCCGAGGCCCGCGCCAAGGGCAAGGCCCGCATCGAGGGCAAGGACTACATCATGCAGGACGGCGACGTCGTGGAGTTCCGCTTCAACGTCTGAGGACTTCACCGCCTGACGCCTGAACTCCACCACGCCGCGGGTGTGGTGGAGTTCAGGCGCCGGTGGGGCCGTGGGGTGTCAGACCGTGTGGAAGCCGCGGCCGGTCTTTCGGCCCAGGTGGCCGAGGGCGGTCAGGCGGGTGAGGGCGGGGGAGGGGGCGAAGTCCTCGGTGCCGAAGGACTCGTGCAGTCGGCGGAGGATGGCGAGGGACACGTCGAGCCCCACCGTGTCGAGGAGGGCGAACGGGCCCAGGGGGAAGCCCAGCAGCGACTCGACGGAGGAGTCGACCTCCGCCACGTCGAGGGACGGGCTGCTCTCCAGTGTCTGGACGGCGTGGTTCAGGTAGGGGAAGAGCAGGTAGTTGACGATGAATCCGGTCCGGTCGGCGCAGTCGACGGCGGTCTTGCCGAGGGCGGCGCAGACGGCGTGGACGGCGGCGTGGGCCGTGTCGCCCGTCGCCTCGGTGCGTACGACCTCGACCAGGCGCATCACCTGGGCCGGGTTGAAGAAGTGCATGCCGATCACGTCCTCGGGCCGGCCGGTGGAGGCCGCGCACTCGGCGACGGAGAGGCTGGACGTGGTGGTCGCGAGCACCGCGCCGGGGCGGCACACCTTGTCGAGTTGCTCGAAGACCGCCCGCTTGACCGGCAGGTCCTCGACCACCGCCTCGATGACCAGGTCGCAGTCGAAGAGGACGGACGGCTCGTGGTCCGCGTGGACGCGGGCGAGCGCCGTGCGCGCGGCGTCGGCGTCGAGCCGGCCCCGCTCGACCGACCGCGCCAGGGACGAACCGATGGTCGCGCGCGCGAACTCCGCCCGGTCGAGGGTCCGGCCCACCAGCGTGGTCCCCACCCCGGCGAGGGCCAGGGACTGCGCGATGCCGCGGGCCATGGTGCCGGTGCCGACGATGCCGACGTGCCCGACGGCCGGGGCCCCGCCCGTCGAACGGCGCGGCGCCGCGGACCCGGTGCGCCGGCCGGACTCGTCGTAGCCGTGGAAGCCCCGTCCGCTCTGGCGCCCCAGCCGTCCGGCCGCGATCATCCGCTCCAGCGAGGCGGGCGGGCGGTGGTGCGCGAGGCCGGTGCGCCGGTGCAGGTCGTCGAGTTCCCGGTGCACGGTGTCGACGCCGATGGCGTCGAGCATCTCGAACGGGCCGGCGGGCAGGCCGCACCCGAGCCGCATCGCGGTGTCGATGTCCTCGCAGGAGGCGTACCCCTCCTCGTGCAGCGCGACGGCGCGGCCGAGGTAGGGCAGCAGCAGTTCCCGGGCGACGGCCGGGTCGGCGCCCCGCGGCGCGACCGCGTGCCCGAGCAGCGACAGGAGTTCCTCGACCGCCGCGACCGCCTCGGGCGCGGTCATCGTGGTGCCGACGACCTGTGCCCCCGCCCTCGGGGACGACGGGACGGCGAAGCGCAGCCCCACCAGCCGCTCGGGGCGGCCGGACGCGATGGCGAGCGCCGGCACCGACAGCGAGGCCGTCGTCGTGACCAGCGCGGTGACGCCCGGGCGCAGCGCCCCCAGGCGGCGCAGCACGTCCTCCTTGGCGTCCGCGTGCCGGGACACCGCCTCGATGACCACGTCGGCCCCGCCCAGCCGCCCGAACTCGCCGCTCACGTCGGCGGTGCCGGCCCGCGCGCGCACTCTCGCGACGACGTCCGGATCGCTGTCGACACCGATCACCCGGACACCGCTCGCGTCGAGTGCGCGCAGCAGGCTCTGTCCCAGTGAGCCCAGGCCGACGATGCCGACCACCATGTGTTGCTGAACCACGCTCAGAGTCCCCTCAGCTTCGTGAATCGATCAACCTGCGTACGGTGGGCGGGCCGGTCAGTGCCCGCTCGGCGCGGCTCCGCCCCCGGCGCCGTCGGCCGGGGCGGGCGTGCGGAAGCGGTTGACGGCGTCGAGGTGCTCGGCCCGCAGGGCGTGGTCGCGCACCCCCAGACCCTCCCGGGGCGCGAGGGCGAGGACGCCGATCTTGCCCTGGTGCACGTTGTGGTGGACGTCCCACGCCGCCTGGCCGGTGTCCTTGAGGGGGTACGTCCTCGACAGGGTCGGGTGGATCCTGCCCTTGACGATGAGGCGGTTGGCCTCCCACGCCTCGCGGTAGTTGGCGAAGTGCGAGCCGACGATCCGCTTGAGGGACATCCAGAGGTACCGGTTGTCGTACTCGTGGAGGTACCCGGAGGTGGAGGCGCAGGTGACGACGGTGCCGCCCTTGCGGGTCACGTAGACGGAGGCGCCGAAGGTCTCCCGGCCGGGGTGCTCGAAGACGATGTCGACGTCCTCGCCGCCGGTCAGCTCGCGGATGCGCAAGCCGAACCGCTTCCACTCCCTGGGGTCCTGCGTCCGCTCGTCCTTCCAGAACCGGAAGTCCTCCGCGGAGCGGTCGATGACGGCCGTGGCGCCCATCGCCCGGCACAGCTCGGCCTTGCGCGCGCTGGAGACCACGCAGATCGGATTGGCGCCGCCGGCCAGGACGAGCTGTGTCGCGTACGACCCCAGGCCGCCGCTGGCGCCCCAGACGAGGACGTTGTCGCCCTGCTTCATGCCCGCGCCGTTGCGGGAGACGAGCTGGCGGTAGGCGGTCGAGTTGACCAGCCCGGAGCCGGCGGCCTCCTCCCAGGTCAGCCGCTCGGGCTTGGGCATTAGCTGGTTCGCCCTGACCAGCGCGATCTCGGCGAGGCCGCCGAAGTTGGTCTCGTAGCCCCAGATCCGCTGCTCGGGGTCGAGCATCGAGTCGTTGTGGCCGTCCGAACCCTCCAGGTCGACCGAGAGGCAGTGCGCCACCACCCGGTCGCCGGGCCGCCACCGCCGGACGCCGGGGCCGGTGCGCAGGACGACGCCGGCCAGGTCGGAACCGATCGCGTGGTACTCCCGGTCGTGGCGCGCGGCCGAACCGCCGGTGCGCCCGTAGCGTTCCAGCAACGCGAAGGTGGACACCGGCGAGCCGAGCGCGCTCCACACGGTGTTGTAGTTGATGGCGCTGGCCATGACCGCGACCAGGACCTCGCCCACCCCGGGCTCCGGGGTGGGGACTTCGGCCAGGTGGATGGACTTCCGGGTGTCGCGCTCCGGGGCCGGTATGCCCTCGAACATGTCGCGCTCGCTGCGGAACAGTACGGCCGCCCGGTGCGACTCGGGAATCTCCAGTGCGGCGAAGTCTTCGGAGACTGCTTCGGGCGACTCGACCGCCTCGATGATGTGCTGCATCACGGACCTCTCTGTCGAATTTCGGTGAGAACTGGGACAGGCGACGGCCGGGCCGGCCTGTCGAATTCGACGGAGTACCGGGGAAACAGCCGTTTGTCCACGCCAACAAGGGGGCTCACGAAAAGAGGGCGCGTATCAGACACACCGGCCGGCGGAGGAGGAGCCGCGTGCGGAGGAGGCGGCGTCTGGGTGCTTTTTCGACACGCATTCTCACGCTAGCAGCGGACACCGATCACGAACAAGCACGGTTTTCCGCGGACGTGCACGCCGTCCGGTCACCGGTCGCGGGGTCGCACATCCCGCTCCTGGCCGGTCGGGGCCGTGTTGCCCACGGCCCCGGCCGGCGGGCCGGCGGAGTCCATGATCGGCGAGGTTAGCGAGGTGCAAGCATGATGCGAGAAGCGTTTGGAACACTGATGGTCGAACGATTACCTCAGCGGGCGATGTCGAGGGCGGAGGGGAGGCCCGACGCGAGGAAGGGGTACGGCCTTTGCAGGGCTGTGAGGGTGATTCGGAACCGGAACCGGTCTACAGGGAGCGGGGCGTCCAACTCGCTGGATAGGAGGTGCGGAGGACTCTCCTGTCCTTGTTGAGGATGGCCTCGTGGAGCTGGCGCAACGACCGTCCCGGACGCAGTCCGAGACTGTCGGTGAGGGCGCGGGCCCGCTCGTAGACGTGGAGGGCGTCCGCCTGTCGCTGGGACCGGTACAGGGCGAGCATCAGGTGCTGGTAGAACACCTCGTGGTGCGGGTGATCGGCGATCAGTGAATACAGCAGGCTGATCATCTCGCGGTGGCGGTCGAGGAGGAAGTTCGACACGATCAGCATCTCCAGGCATTCCAGTCGCAGTTCGTTGATGCGCTGGATGAAGCTGTTGACGGTCGGGCCCCCCTGCAGACCGTCGAGCGGAGACCCGCGCCAGATGGACAGGGCTTCCTTGAGGGCGGCGTTGGCCTCTTTCGCTCTGCCGGACGCGAGTTCGCGGCGGCCCCGTTTGAGGGCCTGCTCGAAGACGTGGAGATCGAGTTCGTCGGCTCCGAGGTGGAGTACGTAGCCCGAAGTCCGTGTGGCGATCATGTCATCGCGTTCGCTCGCCTGGGCGAGCAGCTTGCGTAACTGTGAGACGTAGGCGTAGAGACTGGCCGAGGCGTGCTTCGGCTGGTCCTCGTCCCACAGTTCTGCGAGGAGATCCTTTGTCGGGACGATCTGATCGGATCTGATGAGCATCGTCGCCAGTATGATCTCGACTTTTCGAGTGCTGGAAGCGAACTCTTTCTCTCCCGATTTTATCCTTAAAGACCCCAGAATCTCATATCGCATTTGACGAACCTTCGTTACCTTCCAGGGCAGCGGGCGTGGCTGCTTTTGGCGGGCTTCTCTCGGGGACATCTGAAGGGAATTCAAGCACGAAGGGGCTGCGGAGCGCGTTGCGCCACCCGAAACCGCAGGCAGCTTGCCCTTTCGGACAATCGCAGCGTGCCCCTTCGGACAAACATCGCGAACGGTCGCACAAGTACTGGAGATTGTAAAGCGGGGGCCCCGGCCACCGGACACCGGGCCGGGTCCGCGAACCGTCGATCGGCGGCACTCGGGCGTTCATCGAGTGCCGCCGTCCGCATTCCCGGTCTGGAATGTCTCTTTTGCGGCTCGCGGCGCCGGCCGACCGGCCCTTGACCAGGCGCGGACGCCTCGCCGGCCGGTCCGCTGGAAGCTTTGTGACAGATGGCTGTTAGCGCGGAAACCTACGATATCCGCGCTGGAAGGGCCGGGACGGTCTCACTGTGGGCGACCGGTTTTCCTCCGTTGCGGGCGGAAATGAGGAGAATGGTGGAACCTGTCGTGCCCTCGGGCTCCGTGCCCGATATCACAGATGAGCTGCTCCGGCTGTTTTCATCCGGCCAGGCGGTGGCGAGTTATCCACGCTTGGCCGGTCTGCTCTCGGCGGCGGAACCGGCGGACTTCGCGCGCGCGTGCCACCAGCTCGCGCGGCTCGACCCCGACGACGTGCTGAAGGCCCATCCCGACAGCACGGCCGTCACCGTCGCCGTCACCGGCCACGGCACCCTGTCGACGCTCGTACCGCCGCTCACCGGCGAGCTGGCCAGGCACGGACTGCTCCTGCGCCCGTTCGTGAGCGACTTCGACAGCTATGTCTTCGACCTCCTGGACCAGGACAGCGAGCTCTACCGTCGCGGCGCCGACCTGACGCTCTGCGTGCTCGATCCGATGATCGTCTTCGACGAGGTGCCGGTCCCCTGGCGGCCGGCCGACGTCGAACGGGTCCTCGACGACAAGCTCCGCACCCTGGAGCGGATCACGGCCGCCTTCACGGCCGGCGCCCACGGGACGCTCGTCCTCAACACCATGCCGCTGCCCCGGCGGTTCACCGCCCAACTCGTCGACCACCGCTCCAGGAGCGAACTGGGGGCGGTCTGGCGCGAGGCCAACGCCCGGCTGCTGCGGATGGCGGCCGAGGCGCCCGGCCTCGTCGTGATCGACCTGGACCCGCTGGTGGCCGAGGGCATCGCGGTCACCGACCCGCGGATGAGCACCTACGCCAAGGCCCACCTGTCGGCCGAACTGCTGGCCCGCTACGCCAGGGAGATCGGCCACCTGGCGCGGCACACCGCGGGGAGGAGCAAGAAGTGCCTCGTCCTCGACCTGGACGGCACGCTCTGGGGAGGGGTGCTCGGCGACGACGGCGTCGAGGGCGTCGAACTGTCCGGCAGCCCCAAGGGCGAGGCGTTCAACGGCGTCCAGCGCGTGGTCAAGCAGATCGGCTCCCAGGGCGTCCTGGTCGCGGTGGTGAGCAAGAACGAGATCACGCTGGTGCGCGAGGCCTTCCGGGAGCGCCAGGACTCGGTGCTGCGCGAGGACGACATGGTCCGCATCATCGCCAACTGGCGCCCCAAGCACGACAACCTGACCGAACTCGCGCAGACGCTCAACCTCGGCGTGGACAGCTTCGTCTTCGTCGACGACAGCGCCCTCGAATGCGGCCTCGTCCGGAGCGAACTGCCCGGCGTCGCCGTCGTACGGGTGGACGGCGACCCCGCACTGCACGTCGGGAAGATCCTGCGGGACGGCTGGTTCGACACCCCGGTACTGACCGTCGAGGACCGCCGGCGGGTCGTCAGGTACCAGGAGGAACTCGTCCGGAAGGACTTCCTGGACAGCTTCGACTCGGTCCAGGACTTCCTGCGCGAACTGAAGGTCACCGTCCGGCTGGCCGCCGTCCAGGACGCCGAGATCCCGCGCGTGTCGCAACTGACCCTGCGCACCAACCAGTTCAACCTCACGACCCGCCGCCTCCAGCAGGCCCAGGTCCGGGAACTGGCGGACGACCCGGCCGCACGGGTGCTGACGATCCACTCCGGGGACCGCTTCGGCGACAACGGCCTCGTCGGCGCCGTGTTCACCAGGCAGGACGGGGACATCCTGCACATCGACAACTTCGTCCTGAGCTGCCGGGTGTTCTCACGCGGCATCGAACAGGCCGCCCTCGCCGCCGTCCTGGAACGGGCCAAGGCCGACGGCGTCCAGGCCGTGTACGGAACCTACCGCCCCACCAAGAAGAACGGCGCGGTGAAGGACCTCTATCCGCGCTACGGATTCACACCCGCGGCGGAGGACGGGGCCGCGCTCGTGTTCCGCCACGACCTTCGTCAGATACCCGACCGACCGGAACACGTGTCGCTCCACGAGGAACTGTAGGTGGAATGTGATGAACATCGATGAATTCGTCTCGATCGTCCGCGACGAGCTCGGAATCCCCCTCACGGAACAGGACGTCGAGCTGAGCTTCGACGAACTGCCCGGCTGGGACTCCGTGCAGATGCTGTGGCTGCTCACCATCCTGGAACAGCGCACGGGCAAGAGCCTCTCCCTGCCGGACATGCTGGAGGCCCCCAGCCTCGCCGGGCTCCACACCCTCGTGGTGGCCCAGTGAACGCCGCACCCCTGGCCCCGGAGCGGCGACCCACCCTGTACTTCCTCGAACACATCAGATCGTTCGCCCCGGTCTTCCTGGACACGGAGGTCGACATGACGGCCGTGCGGCGGCACCGGGCCGCCGCACGCGCGGCGGGGGAGCACCTCTCCCTCGTCTCCTACATCGTCCACGCCGCGGGACGCGTGCTGGCGGCGCACCCCGAGGCCAACGCGGCCGTCCGGGGCACGTTCGCGCCGAAGGTCGCCAGGTTCTCCGGCGTCTCGGGCAAGGTCACGTTCGACAAGACGGTCAACGGCCGGCGGGTGGTCCTGTCCACCGTGCTGCCGGACGTGCACGTGGCCGACCAGGCGGACATCCAGCGGCAGATCGAGGTCGTCCGGGACGGCGATCCGGAGACCATGCCGCAGTTCGCGAAGGTCAGGGCGCTCCGCAGGCTGCCCGTCCCGCTGGGACGGCTGGCCTTCCGCGCGGGCATCCGCGGCCTGGGCAAGCGGCCGCAGCTGGTCGGGACCTTCGCGGTCACCTCGCTGGGGCACCGGGCCGTGGACGGCTTCCACTCGGTGGGCGGCACGACCATCACGCTCGGCGTCGGCCGGATGTCCGACCGCCCGGTCGTCCGGGACGGATCGATCACCGTCGCCCCGATGATGCGCCTCAGCCTCGCCTTCGACCACCGCGTCATCGACGGCGCGGAGGCGGCGGACGTGCTGACCGACCTGAAGACGCGGCTGGAGGAGTTCGGGTCCGAGGCCGCCGCGGAGCCGGCCGCCGCGCACCTGGACGACGTGCCGGCCGCGCCGCGGAGCTGACACCGTCCCTCGGGCGCGCACAGGGCGGTCCGCTCACGGCGAAGGGCCCCGGTCTCCTGGACCGGGGCCCTTCGCCGTCCTGCTCGGGGCCGCCCGTCAGGGCTGGACGCGCAGCTCCTTGTTGATGAAGTCCAGGATCTCGCTGGCCGACGCCGACTCCATCCGCCGGGCCACGTCCTGCTCCGGCTCGGCCTCGCTCGTCCGCAGCCGCTTCCACTTCGCCACGACCGCCTCCAGCCGCTGGGCGACCCGGGCGTGGGTCTGCTCGTCGGGCTCCTCGGTCAGCCCGGCCAGGGCCGACTCCAGGCCCGCCAGCTCGGAGAGCACCGGCGGCTCGGCCTCCGGCAGGCCGGGCGCGAGCTGCTCGCGCAGGTACCGGGCGAGCGCCATCGGGGTCGGGTGGTCGAAGACCAGGGTCGCCGGCAGCCGGATACCCGTGTCGGCGCTCAGCTTGTTGCGCAGCTCCACGCCGGTCAGCGAGTCGATGCCCAGCTCCTTGAAGGCGCTGTCCGTCTCGATCGTGGACGGGTCGATGCGGCCGAGCGTGGCGGCGAGCTGGTCGCGGATCAGGTTGACCAGCAGCTGGTCGCGCTGGCGGTCGCTCATCGGAGCGAGCCGCTCGGTCAGGCTGTTGCGCCCCCCGCCGTCGACCGAGGTCGCGGCGAGCGCCCGGCGCCCGCCCTTCACGAGGTTCCGGAAGAAGGGCGGCAGCTCGGCGGCGGCATCCCTCACCGCGGCGAGGTTGAAGTGCGCGGTGACCAGGGCGGCGTTGCCGGCCGCCAGGGCCCGGTCGAACAGGGCCAGTCCCTCGGCGCTGGTCATGGGCGCGATGCCGTTGCGGTTGATGCGGCTGAGGTCGGTCGTGTTGAGGTGCCCGGTCAGGCTGCTCGTCTGCTCCCAGAATCCCCAGGCCATGGAGGTGGCGGGCAGCCCGAGCGCCTGCCGGTGGTGGGCCAGGGCGTCCAGGAAGGTGTTGGCGGCCGCGTAGTTCGCCTGCCCCGGGCTCCCCAGCGAGCCGGCCGCGGACGAGTAGAGGACGAAGGCGGCGAGGTCGAGGTGCCGGGTCTGGACGTGCAGGTTCCAGGCGGCGTCGGCCTTCGGCGCCAGGACGGTGTCCAGGCTGTCCAGGGTGATCTTCTCCACCGTGGCGTCGGCCAGGGCGCCCGCGGTGTGGACGACGGCGGTGAGGGGGTGCTCGTCGGGGATGCCGGCGAGGAGGGTGGCGAGTTGGCCGGCGTCGGCGGTGTCGCAGGCGGCGATGGTGACCTCGGCGCCGAGGTCGTTCAGCTCCTTGCGCAGCTGCTCGGCGCCCTCGGCCCGGAGGCCGCTGCGGCTGACCAGGAGCAGCCGGGTGTGCCCCTGGCCGACCAGGTGGTGGGCGAGGAGGCTGCCCAGGGTGCCGGTGCCGCCGGTGATCAGCACGGTTCCTTCGGGGGCCGGCGCGCGCGGCACGGTCAGCACCATCTTGCCGACGTGACGCGCCTGGCTGAGGAAGCGGAACGCCTCGGGCGCCTGCCGGATGTCCCAGGCCGTGACGGGCAGCGGCCGGAGCACCCCCGCCTCGAAGAGGCCCAGCAGCTCGGTCAGGATCTCCCGGATCCGTTCGGGCCCCGCCTCGAACAGGTCGAAGTTCCGGTACGCGACCCCCGGATGCGCCTCGGCGACCGCCTCGGGGTCCCGGACGTCCGTCTTGCCCATGTCCACGAATCGGCCGCCTTCCGGCAGCACCCGCAGCGACGCGTCCACGAACTCCCGGGCCAGGGAGTTGAGCACGACATCGACACCCCGGCCGCCGGTGGCCGTCAGGAACAGCTCCTCGAAGTCGAGGGTGCGGGAGGAGGCGATGTGGGCGTCGTCGAGCCCCATCTCCCGCAGCGCGGCCCACTTGCCCTGACTGGCGGTGGCGAAGACCTCCGCACCCCAGTGCCGGGCCAGCTGCACCGCGGCCATGCCCACGCCACCGGCCGCGGCGTGCACCAGCACCTTCTCGCCCGCGGCCAGCCGGGCCAGGTCGGCCAGGCCGTAGTAGGCGGTCAGGAAGACGACCGGCACGGCGGCCGCCTCGACGAAGGACCACCCGGCCGGCACGCGGACGAGCATCCGGTGGTCGGTGACCGCCTCGGAGGCCATGGAGTGCGGGACCAGGCCCATCACCCGGTCGCCCGGCACGAACTCGTCGACGCCGGGACCGACCTGGAGCACCACACCCGCGGCCTCGCTGCCGAGGTGGGCCCCCTCGCCCGGGTACATGCCGAGGGCGATGAGGGCGTCGCGGAAGTTCATCCCGGACGCCCGCACCGCGAGCCGCACCTCGCCCGGCGCGAGCGGGACGTCGTCGCCGGTGGACAGCGCCGCCAGGGTGAGGTGGTCCAGCGTCCCCTCCCCGTTCAGCTCCATCCGCCACGCCGCGGCCCCTTCAGGCACCCACAGCGCCTTCCGGGAGTCCAGGCGGGTCAGCCGCGGCGCGTACACGGTGCCGTCCCGCAGGGCCAGCTGCGGCTCGTCGGTGGCCAGGGCCGAGGTCATGGCGCCGAGGGAGGAGGTCGCGTCGTCGATGTCGAGCAGCGCGAACCGGCCGGGGTGCTCCGACTGCGCCGACCTCAGCAGCCCCCACAGCGGGGTGTCCGCCAGCGAGATCGACCCGTCCCCGCCGGGTCGGCCCCAGACCGTGTTGCGCGTCACCACCACGAGCCGCGACGCCGTGAACGCCTCTGTCGCCAGCCACTCCTGGACGACCGGCAGCACCTCGCGGACCGCCGTGTGCGCCCCGCCGACCGGGCCGTCGCCGTCGGGGGCGGAGGCGTAGGGCAGCAGCACCAGGTCCGGGACCGGCGCACCGGCCTCGATCGCGGTACGCAGCGAGGCGAGGTCCGCGTAGCCGGCCGCGCCGAGGTCCGCCACGGGGACCTGCCCGAAGCCGGAGTCCGCGCCGTTGACCCGGCCGGCGAGGACCGCCCACGTGGCGGAGGGCGATGCCGCTTCGGCCGCGACGGGGACCGTCGTCCAGTCCACCAGCAGCAGCGGCTGCGACGGCGACTGGCGGGAGGCCAGGTCGGCGAGCTGCTCGGCCGGCAGGGGGCGGGTGGTGAGGGCCTCGATGGCGGCGACGGGGGCGCCGCCCGCGTCGGCGAGGTGGATGCGGATGGTGTCCGGGCCGGTCGGGGTGAGCCTGGCGCGCAGGCGGCGGGCTCCGGTGGAGTACAGGTCGACACCGGACCAGGAGAACGGCAGCCGCATCGATCCCGGCCGGCCGTCCAGTGTGTCCAGGCCGATGGCGTGGAGGGCGGCGTCGAGGAGGGCGGGGTGGATGTCGAAGGCGTCGGCTTCGAGGTCCTCGGGGAGGGTGATGTCGGCGTAGGTGTGGTGCTCGTCGCGCCAGGCGGCGGTGAGGCCTTGGAAGGCGGGGCCGTAGGTGTAGCCGTGGTCGGCCAGCAGCGGGTAGGCGTCGGTGACGTCGACCGGGGTGGTGTTGGCGGGTGGCCAGGTGGTCAGGTCGGCTGCCTGGTCGCCGGCGGGGCCGGTGGTGGTGAGGGTGGCGGTGGCGTGGGTGGTCCAGGCGACCGCGTCGTCGGGAGTGGTGGTGTGGGGGCGGGAGCGGATGGTGAGGGTGCGGCGCTCGTCCTGCGGCGGGGAGAGGGTGGCCTGGAGGTCGAGGGGGTGGGTGCCGTTGAGCAGGAGTGGGGCGTGGAGGGTGAGTTCTTCGAGGTGGGGGTGGCCGGTGTGGTGGCCGGTGTGGAGGGCGAGGTCGACGAAGGCGGTGCCGGGCAGGAGGGTGGTGGTGGTGATGGCGTGGTCGCTCAGCCAGGGGTGGGTGTTCGTGGAGAGGGTGCCGGTGAAGACGCGGCCGCCGTCCGGGAGTTCGAGGTTCGCGGTGAGGAAGGGGTGGTCGGTGGTGTCGAGCCCGAACGTGGAGGCGTCGCCCGAGGTGGTCGGCGTGTGGGTGAGCCAGTAGCGCTGGTGCTGGAACGCGTAGGTGGGCAGGTCGACGGGGTGCTTGGTGGCGGGAGCGGTGTGGGTGCTCCAGTCGACGAGCGCACCGTGGGCGTGGAGTTGGGCGGCGGAGGCGAGGAACTGGGCCCAGTCGCCCTTGTGACGGCGGAGGGTGCCGGTGGTGAGCGTGGGGGTGTCGGTGTGGTCGGTGTGGTCGAGGATGTCCTGGATGCTGGTGGTCAGGACGGGGTGGGTGCTGATCTCGATGAGCTGGTGGTGGCCGTCGGTGATGAGCGCGTTGGCGGTGTCGGTGAAGCGGACCGTCTGGCGGAGGTTCCGGTACCAGTACTCGGTGTCCAGGGTGGTGGTGTCGGTGACGAGGGCGCCGGTGACGGTCGAGTAGAAGGGGGTGTGACCGACCTGGGGGGTGACGTCGCGCAGGTCATGGAGCAGACGGTCGCGGAACTTCTCCAGGTAGAAGGAGTGTCCGGGGACGTCCGAAGGGACGGTGCGGGCGTCGATGTGCTGATCGGTGCAGGCGGCTACGAGCTCGGCGAGGGCGGAGGTGTCGCCGGAGACGATGGTGGTGGCGGGGCCGTTGAACGCGGCGACGCTGATGCGGTCGGTCCAAGGGGCAAGGAGGGCTTCGGCCTGGTCGGCGGGCAGGGGCAGGGAGACCATGCCGCCCTCGCCGGAGATCTGGCGCAGGGCCTGGGAGCGCAGCGCGACGATGCGTGCGGCGTCGGGCAGGGTGAGGATGCCGGCGATGTGGGCCGCGGCGATCTCACCCTGGGAGTGACCGATGACCGCGTGGGGCTGGACGCCGTGGGACTGCCAGAGGGCGGCGAGGGAGACCATGGTGGCGAACAGGACCGGCTGGATGACGTCGATCCGCTCCAGGGAGGCCGCGTCGGGGTGGTCCTGGATGACGTCGAGGAGCGACCAGTCGACGTGCGGGGCCAAGGCCTCGGCGCAGGCATGGATGTGGTCGCGGAAGACGGTGCTGGTCCGGAACAGGTCGCGGCCCATGCCGGCCCACTGCGAGCCCTGACCGGGGAAGACGAACGCCGTCCTGCCGTTGGCCTGCGGGCGCTGGTCGGCGGTCACCAGGTGGGGTGAGGGCCGGCCCTCCTTCAGCGCGGCGAGTGCGTCGAGCAGGTCGGTACGGTCGTGGGCGATGACGGCGGCGCGGTGCTCGAACGCGGTGCGGGTGGTGGCCAGGGCATGGGCGATGTCACGGGCGTCCACGTCGGGACGACCGGCGACGAAGGTGTGCAGCCGGTCCGCCTGGTCGGCCAGGGCGTCGGCGGACTTGCCGGAGACGAGCCAGACGTGCGGTCCGTCCGTCGCCTCGTCGTCGGCCGGATCCGGGATGGTGTCGTCGGCCGTGTCGGCCTCGGTGGCGGGGGGTTGTTCGAGGATGAGGTGGGCGTTGGTGCCGCTGATGCCGAAGGAGGAGACGGCGGCGCGGCGTGGGTGGTCGGTGACCGGCCACGGGGTCTGCTCGGTCAGCAGGCTGATGTTGCCGGCGGTCCAGTCGACGTGCGGGGTCGGCTCGTCGATGTGGAGCGACTGGGGCAGGGTGCCGTGCTGCATGGCCAGGATCATCTTGATGACGCTGGCGACGCCGGCCGCTGCGGCGGTGTGGCCGATGTTCGACTTGATGGAGCCGAGGTGCAGGGGCTGGTCGGCGGGGCGGTCCTGGCCGTAGGTGGCGAGGAGCGCCTGGGCCTCGATGGGGTCGCCGAGGCGGGTTCCGGTGCCGTGGGCGTCGACGGCGTCCACCTGATCGGTGGTCAGGCCCGCGCTCGCCAGGGCCTGGCGGATCACCCGCTCCTGGGAGGGGCCGTTGGGCGCGGTGAGTCCGTTGCTGGCGCCGTCCTGGTTGACGGCACTGCCCCGGATGAGGGCCAGCACGGTGCGGCCGTTGCGCTGGGCGTCCGAGAGGCGCTCCAGCATGACCAGGCCGACACCCTCGGAGAACCCGGTCCCGTCGGCGGCCGCCGCGAACGGCTTGCAGCGGCCGTCGGCGGCGAGCCCGCGCTGCCTGCTGAACTCGGCGAAGCCGTCGGGCTCGGACAGCACGGCGACGCCACCCGCGAGGGCGAGGTCGCACTCGTTGTTGCGCAGGGCCTGGGCGGCGAGGTGGAGGGCGACCAGGGAGGACGAGCAGGCGCTGTCGATGGTCACCGCCGGGCCTTCGAGCCCGAGCACATAGGCCACCCGTCCGGACGCCACGCTGGCGGTGCTGCCCGTCAGCAGAAAGCCTTCCAACTCCTCCGGCGGGCGGCTGATCTGAGGCGCGTACGACTGGACGAGTCCCGCGAACACCCCGGTGCGGCTGCCGCGCAGGGTGGCCGGGTCGATTCCGGTGCGCTCGCAGGTCTCCCACGCGCATTCGAGCATCAGGCGCTGCTGGGGGTCCATGGCCAGCGCCTCGCGCGGGCTGATCCCGAAGAACTCGGTGTCGAATCCGCTGACGTCGCGCATGAAACCGCCGTGCCGGACGGTGGACTTCCAGGGGACCTCGGGATCGGGGTCGTAGATCCCCTCCAGGTCCCAGCCGCGGTCGTCGGGGAATTCGACGATCGCGTCGGTCCCGGACGCGACCAGGTCCCACAGGTCCTCCGGGGACGACACGTCTCCCGGCATCCGGCAGGCCATTCCGACGATGGCTATCGGCTCCTGCTGTCCCTCCTCCAACTCGCGCAGACGCCGTTGGGCCTGGCGCAGTTCGGCCATCGAACGGCGCAGGTAATCGCGGAGCTTGTCCTCATTTGACATGCGTGTCACCTCGTAGGGAGTTCCGTTGACGGAGCGTGGATCAAGCGAAGTTGTTGTCAAAGGCTTCGAACAGCTCTTCGTCGGTCGCGGATGTCAGATCGTCGTCGAGCGATTCCTCCGACGCCTGGTGGGCCCTGTTCCAGCGCCGCACGAGCTCGTTGAGGCGTGCCGTGATCTGTTCTTGCTGCTGCTGGTCCGTCGCGGGTTTCGCGAGTGCCTTTTCCAGCCTGTCCAGTTCATCCAGAACGGAAAGTGAGGTCTCTTCCGTGGTGGTGGGGATGTGGGTGTGGATGTAGGTGGCGAGGGCGGTGGGTGTGGGGTGGTCGAAGATGAGGGTGGTGGGGAGGCGGAGTCCGGT